>CAZSOF010000443.1:0-1526 GCA_964607685.1 uncultured Acidimicrobiaceae bacterium | reverse complement strand
CGCAGGACAACGGGTCGTGGCGGTCTCCCACCACGATCCGCTGTCTCGTATCTCCCGGTTTGCTACCAGGGACCTTCCCCGCGATCAGCCTTCAGCCGCCGGCCACTCTGGCTTGGGGTAGATGGGCTCGGCGGTCCGATCCTCGGTATAGCTGATGATCTCGAACTCACCGTTCTGCCACTGCCCGATCTGACCGGGATACACCGGGTTGAGCTGGTTCTCGAACTGGAAGGTGCCCAGGATGGTGTTGAACTCGGTGGTGTCCATCGCCTCCTTGACCGCAACCGTGTCCAGGGTCCCGGCCGCCTCGATTGCCTGCTGGAGCACCTGACCGGTGGCGTAGCACGCCGCCGACGCCCAGCGATCGGGCTCTGCGCCGTGCATGGCCACGTGGCCGTCGAAGTACTCCTGAGCGCCGGGGATGTCCACGTTGGGGTTCCAGGCACCGGTGCCGACGACTCCCTCAGCGGCCGGGCCAAACGCGTCCCGGTACGGAGGGAAGGCCACACCGACAGAAGCCATGAACAGGTCAGGGTTGAATCCGATCTCTATCGCCTGGCCGGTGATGAGGAATGTCTCATCCGGATAGGAGAAGGCCAGGAACGCATCCGGATCTGCATCCTGGGCGCCCCGAAGGGTCTGGGAGAGGTCCTCGACACCCAACGGGTAGGTCTCCTGGAAGACGATCTCGATCCCGGCCTCCTCGAGAGCCGGTTCCACGAAGGCGTTGAAGTCGATCCCGAAGAGGTCATCGTGATGGACGATCGCCACCGTTGCCACTCCCAGGTCCTGGAGAAGCTCCACCAGGGCAGCGCCCTGATCGACGTACTGGTTGAGGAGGGTGTAGAAGTACGGGAATTGGCCAGGGTTCTCCACCAGCTCCCTCGAGCCCACGGTGCATCCCATGACGGGTGTCTGGGCATCGCTGATGTCCTGAGCGATTGCGAAGTTGAAGGCAGTGCCCCACGGCGGGAAGATGAAGTGGATGTTCTCGTCCGCGATCATCTGCTGTGTCAGCTGTACCGCGGTTCCCACGTCACTGGTGTCATCCTGTCTCTCGATCCGCACCGGGATCTGGGCGTCGTACTCCTCCACATAGATCCCCCCGGCGGCGTTGACGTCCTCCACCCACAGGTCATAGCTCGGGATCTGCGTCAGCGAGGCGCCGGCATTGTTGGGGCCGGACAGGGCGATCGGGTTGCCGATCACTATGAACTCGGGGGCCTCCGGCGGCGCCTCCGTGGTGTCGGGGGCCGCTTCGGTCGTTTCCGGCGCCGCCGTTGTCGTCTCCGGTGCGCTTTCCGTAGTGTCGGTCCCATCGTCCGACTCGACACAGGCCGCAAACAGAAGCGACATGACAACCGCCGCCAGGGTCGGGGTAGATCGCAGCTTGCTTCTCATTGGTACTGGTCTCCTCCTCTAGGTGAGCTGGCCGCCGGCGACACCCCTTAGCTCGAATAGTCGACCCCGGGTCCGCTCCGTGTACGCATAGCGCCCATCCGTACGATGAGCGTACACTATGGGGA
>CAZSOF010000442.1:0-1546 GCA_964607685.1 uncultured Acidimicrobiaceae bacterium | reverse complement strand
CCGCTTTCCCACTCATCTGGGGCCCGCACGTCGAGTACCTGTGCTCCGCTTGCGACGGATTCCAGGAAGCGGGTCAGGTCCTGAGTCGGGTAGGCGTCCAGCTCTCCTGGAACCTCGTTCACCATTCCTCGAATCTGGTCGTATCCGATACGAACCAGCTGACGCATCGCCTCCTCGGTGTCCTGGTCGCGATCGAGCACCAGCACCAGTGGTGTGTTGAACTCCGTCAGCCACCCGACCCAGGTCCCAAAGCTGTCACGCAACTCGATGCCGATAGAACCGGGCACATGGCCCGCGGCAAACTCCGCCATGGGCCGGCCATCTATGACAGTCACCCCGTCCGGTATCTCCTCGAGGTGATGCGCCGACAGTTCCGGCGGATCGAGACCCAGGAGATTGATCGGGCCCATGTGCCGGTAGTAGGAGGGGTAGGGGACCAGTCCCGACAGCTGGCCCTTCACGAAGGCGTCCTCGTCCTCGTATGCCAGCACCGGGTTGCCGGTCTTTTCCTCACCGATGGTGGAGGTGTGGCTCTGGGCACCAGAGGTGGTGCAGAAACTCCCCTCTCCGTGAGTGGGGAACAGCTCCACCGCATCCGGAAGCCGAGCCAGCCGGTTTACCGAGCCGTATTGAAGGCGGGCC
Organism: uncultured Acidimicrobiaceae bacterium; assembly: GCA_964607685.1. GTDB lineage: Bacteria > Actinomycetota > Acidimicrobiia > Spongiisociales > ZC4RG35 > JANQRA01. The sequence goes on along the minus strand of CAZSOF010000442.1, from coordinate 904 downwards.
AGGGTCTCGGCGCGCTCGACGCCCAAGAGGTCACTGCGACCGGCGCTGCCCACCAGCAGACTGCCTCCGGAGAAGACCGCTGTCTCCCGATCGTCCACCAGGATGAGATAGCTCGTGTGCTCAGGAGTGTGGCCCGGCGTGTGGATCGGCCGAACCACCATGACTCCGACATCGATGTCCTCGTAATGGAACGCGGGGCGATGACGAAAGACCGGTGCCGCGCCTGCCGGCATGACGACCTCGGCGTCGAACCTGCGCGCCAAATCGCGACCTCCTGAGACATAGTCGTTGTGAACATGGGTTTCCAGGACCAGTCGGAGCTCGGCATCGGCGTCCTCCAGGACGGTCTGGAATCGGTCGATGTCACGCTGGGGATCGACGACCATCGCGATGTCGAGATGGATGAGTATGTAAGTCGAGTCCCCCAGCCCCTCGGTTCGAATGGTCTCGACTCTCGGTGTCAATCCTGCAACCCCAGGGCCTTCATCCCACCGGCGAGATTGGCCGCCTCATAGCCATTGAAAGACAGGAACGCGGCCACATTGGCGCTGCGCCCGCCGGACCGGCACACACAGATCACGGCCTTGTCCTTGGGCACTTCCTCGATGCGGTCAACCAGTTCGCCCAGGCTGATGAGGATTGCCCCCGGCAAAGTGCCCAGCTCCCACTCGTTGGGCTCCCGCACGTCGAGGATGGTGGCCTCTCGGTCGTCGACCCACGACTCCCAATCGGCCGCCGGCACCTGGGTGAATCCACTCATGAGATGACCCAGATCGTAGATGTCCGGCCACTGGTCGCGGAGCGTGGCTCCGGTCCTACACTGCCGCCCGGCCATCGTCGCGGAGGCCTCTATCGACATCGCAGTACTCGCATCCGGTTCGGGAACCAATCTCCAGACGCTGAT
>CAZSOF010000441.1:0-1556 GCA_964607685.1 uncultured Acidimicrobiaceae bacterium | reverse complement strand
TCCGTCGGTGACCTGGCCCGGCAGGTGCTGGCGGCGGCTTCGGTTCTCAGCGGCACATGCGACTCCTGGATGCTCCGGGACACCAGCGGTCGTTCCGAAGAGGAGATCGTGGAAGCCGTTGAGGAACTGGTGCGAGCAGGTCTCATGCAGGAAGTGCCCGACGGGGAAGGGCTGAGCTTCACACTGGACCGACTCGAGGACCTGATCTACCGAGACACCTCCTTGATACGCCGTCGTCTCCTGCATCGCCGCGCCGCCGCCGCTCTCGAGGCCAGGCCCCGAGCCCGCAGCGACGCCGGATTGACTGCCGCCATAGCGGCTCAGCACCGGGGTGCGGGGAGCAGTGAGGCGGCTGATTGGTACCGACTCGCCGGCGATCTGGCGCGTGGCGTCTACGCCAATGAGGAGGCCCGCGGCTTCTATGAGACAGCAATCGCATTGGGCTCCCACTGCATGATGAGTCTGAGTCTGAGACTGGGATTGGGCGAGCTGGCAATGGCGAGAGGAAAGTACGGCCAGGCGACGATCGAGCTCACCGCCGCCGCAGCCCAGACCGACGGCCAGGACCTCGCCATCGTGGAGCATCGCCTCGGGGAAGTCCACCGATTGCTGGGCCGGTTCGAACTGGCAGATGAGCACTATGAGAGATCCGCCATGTTGAAGCCCGACAATCCCGGTCTGCTCTGTGACTGGGCCCTCCTCCATCACCGCACCGGTGAGGGGCAGTCGGCGCTTTCTTTGTCACGACGAGCCCTCGACGCGGCCCGCATCGGAGAGAGCTCTAATGAGATCTCGCGGGCGCTGAACGTCATGGCAATTGTCGAGACTGATGTCGCGTCGGCCATGGATCAAGTCGATCAGGCGCTGGCGCTGGCGGGCGACGACGAGGAGTTACGAATGGCTGCGCTGAACAACAAGGCGCGTCTTCTCTCCGGCATCGGCAACATCGACGCCGCCACCCGCCTCGTCGAACAAGCGATTGGCATCGCGTCGATCACCGGGCACCGACATCGCGAGGCGGCCCTGCGCAATCACCTCGCTGACCTTCATCACCGAGCCGGCAACACCGCGGCTGAACAGAAGGCCCTGACCGACGCGGTCGCTTTGTTCGCCGACATCGATGCCGGTGACTGGCAACCCGAGGTCTGGTTGCTCAGCCAGTGGTGAGGTCGCTGAGCGTCCAACACCGTCCTATCGGTGAAAGCGCGACATAGCTCACACGATTCAAGTCACAGAGTGGGCTGGGACGGGGTGCAACGGCCCCACCGACCGACCCCCCGACGGCCAGAGACCGGTTTGTGTGTAGACAACACCCGGTGTCTACATTGCCCCGCCGACAGCCGAAAGGAGACTGCAAATGAAAGGTGGGGGAGCCCGGTCGGGTCTTCTCATGTGTGCGTTGGGCCTGGTGATCGTCGCCTGTGGAGGAGCCAGCGAGGAGACAGCACAGTTCTGCGAGGACTACGTGACCTTGAACGGCCTGTTGAGCATCGGGCCGGACGAGAGCGACCCGATGCCCTGGGTCGAAGAGACCGTCGCCGGGTTGGAGGACCTCA
>CAZSOF010000440.1:0-1557 GCA_964607685.1 uncultured Acidimicrobiaceae bacterium | reverse complement strand
CTGTATAGACCGGGGACATGGTTTACAGGTGTTCTGGGACATGGTTTACACACGGCGATCATGAATCAGATCCAGTTCTTTGAGCAGGGAGTGCCCATAATAGATAGCCACCACCTGCGGATTGGGCGTGGGTCTGACCGCCACCGACAACCCTTTCCACCCTCGTCCAAGCCGGTAATGGCCGCCCTGATAGGCAAAATACCCATCGGCCTTGACCTTGCGCACCAGATCCGTCGGACTATACTCCACCTCCGGCAAGCTGGCGGGCATCGTCCGTGGACTCGGCTGATAATGCTCGGCCGGCACCGCCAGGTCCAAGGCCTCATGTGGTCGTTGCGTATTGTAGTGCACCCGCCACTGGTTACAGGCCCGCTGACAGCTCGCCAGATCAGGATAGGGGAGACCGGTGAAGACCTCGGCTTTGAGGGTGCGATGGAAACGTTCGACCTTGCCCTGGGTCTGGGGATGCTTAGCCCGGCCATGGATCGGCTCGATGCCCAGGCGCAACAACCAGATCTCCAGTTCACTCCAGCCCCCATTGCCAGCGGTGCCCCAGGGTGGACCGTTGTCGGCCAACAACCGACGGGGCAGCCCGTACCGGCAAAAGAGGTTGGTCAGATGCTGCTGGACGAGCGCACGCTGCTCGCTGGCACAGGCAAAGAGGCCGATCAGATACCGCGAATGATCATCGAGAATGCTCAAGGGATGGACTCGACCTTGGTGGGTGGTCGCGACATGTCCCTTGAAATCGACTTGCCACAGCTCATTGGGAGCGGCCGCTTGAAAGCGCTGGTGAGGACGATGCTTGGCGCTCTCGGCCAGATCCAGGCGGTCATGACGACGCAGGATGGCCGTGATCGTGCTGGCACTGGGGACCGTCCGCATCCCGGCTCGCTGGAGACGGGCTCGAATTTTCCGCCCACCCCAGCTGGGATGGGCATCCCTTACCCGGAGCACCCGGACCTCGATCGCCGCTGGGGTGCGGGTTGGCGAGGTGTGGGGCGTGCGAGGACGATCGACCAAGCCAGCGACTCCTTCCGTCACAAAGCGATGCAGCCATTTGTAGCCGGTCGGGGGACTGATCCCGAAACGACGGCAGAGTTGCCGCATGTTGGCACCCTCCTGGCTGGCCAGACTGACGAATTCGTGTCGGATGGACATCGTCGACCTTTCTTGCCACGGCATCGCGGCCTCCTTTCGGAGGTCAAGGATGCTCAAATACCATTGCAAGGTGTAAACCATGTCTCCGAACGGGTGTAAATGATGTCTCCAGTCCATACACGACCCAGAGGGTACCCGGTTCCGCTATCGCTCCGCTGCGCTCAGGATTACACATGTGGTAGTCGTTCCGCTCGACAGTAGCCAGGTTCCATGAAAACCCGTTCCTTCAACGAGCTCGTCAATCGCAACCTTCGCTCAGGGCCTCCCAGGCTGCACCGTTCGACTCAATCAACGCGATCTTCTTCGATCGTCGACAGCCCTCAATCCTGTGCGATACTGTCTGCGTTTGAACCAGTGCAGACGAGAGGGAGCAGAAAATGACAGGCACGAGGGCGG
>CAZSOF010000439.1:0-1566 GCA_964607685.1 uncultured Acidimicrobiaceae bacterium | reverse complement strand
GATCGAGCTCCATCATCGACCGCCGGGCCTCCAGCTCATCGGCGTCCATCTCCTCAATGCGGATCCCACGGGACGCGGTGAAACGCCCGTAGTCCCGACTCACCACGAGGACGTCGGCATGCTTGGTGACCGCCCAGAACCCGGAACCTTTCTGACTGATCACCCATGCCACCGGCTCCTCGGCCCGCATCCTGCGGAACGCGGCGTGCGGCACCCCCGTCACGTAGGTGTCATGAGAGGTGATATCGGCGTGGGGATCACCCAAGTTCCTGGGCAGCGTGTTGCCAGTCATCTCGTAGGCTGCCGAAGTTAATCCCCCTGCTGGGTCTCTACCGAGAGCCCGGATTCGAGGTCTGGATGGCACCCATCCCCTAGCGTGACCGCCATGGCCGAGTATCGGCGGATTTCGCTTCACGGCAGCGCGGTCCAGGCCCGGGTCGAAGACGACGAGCTGGTGACCAGCGACGGGGAGCGGTTGCCCATCGAGGGTGCTCATCATCTGCCCCCGGCGGAGCCAACCAAGATCATCGCCACCCACCTCACGTATCGAAGCCGGGTCGAGGAGTTCATGACGACGCTCCCACCCGCACCCACCTACTTCCACAAGCCGATCACGTCACTCAACGCCCATCTCGGTGACGTCGTCAGACCGAGGCGCTGCAAGTACCTCAACTACGAAGGGGAGATCGCCATCGTCATCGGCAACCGGACCTTCGACATCTCGATCGACCAGGTCGCCGATCACATCGCCGGGTACACCATCGGCAACGACTTTGGCCTCCACGACTTTCGGGACACCGACGCCGGATCGATGCTGCGAGTCAAAGGCTCCGACACGCTGTGCCCGCTCGGTCCGGGGTTGGTCACCGACTGGGACTTCCATGACAAGGCAATCCGCACCCTGGTCAACGATGAGGTGAGACAATCGGGGAACACATCCGAGATGGCGTGGGACATGCACTACCTGGTGGCCGACATCGCACGCACCATCACCTTGCTGCCGGGTGATGTGATCCTGACCGGGACTCCCGCCGGGTCGCGACCGGTCGAGCCGGGCGACGTGGTGACGGTGGAGGTCGAGGGTCTGGGGGCACTCACCAATAGAATCATCGAAGGCACCGTCACGGTGCGCCCCGATTTGGGGGCGCAGCCCAGTGAGTCCGCGGAGGTCCTGTCGACCGCTCTGGGTGGTGATTGGCCCTACCGCGGGATTCGGGCCCCCCACGGTGCCCACGAAAAATCGGAGCTCGAAGAATGAGACCAGTGGTTGGGATCACATCATGGCGGCGGAGACTCGAGACCTTCTACGGACCGGACACGCTGCAGACTCTCGCCGTCTACTACACCGACGCGGTCAGCGCCACCGGGATGATCCCGGTGATGTTCCCTGCCGCCCTCGATCCGGGCGACGCCCGGCTGTTGGTCACCATGGTGGACGGTCTGATCTTGTCCGGAGGCGGTGACCTCGACCCGGCCACGTACGGGGAGGAGAACAACCACTCGACGGGCTTTCACCCCGAGGTCGACCTGTTCGAGATCGCCGTGGTCGAGGAGGCGAAGGCCCAG
>CAZSOF010000438.1:0-1572 GCA_964607685.1 uncultured Acidimicrobiaceae bacterium | reverse complement strand
CTGCCGGTGGCATCGCCACGCCGGCCGACTCGGCGTTGATGATGGGTCTCGGAGTAGATGGTGTCTTCGTCGGATCGGGGATCTTCAAGAGCTCCGATGCCGAGGGGTATGCCCGGGCGATTGTCGAAGCCACGACCTTCTGGAACGAGCCAGACGTGGTGGCCAAGGTCTCGCGTGGTCTCGGAGCAGCCATGCCGGGCTTGGAAATGGAGACCTTGTCCGAGACGGAGCAGCTGGCGCGCCGGGGATGGTGACATGAGCCGCGTCGGCGTCCTGGCGCTTCAGGGCGACGTCCGTGAGCATCTGCGCATCCTCGACGCGCTCGGCTCCGAAGCCGTAAGTGTCAAGAAGCCGGATCAGCTCGGCTCCGTCGATGCCCTGATCATCCCCGGGGGGGAATCGACCACCATCGGGAAGATGGCGTTGAGGTTCGGTCTCCTCGAGCCGCTCCGTGCGAGCATCGACGACGGGCTGCCGGTATACGGCACCTGTGCCGGGATGATCCTCCTGGCCGGAGCCGTGACCGAGGGTGACCAGCCTTTGATCGGTGCTCTGGATGTGGTCGTGAGACGCAATGCCTTCGGGAGACAGAACGAGTCATTTGAAGCCGATCTCGAGATTGTCGGGATGGAGACGCCCTTTCACGCGGTCTTCATAAGGGCGCCCTGGATCGAGAAGGTCGGCTCCGATGTCGAGGTTCTCGCTCTCATCGACGATCATCCGGTCATGGTCCGCCAGGGACCGATCCTGGCAACATCGTTTCATCCCGAGCTGACAGGTGATGGGCGCATCCACCGGATGCTGCTCGATCTGATCTGAGGGTCTCATGGCCGGACACTCCAAATGGGCGAACATCAAACATCGCAAGGGCCGACAGGACGCGAAGCGGGGCCAACTCTTCGGGAAGCTGGCCAAGGCCATCGAGGTCGCTGCCCGTGAGGGAGGGGGTAACCCCGAGTTCAACCCCAATCTGGCGACCGCCGTTGACAAGGCCAAGGCGGCGTCGATGCCCAATGACAACATCGAGCGGGCCATCAAGCGAGGCACCGGCGAAGTGGAAGGAGCCACCTATGAGGAGTTCTTCTACGAAGGATACGGGCCGGGAGGTGTGGCCCTGTACGTTCAAGTCCTTACCGACAATCGCAACCGGGCCGCATCGGACGTCCGATCCGCCTTCAGCCGACACCATGGCAATCTGGGGGAGCCCGGGTCGGTGGGATACCTCTTCGAGCAGAAGGGACTGATCCTGGCCGTGGGCGATGAGGACGGGATCATGCTCACGGCACTCGATGCCGGTGCCGAGGACGTGCGGGATGCAGGGGGCGGCTCATACGAGGTGATCACCCAGGCCGGAGACATGCGCTCGGTCAGGGACGCGCTTGGCGGCGGGGGCTTCGAGATCGAGTCAGCTGATGTGACCCAACTGCCCTCGAGTCTGGTTCCGGTGGAGGAGAACGAGGCCAAGAAGGTGCTGCGCTTGATAGACGCTCTCGACGATCTGGACGACGTCCAGGCTGTGTTCTCCAACTACGACATAGACGACTCCGTGATGGAGAAGGTCCTGGCCGAGGC
>CAZSOF010000437.1:0-1585 GCA_964607685.1 uncultured Acidimicrobiaceae bacterium | reverse complement strand
CCCTCGATCAGAGTCACCAAACCGATCCCGCGGTCGGTGGGAGGCTGGAAACGGTCGTCCAAAGCGTGTGCGACAGCAGTCATCGGGAGCCATCATCCCAGCGCGGGGATCCTTATCTGCTGCAATCGCGCACTCCGCTTCCGCCACGGGTCGGCCCCCGGTGCCACGGAGTCATGCTTACGTGTAGGCTCCGTGGTGGGGATATGAACAGCCACCCCACCGGCGACGAAGAGACTCATCGGCGGGATATCACCGCATGTCCGGACTGTGGAGCCTTCCAGACCATCGCCATACGTGAGCTGGACGTCGTCGCCTTCTTGTGCGAGGACTGTGGAGCTTGTTGGCGGATCGAGCTCGGCTTCGTACAAAGGATGACACTCGCTGCCAGACCTGTCGGCGACGGTTAGGTGTGAGGTCCCTGGGAGGCCCCGGGCACCGGCAGCCCGATCCAAACACCGACGGGGTCTCTCCAGCGCAGGGATGTCGCCGAGACGCTATTCGGGCTCCCGGTCGGTGGGTACCAGTAGCACCGGCATCGGGGCCTCGCTGAGCACCTGACGCACGACCCCGGCTCTTCCCGGATCGAGACGCTGCGACCAGCCAAGCGCGATGACGTCCACCCACTCCTCCAAGGCGGCCGCGAGGACACTTTGCTCCGGGATCCCCGATCGAAGGGTCACCTTGGCTCCCGGGTGTCTGGCGAAACGTGCCAGGAACTCAGCTCCGAACGCCTCTGCGGCGTGATGTGGCTGATCCCAGAAGCCGGGGGTGGTGTCTTTGTCGAACACGTGAAGGACCAGGATCTCGACGCCGCTGCGGGCGTATGCATCACAGACAACCTCGACTGCCTTGGCCGATGTCGTCGTGCCATTCAGAGGAACCAGGATTCGGTCGAACTCCTCAGGAAGGGGCACAATCGCGTCAGGGGGGACGACGGCTACCGGCTTGTCGACACGTGTGATGACCTCGAGAGCAGTGTGTCCCACCGGACGTGGCCCTGCAGGCTGCCGCCGAGCTCCCAGGACGCCGGCTATCACGTGTCGAGAAGACATCTCGGCAACGATCTGCTCGATGGGCTCACCCGGGACGACGCGCAGCGGGGCCTGCGCCTCCGCTGCAATGTCTCGGGTTGTCTGGTTGACGTCTTCGCCCACGTGAATTGCCGCCATCGACGTGTTCAGCACCTCACTCAAGGCCCTCGCCATGGCGATGACGGGCGTCGCCGGCGGGCCGTCTTCGATGAAAGCGACAACTGTTGGAGTCATGAGGTTTCCTTCCATTCACCAAACTCTCGGGAGAAACGTGCACGGCTCCTCGCCGACCGGGTCCGGGCGTTGCCGCAAGTGATGCGCAATGGCTGCTCACACTCGATCTCGACCTCGTCCGGTGTGGCCTGGATCCGCAGGGGGGAGCCGAGGACGACGAGTGACATGGCGACCGAAGACCACTCGTTCGGGATTCGCGGGTGGATCTTGAAGACTTCCCGGTCCATGGCGAGACCCAGGAACCCGAAAGCGAGGGCCTGCCATAGGCCTCCCATAGTCGCCAGATGGATGCCGCCGGCCGTTGTCCCGGTGAGATCATC
>CAZSOF010000436.1:0-1597 GCA_964607685.1 uncultured Acidimicrobiaceae bacterium | reverse complement strand
CGTCCGGTCCGAAAACAAGAAGAGAGCCAAGTCGCCGCCGAAGCAGCCACCCTCAGCATACGGTCTCCTCCCCACTACCCGACGAGTCTGTCGAGATGGCCCGCTTTCAACACGACCGCAGATTCGAGACTGGCCGATCTCCGTCAGCCAGCGCCGGGTTGCACGAGTGGCCGCAACTCGACCGCAGTCCCGATCCCCGAACAAGAAGGAGTTGAGTCGCCGCCAAAGCAGCCGCAAGAATACGAGCTATGGTCTGTCTGAGCGGGCAAAGCACGGGTCGCTCATCCGAACGTTTCTACGTGATCAACATGACCGGCTGGGTGCGGTCGGATGACACTGCGTCGCCACCATCGAGACGCGGATCGATCACGCCACTGCTTGAGGCAAATGCGGAAACGACAGAGAGGCTGAATGGCGATGGACCACCCAATAGCTGATCTCTGCCACTGGCGAACCGATCTGGAGTCGGACAAGACGGGCGAGTTCTGGATTGATCGAGAAGCATTGACTCAGAGAATGTCGAAGCTCTCGCCCGCGGAGAGAGCGTTCTTCAGATGGGGGATCGTTGAAGAGTTCAATAAGGGACTCGAAGCGATTCTCAACCAGGACCAGGCCGTCGGGGAGATGCGAGAGGATTTTCGCGATCAGTGATCATGGGCAGCTGGCGAGCGGTCGCAGCAATCACCGAAGGTGTGGAGATTGTCAATAGCTCTTCGTCCAGGGCACTCGTGAGATCGAGCACCGGAGTGTGGCATGGAGAGTGACCGAGAGCAGGCCCCAAAGCACCAGGAGCGTCTGGCTTTGAATCACGCCGACTTCGCAGTAGCCGTGACCCAACGGGTAGAGGTAACCACGTCGTCAGGCATATCCGGCCGCGTGATTGCCCTCGGATGGCGCGACGACTCCAGCGTATCCGGCGACCCAGCCCACGAGCTCGCGGCCACCCTGTACCTCGTCGTCGATCCAGCCCAGCCGGGGCCGCTCTGGGTGGCCCAAGGCGAACTGACATCCACCAGATTGATCGAGTAGACATTCAGCCGACCCCAACGGCACTGCTGCCGGCTAGCGGCCAGCCGGGGGACCCCCAATGGATGCAGGAAGAACGGGCCGGGCGGTCGCATCAACGCGCCATCAACACACACATAGGTGCTCCCCGAGACTCGGGCGAAGGCGGCTCGGCGCGGTCACACGATGGTCACACCAGCAAGGAAACAGAACACAACCAGAGGACACGGAAGGACACGACGGTCGGCCTGGAACCCGTACACCGCCTCACAAAAGGACACACGAGGACACCAACGGACACGAAGCCGGATGGACTTCTAATCCGAAGTGTGTGGGTTCGAGTCCCACCGGGCCCACTCTGTTGCGAGTCGCTGCGCCGGTGCTAGCCCATATTGCCGGTTCTCGTGCGATCGAGGCTCCTCGATATCGGGTGGCGCGGTGAGTGATCTGCGCGGACGGGTTCGGGCGAACGTGCGTTGCACGTTCTAGTCGGTCAGCTGCCACGCATCTCTTCAAGAGTTGGGTCCGGCATCGCTGTCTAGGTCGCTGCCAGCCGCTGGTCTTCTCCGGTGAGCGCGTCGATCTGAACCGC
>CAZSOF010000435.1:0-1604 GCA_964607685.1 uncultured Acidimicrobiaceae bacterium | reverse complement strand
TCTTGGCGAACTCTTTCATCTCCACCGCGATCGCCGACGCCTCCCATTGCGTCCCTATCTCGCGCACGTCGGTGGAAGCTACACCCAGGGAGAGCGAGACCACCGGGAAGGCATACCTCTCGCCCCTTCGGTCGATGACTTCGATATAGCCACGCAGGGCGTCTGCGGTGTCGTAGAGATCGAGGATTCCGTCGTCGAAGCGCTCGATCACTTCCTTGCAGAAGGATTCGGCCATAGACGGCGGGATCATGGCCACGAAGTCGTCACCGCCGATGTGACCCACGAAGGCGCTCTCGATTCCGAGACTGGCTGTCGCCTCGGTGAAGCAGGAGCCGCAGAAGCGAATCACCTCGTCACCGCGCATGAAGCCGTAGTGATCATTGAACGCCTTGAAGTTGTCCAGGTCACCATGGACGAGGGCAAACTCTCGTCTCTCGCGAATGCAGTTCTCGATCTCGGCCGTGATCTTGAAGTTCCCCGGGAGACCGGTCAGAGGCGACAGATCTCGGGCCGCTTGCGTGCGACGCAGCACCGCCCGAACCCTGGCAGCCAACTCGGTGATATCGAAAGGCTTGGTGATGTAGTCATCGGCTCCGAGCTCGAGTCCACGGACCCGATCTTCGGGCAGACCGCGAGCCGTGAGCAGGATGATGGGGATGGATGCGGTCGTGGCCTGGCTCCGCAACCTGTGCAGTGCGGTGAGGCCGTCCATGCGGGGCATCATGATGTCGAGGATGATGACGTTGGGCGGATTGGACATCGCCTTGTGGAGTGCATCCTCGCCATCGACTGCGGTGTCCACCGCGAACCCGTCGAGCTCGAGGTTCACCTTGACAACCGTGAGAATGTCCAGATCGTCGTCTGCGACCAGAACTCTTTCACTCATCTGTCTCTGCAGCCCTTCTCAAAGCGTCTACAGCGGCGGGCGGATCATCCGTCCTGAACACGGCCGTTCCGGCCACCAGCACGGTTGCACCGGCTGATATGGCTTGTTTGGCAGTCTCTGGCGTGATGCCGCCGTCGATCTGAATATCGGCGCTCAGTCCGTGGTACTCAACCCATTCTCTCGCTGCTTCTACCTTCGGCAAAACCTCTGGAATGAATGTTTGGCCGCCGTATCCCGGCTCAACCGACATCACCAGAACCACATCACAGCTCTCCACGTGAGGAGCGATTGCCTCAAACGGTGTGCCCGGGTTGATGACCAGCCCGAAATCCAAGTCGTTGTCGGCGGCTCGTTGCATGGCCCGGCTCGGGTCGGGAACGGCCTCGATATGCATCGTAACCAGATTGACTCCAGCCTTGGTCAGCTCGGGCAGATAGGCGTCGGGGTTGGTGGTCATGAGATGACAGTCGAAGTAGAGGTCGGTCACGCTGCGGAGAGCTTCGATCACCGGAATCCCAAACGAGATGTTGGGCACGAAGTGACCGTCCATGACGTCCAGGTGCAGCCAGTCGACGTGAGGTGCGATTCGGGTCACTTCGTCCTCGAGTCGGGCGAAGTTGGCAGCGAGGAGTGAAGGGGCGATCTTGATGGCCACGCCGTGAGTCTATGGCCTCACCCGACTTGGCCTGACTCCCGTCGCGCACCCCTCAACCAGTCG
>CAZSOF010000434.1:0-1619 GCA_964607685.1 uncultured Acidimicrobiaceae bacterium | reverse complement strand
TTCGAAGGCGCTGGCCGGGAACGTCGAGATCACCCTCAACGCCAGCCTCGCCTAGGGCACTAGTTGCCCGCGCTGCCCGGCTCCGGCCAGGGGTGGGTGCGCTCGACGACCAGAGCCGCGATGGCGATCCCGACTGTCACCGCGGCGAATCCGGTGGCACTCCACCCGGCGCCGACCCAGATGATCGCGACCAGACCGAAGCCGGCCACCAGACGCTCGAGCGCAATGCGGTGAATGGCGCGGTACGTGGCCGCAACCACAGTCAACAGGACGAGGGCGGTGCCCCCGGCGATGGTGAACCGTGCGACGTCGCTGAGGAGATCGCTGGGATGGGCGACGACGTCCTCCAGCCCGACCGCGAACAGAACGATTCCCACCACGAGTGGATAGTGGAGCAGTGTGTACACATCTCGGGCGAATCTCCCCCGAGCCTGACCGGTGAGCCCGGCGAAGTGTCGTTCGGCGTCAGGCGCGGCTCTGTCGAAGTAAGCCCACCACAGTGTGGCGACGCCGGTGAATGCAACCAGGAGGGCGGTGAGATGAGCGATGTCCACCTCGATTCCGCCGGCGGTCAACCCGATGCCCACCACCGATTCGCCCAGGGCGATGATGATGAAGAGCCCGTTGCGTTCTGCGAAGTGGGCCGCATCCACGGCCCAGGTACCGCGTCCTGCGTTGGCGGCACCGATGAGGTCGAGCAGGCCGCCAAGAACGAAGAGGATCAGGAGAGTGGTGCCCTCCGCGAACCCTCCGACCATGACCAGGAGGGCGCCCGTGATGGAAAGCGGATAGAAGGTGAAGAACGCCGCTCTTTGCGCCGGGTAGTCCTTCGACTGATACCAGTAGAGCCACGCGGCCAACGCCCTGACGACGAAGTAGGTCATCCCAAAGAGCGCCGACGTCTCACCGAAAGCGTCGGGCACCGCCATCGCCATCACCAGTGTCGTGCCCATCGTCGCCAGGAGGAACAGCTTGATCTGTGGAGAATCTGTGCCGGTCCAGTTGGTCATCCACGTGTACACCGACCAGGTCCACCACAGCAGGAACAGCAGGAACCCGCCTCTGATCACACCGCCGGCCGTGGGATCGAGGTGGACCAGCCCGACCACCTGGGTGATGGCGAATACGAACACGAGATCGAAGAAGAGCTCGAGGGTGGTGGCACTGCGCTCGGTGCCCCCTCTCACTTCATCCGCCGGTCGGGCCACCGGTCCAACCTAACGACGTCGTTGCCCAGCCACGCCAACCTGCGAAGACGCCACCGCCCAGGGTCAGTCGGCCTTGCGCCTTCGGTAGGCGGCCACCGCTTCCCGGGTGGAGCACGTGTTGGAGCAGTGGCGTCGGGAGCGGTTGCGTGAGGTATCGACGTACACGTCGCGGCACGTGGCCGAGTCACATACTCCAAAACGCTCCACGCCATCCTCCACGATCACGCTGGCCAGACCCATGGCAGTGATTGCTCCCAACCAGGAGACGATCGAAGAGTCGAGCGGCTCGAAGTGGAGATGGGGGGCGCCGTTGTGTGTCGACAAGCGTGGCTTGGCGCCATAGGTGTCGAGGAGAGAGTTGACACCCCTCGCCGCCACCTCTTCATCGCCAGACTCGATGACCGCACGCAA
>CAZSOF010000433.1:0-1630 GCA_964607685.1 uncultured Acidimicrobiaceae bacterium | reverse complement strand
TCGATCGAGCAAGACGCGGACGTCGTGATGTTCGTCTATCGCCATGAGTACTACCACCCTGAAGACCAGGAGAAGAAGGGAATCGCCGAGATCATCGTGGCCAAGCATCGCGCCGGCTCCACCGGACCGGTGGAGATGACCTTCCAGCCCGAGTTCACCCGATTCGCCAACCTGGGCCGCGACGTCACCTGACCCCTCAAAGAAGGCGTGCGGCAGCCAGAGGCTGCCGCGGAGGGGTTCGTCCTTGCCCTGTGAAGCCTGTGGAAGCTTCAGAGTGGGGACTCAATTGGGCACTGACTAACAAGCCCAGTCTGGCGCTTCCCGGGCCCCGGTGTCTCCGCCAGACCGGACCATTTTGAAATATACGCGGACGCGCTAGTCAATGCCGTCTGAATCTGAAATCGCGGTGCGATCGGCTTGCGGTGGGGCCGGTTTGACCCTGGTACTTGGAGCCCAGCTCGGGAGATCCGTAGGGAAACTCGGCGGCGGTCGTCATCTGGTAGAAGCTGATCTGGCCGATCTTCATGCCCGGATATATGGCTATCGGCAGAGTGGCGACGTTCGATAGCTCCAGAGTGATATGTCCTTCGAAACCCGGATCGATGAAGCCGGCGGTGCTGTGGATCAAGAGCCCGAGACGGCCAAGCGACGATTTGCCCTCCAGACGGGCGACGACGTCCTCACCGAGCTTCACCCGCTCCAGTGTGGAGCCCAGGACGAACTCCCCGGGGTGAAGCATGAACGGATCATCGCCCACTTCGACGAGTTGCGTCAGGTCGTCCTGAGGGGCACGGGGGTCGATCTCGGAGTACCTGTGATTGGCGAAGATGCGGAAGCCGTCACTTACCCTCAAATCAACAGATGAGGGCTGGACGAAACTCGGCTCGTAGGGGTCGATGATGATGGTGCCCGACTCGATTGCTTGTCTGATCGAGCGGTCCGAGAAGATCATGGGTCGGTCATGGTAGGTGCCGCCATTGCGACCTAGCGACTGTGCATCGTGCAGCCCGTCCGCCCCAGCCGGTGGAGATGCACGGCCGATCCGTCCAATCGGTGTGTTGTGCAGACTGACCGGTTGAGCCGGTCAGATTGCACGACAGATCGGCGTCGGACACCGGGGAGCGGGTGACGGGAATCGAACCCGCGTCTTGAGCTTGGGAAGCTCACGTTCTGCCATTGAACTACACCCGCGGCGCCGGTCAGAGTAGTCCGCCGGCCCACGGAACAACCAGGTCGTAGGATCGGGACATGGGTGCTGTCAAGGGTGTGACGACGGCAAGGGGCGCCTTCTCAGTCGAGGAGCACGAGCATCGGGTGGGCAAGGTGAGGGCTCTGATGACGTCCGACCAGCACGATCTGGATGCTCTATTGGTCACCAGCCCGGAGAACATCTACTACCTCATCGGCCTCACCCATCAGGGATACTTCGCCTTCACGATGCTGGTTCTGCCTCGGGAGGGGGACCCGGCACTGCTGACCAGGCGTATGGAGGCCTACACCATCAGTCAACAGGCCCCCGATATCAACCACGTCGGCTATGCCGGACTACATGTGACGGCAGTGGGCGCCGATGCCGAGACCAAACAGGAGATTCACCACGAGGCTGTGGCAGCTGCCGATCGGTTTGTGT
>CAZSOF010000432.1:0-1634 GCA_964607685.1 uncultured Acidimicrobiaceae bacterium | reverse complement strand
GACTCGATGGACGCGACGGCATCGTGGATTTCGGCTTGTTCGGCCACCTATTTCCCCTACGGCGACAGTGGTTAGAAGATCGTCGAAACTATAGTTTTGACGGGTTCTTACCCCTCATGGACAAAGAAACCTTCGACCAACGCATATCGGATCTCACTTCCTCGCTGGGAGATCCGACTCGCCGCGCCATCTACATAGCGGTCAGGGAGGCGGCCGAGCCGATGACCACATCGAAGGTTGCAGAGCTCTTCGAGATCCACCCCAACGTGGCAAGACATCATCTCGACCGGCTCGCCGACGACGGCTATCTGCGGGTCAGCCATCGACGCAAGTCCGGGGGCCCCGGTGCTGGAAGACCGGCCAAGACGTACGAGCCGACCAACAAGGAGGTCAGCGTCCACTTTGCGCCACGACGCTTCGAGATGCTCACCGAGATGTTGTTCCAGGTCCTCGAGGAGGTATCGCCACCCGACGTGTCGGCGGTGGCCGAGAAGGTGGGTCGTTCCTACGGTGAGCAGCTCGCCTCCGAGATCGGTGCCCCGAGCGACCCCGGCTACGACGAGGCGGTCCAGGCGGTGGCCAGCGCCATGACCGGTCTCGGGTTCTCGGTGGATCCAGACATCGAAGGACAGCGCCTCCTCACCTCACACTGCCCTTTCGGTGAGTCGGCCACCAATCACCCCGAGGTGATCTGTTCGCTGGACCGGGGCATCGTTGCCGGGCTCTTCGGCGCTCTCTCGGTCCCCTGCAACCCGGTGGTCATCCCCCACCGGGCCCTGGAGGACGACTGCGTCACCCAGGTCCCGGTCACCATCGGCTGACACCTGGGCGCACGAACCTCCGGTAGTTGGCCCCGGATACGGGGCTAACTACCTCGAGAAACTGGTCATCCCGCAAGGATGCCCGACGGTGCGCGAAGGAGGACTCCGGGCTTTGATCGTCGGGGAGCACACAGGAGTCTCCATCCTCCAACGCACCATCGATCCTCCCGAAGCGAAGCTGACGTGTTGTTTCAGGACGTCTTGTTTCAGGACGCGGCGGAATGGAAGACCAATCTCGCTTGGTTAGTCTCAGAGAACCAGGTTTCTTGACCCGAAAGGCCGAAATGTCCAACGATCCGTTCGGGGCTCGTGCCACGCTGGAGACCCCCCTCGGGGCACGCGAAATAGCCCGCCTCGACGCCGTAGAGGGTGCCGACCGCCTCCCGTACTCGATCAAGGTGCTCCTCGAGTCCGCCCTTCGCAACCTCGACGGGACCGCCGTCACCGAGAATGACGTGCGTCAGATAGCCGCCTACGACGCCACCCGGGTCGGTGAGACCGAGATCCCGTTCATCCCTGGCCGGGTGGTGCTCCAGGACTTCACCGGCGTCCCGGCGGTGGTCGATCTCGCCGCGATGCGTGCGGCCATCGTGCGGATGACTGGAGATGAAGGATCGGCCCAAAAGGTGAACCCATTGATCCCTGCCGACCTCGTGATTGACCACTCGGTTCAGGTCGACGCCTTTGCCCGCCCGGATGCCCTCATCATCAATTCGACCAAGGAGTTCGAGCGCAATCAGGAGCGTTACGAGTTCCTGAAATGGGGCCAGTCGGCCTTTGCCAACTTCAGAGTGGTGCCCCCCGCCACCGGGA
>CAZSOF010000431.1:0-1637 GCA_964607685.1 uncultured Acidimicrobiaceae bacterium | reverse complement strand
GCCTGCATGCCGGGGAGGACGTGTTGGTAGGTGTCGATGGTGAACGCCGGGTTCCCGTGACCGAGTCGTTCGCTGACAACCTTGACGGGGACGCCGGCTTTGATCAGCAGGGTGCCGTGGGTGTGGCGGACGTCGTGGAGACGGATCTTGGGGACACCGGCCCGGGCAGCGATCCGTTCGAAGGCCTGTGAGATGGAGTGGGGGTGGATCGGGTTGCCGTCGACGTCGGCGAACACCCAGCCCGTCGGTTCGATCCCCACCGCTCCACGCTCCGACGCCTGCCACGCCTTCCAGGCGGCAAAAACGCCGATGGTGGTGGGGTCGAGGTCGATCGCTCGCCGCGAGTTGCTGGTCTTGCCCTGCGACTCGTGCAGCTTGTAGCCGATGGAGACGAGGCCCCGGTTGACCGAGATTGTGTCAGCGTCGAGGTCGACGTCGTCCCATTGCAGGCCGAGCAGCTCGCTGCGACGCATCCCGGTGTTGGCCAGAAGCCAGAGAGCTGCGAAGAGCCGGTGCCCGGCCGCCCCACGCAGGAATGCCCGCAATTCCTGAGCCGTCCAGGCTTGCGGTTCCACTTTCGGGATCGAGCGCACCTTGGGTGCATGAGCCACCAAAGCGACGTTTCGGGTCACGATCCCACGACGGACCGCGTCGTTGAGCGCACCCCGGATGATGAGATGGATCTCCAACACCGTCTTCGGCGCCAACGGGCGCTTCCCGTTCTCAGGGTGCAGCTTCTCGTTGTACAGCCTCTCCAAGTGATGAGGTCGGAGCCGACGGATCGGCACCCTGCCCAGTGACGGGAGGACGTGGAGGTCGATCTTGCGGCGATAACCGTCCCAGGTGCTGTGCGCCAACTCCAGCTTCTTACCCGGGAGCCACCGCGCCGTCAGATAGACACCGAACGTGAGCGACCGCCCACCATCGTCCCGACCGTTCAACTCTGCAGCCAGGCTCGCCGCCAGCCGCACGGCGTCGCCCCGGCTGGTCCCAGCCGGGTGCCAACACCGCCGCTCCTTCCCGGTAACGGGATCCAAACCTTCGTAGATGACCGCATACCAACGATCACCCTTCCGCGCCACATAGCCCTTCATGGTCTTCCTCCTTCCAGGGTCTCCGACCATCGGAAACCCGGTAGAAGGATCGGTAGAAGCGCGCCGACGCGTCAGGCGAGCCAGCCCCTCCTCGAACACTGCTCTCCAGAATCCGCTGGTCAGGGTGATGTCGCTTCTTCAACAGACGCGATCCGAATCCGATAGAACCAGCCGCCGCCCGAAATAGCTCCGGTAGCGGTTGCGCATGGCATGTCCCCGGGGCTCGCCAGATTCCCTTGGGTCTGAAAGTGGTGGAGGGCGTCCACCCCGAAGAGCACCTCACACCCGCGAGGGGGTCAAGGTTCAAATCCCGTCAGCTCCACCCAAACCATTCAACCTTTGAGGGCCATGAAGCGGTCCGGACTTCATACTCCTGCTGGTAGGCACGTCGACAGCACCGTCGGACAGTGGTACGACATCGACGTGAGTTGAGCCTTCAATGACTTCACAATCGAGCTGACGGGGTGGCGAACCGTCCGAGGCGAACTCTTCCCAACGTTCATCGAGTGTGTCTCCAGACAGTCCGACTTGGGCCGCCGCCGC
>CAZSOF010000430.1:0-1646 GCA_964607685.1 uncultured Acidimicrobiaceae bacterium | reverse complement strand
ATATCAGCAGGATGAGGAGGGGGAACACCAGGGCGAATTCGAAGAGCGCGGCTCCACCCTCACGAGTGCTCGCGTCGACGGTCAGCGAAGAGTCCTGGACCGTTGCATCCCGTTTGTCTTCAGACCACTCGCTGTCCCACACGTGGCCGCCTCCCAACTTGAGCTAAAGAGATTCTGCCACCACGCAGAGTGGTCGTCAACCACTAAATGCGATATGTATTGTCGCAGCGGAGAATGTCAGGGCGGGTCAGGGCCGGCCCTCCGTTGTCACCGTTTCCCGGCGTCACTCCTCGGCGGAGTTGCGATGGCCAGGATGTTGCCTTCACTGTCTTTGAACCAAGCACCCTTATCCGACCCGTCCGGGGAGGTGATCACACCGTCGACGGTCTTTCCCATCTCGCCAAAGTCGACCTCCTCGAACACGACTCCGTTGGCTCGCAGCTGGTCGGCCACCGAGTCGAAGTCCTCCACGGCGAAGGTGGCGGCCGTCGCCTTGTTGGTGCCGGCGAACTCGGATAGGTAAACCAGGAACGGCGAGCCTCCGGTCTCGTACATCGCACCGCCGCGCTCGGCATCTTCTTGCACCGGCTGCAGACCGAGTTTGTCCGCGTACCACGTCTTCGCTCGTTCCAGGTCCGCCGCTGGCAACGTTGGGATCATGGGTGTCGTCTCGAACATCGGGGGCCTCCCTTCAGGATCCAATAGGCCTTCGCTGAACCTACACGGTCTGAAGGATGGCCCAGATCACGGCCTGGAGACTGTCCTGTCGAGGATTCCTCCCGGCATGACGGGGTCGGTTTGGACCTTGCAGGGATGTGCGTCAGGGACTTCGATGCTCTTAGCTGGTGAGGTAGCCGACCCACCCGAGGAGGCTGGCCATCGGCATGATGATCGCCGGCACCCACATGAACGGCGGGATGTCACCCAGGGTGAGACCGATCCCCGCTTGGCGATAAGGGGTGAATGCGATCCACCAGTACGGGAGTACCGCCACTCCGACGACGGTGAGTAGCCCGAGAACCCAGGCTTGGGGTTGTCTGAGACCGAACCAGGCGACACCGGCGGTGAGCAACCCGGCAGCCACGAGGAACCCGGCGAGGACGCCTTTCACCGTGGTGTGGCGTAGTACGCGCAGCTCGGGGATGGAGTCCAGGATCTGATCGGGTGGTCCGCCGTAGAGCTCGGTATCGGTCCGTTCGGAGACGAAGATCATGGGCGGGCCGATGCCCCGATCCGTGAGCAGGGCGGCCAACACTCCGATCAGAAACCAGAAGATCCCGACACCCGTGAAGAGGATTCGCGCCGCGGTGATCATCGGACGAAACCGAGTGATTGGAAACGCTGGCGGTAGATGATCATTGGTCACCGGAAGTGGATCTCAGGCCACCCACCACGGGGGCTTCATCCTTCATCGCAGGTTCAATCCAAATCCTAAATCGGAGGACAGTCACCTATCTCGGACGCGAACGCCGCCCTCATCTCAGGGCCCTGGAGACCCTCACCGGATTATCCCATCTCTTCCGCTGGTTCTCGGCCTGTAAACACCTGTTTCCCCACTGCGGCTCCGATTTCTTGCTTGTAGGCAGGTTGGAGCGAAGTACTCTGTGGCTGGGAGGGTTCTGACCCTTTCCGTTGCGGTCTCCTTT
>CAZSOF010000429.1:0-1674 GCA_964607685.1 uncultured Acidimicrobiaceae bacterium | reverse complement strand
GACCCGCGTCAGCTCTCCATCAACAGATCGGAGTACTGATCGCGAACGACCTTCTTGTCGAACTTGCCGGTGCCCGTCTTCGGTATGTCGTCGACGAAGACCATCCTGTCCGGCAGCCACCACTGGGCCACCCGCTCGCTGAGATGGGCCCGCAAATCCTCCTCGGTCACATCGGAGCCATCGGCACGCACGACCAAGGCCACCGGGCGCTCCTGCCACTTGACGTGCTTGAGCCCGACGACTGTTGCCTCTGCGACTCCGGGATGGGCCATCAACTCGTTTTCGACGTCGAGCGAGCTGATCCACTCCCCACCTGACTTGATGACATCCTTGGCCCTATCGGTGATGCGGACGTAGCCCTCTGGTGTGATCTTGCAAACGTCACCGGTTCGCAGCCAGCCGTCCTCGAAGGACTGCGGGGTTCGCTCGTCTTTGTAGTACTCGGCCGCTATCCACGGCCCCCGGATCAGCAGCTCACCGAATGCCTCGCCGTCATGGGGCAACTCCTCGCCCAACTCGTCGACGATCTTGACCTGGAGCCCGGCCACCGGGATGCCCGCGGTCTCCAGCCGATCCAGCTGGTCCTGAAGATCCCAGTCCTCCATGTATGGCTTGAGAAGGGCAGTAGATGCGATCGGGTTGGTCTCGGTCATCCCCCACCCCTGGATCACCCTGATGCCCCTGGCCGTCCAATACCACTCGATCATGGCCCGGGGAACCGCAGACCCGCCGCAGAGGAAGGCTCGAATCGTGGAGACATCGACTTCGGGGTGAGCTTCCAGGTACTGCCTGATACCGAGCCAGACAGTGGGCACTCCGGCGCTGAACGTCACCTTCTCCTCCGTGAAGAGTCTGATCAACCCCTCGGGTGACAGATCGGGTCCCGGGTAGGTCAGTTTGGCACCGCGGGTCACGGCCTGAAACGGGTAGCCCCAGGCCGCGGCGTGGAACATCGGGACCACCGGGAGCACGTTGTCGGTGGGCTCCATGGAGAAGTTGGCCAGATTGGAGATGGTGTGGATGTAGGTGGAGCGCTGGGTGTAGGCGACGCCCTTGGGATTGCCGGTAGTGCCAGACGTGTAACAGAACATCAATGGCGATCGCTCGTCGAGGAGCGGCCACTTCCCGTGCTCGGGCTGATCTGCGATCAGGTCCTCATAGGCCACCGAGCCGGGGATGGCGTCGCTGGCCCGTTCTCCCATCACGACGATCGTGTCCACCGTCTCGAAACGATCGACGAGTGGCGCCAGTAGCGGCACCAGGCCGGGATCGACGAAGATGGCCTTGTCCTCGGCATGATTGACGATGTAGACGATCTGGTCGCCGAACAGCCTGATGTTGATGGTATGACAGATACGACCGGTGTTGGCGGTCGCCCAATACAACTCATGGTGACGGTGGTTGTTCCAGGCGAACGTGCCCACGGCATCCCCCACCCCGATACCCAGAGTATCGAAGGCAGTAGCCAGTCTTCTGACCCGGTTGTCAAGGTCACCGTAGGTCCAGCGGGTGACCGACCGATCCGCCTCCACTGACACGATCTCCTGGTCAGGATGGATCCACACCGAGTGGTCATAGAGGGTGGACAGCAGCAGGGGAAAGTCGTCCTGCATGTGGTAGCGGCCCTGTTCGTATTGTGGCTCGGTCACGACACTCCCATCTCTGTCGTTCTGT
>CAZSOF010000428.1:0-1692 GCA_964607685.1 uncultured Acidimicrobiaceae bacterium | reverse complement strand
CGGTCAGGTAGCGCCCGGAGCAGGGGGTGGCTCGAGTGCTTCGGCAAGCTGCATGGCTGAGGGAGGTCAGCTCTGGTCCTGAGGGTCAGCAAGGCCTCCAGTGGCCGCTGAGCCAGGCCTCTCCTTGGACGGGCGGTCGCGGCGCATCTGTCGTTCGCAATACCGCGCGTGGCGGTTGGAAGGACGCCAAGACGCTGAGCAGAAAGCTACCTGAGCGGCTCCCTTCGCGGCCATCGTTGCGGACTTCTTCGCGTCCTTGATGAGCTCCTCGAGCTCCTTGTCGATCTCATCCATTCACCTTCCTCCTCCCTCGCCGAACAGCCGATCGGCGAACTGAACCTATAGTGTCGTGGAGGCCGGACGCGGGGCTTGGGAGTCGTTGGATGCCTTATCCGAGATGGCTGGCACGCGTCAACAAGCGTCTCTTCAACCCGAGAGAGATCAGGCGGGGCAGGAGACCTGTGGTCATTCACGTGGGAAGGTCGTCAGGCACCGTCTATCACACACCGCTCGACGCCCACCCGACCAAACAGGGCTTTGTGCTCGTCGTCAGGTATGGGCCCGGCTCGGATTGGGTTCGGAACATCCTGGCGGCGCAGACTGCGACCCTCCTCGTGGATGGGGAAGAGCACCCACTGGACTCACCTCGACTGGTTGCCCAACAGGAGGCGGTCGACCAGTTGGTGCCTGGCTTCGTGCCAGGCGCTGCCTTCTTTAGGGCCGAGCATTACCTCTTGCTGAACCGCTCGAACTAGCGACTTGGGCTGAGCCTAGGTCAGCCGTCCGCAGGTCGGTCCGCCATCTCCGCGAGATCGACGGGCCACCCGCTTCCTCCCCGTCTCCCCTGGCCTGGTCGAACGGCTCCCTGCTCTCGATTCCGGCAAGTCCCTACACCCCGAGGTCTCTTGATTTCGTTGACGTGCCATCGAAGGAGCGTCTCCGGGCTCACCATGAACGACGACCACCGGGCTCGAGGGAGCGTCCTACTGATCGCGGCCGGTGCGTCTCCACGATCTCTCCCCACCGCTCAACGGCGTCCTCATGGCTGTTCGCGAGCTACGACACCGGGCTGCTGGACCAGCGATCACCCCTGGGTTGGCAGCATGCCGAGGGCTCGGGCGAGACGCCAGGAGACAGCCCCTCATGGGCCACCGTCCTTCCGGTAGCCGTCGCGTCGAAGCTTCGCGTGACGGGCGCTCAGGCGGAGGACACGCCCCTCTACCTGCGGACACTCTCTCGAGTATCTTCCAGTCGGGTGCACGGGGAGAAATCCTGAAGTCCTCCACGATTTCCCCGCGCGGTGCTTGAGAAGCTTGGACACCACCTGAAGTGAGTTGCCCCTCACGCCAGCGCAGGCGCTTGCTGGCGTCGGTCGATCTGTGAGACGCACTATCGATGGGCCAGGTGCCGATCGGAGCGCATGGTCTCGATCAGCGCTCTTTCCCCTCCGTCCAGAGCGCCTCGACTCCTCCTCGCTCGTCAACTTCGAACGTGCCGTATCTGATGTCGCCTGCGCGACGGTACCGATTGATGACCACGCCGGTGGAAGACGTCGTGCTGTCGATGAGCTCGAGGCCGGCGGGCATCGTTCCAGCGTCGAAGAGCCGCTTGCCGCCGCCGAGCAGGACCGGGAAGGTCCACAGGCGGTACTCGTCGATGAGGTCGTGCTCGATCAGGGTCTGCAGGAGCCCG
>CAZSOF010000427.1:0-1697 GCA_964607685.1 uncultured Acidimicrobiaceae bacterium | reverse complement strand
TCTTCGCCTCGTCGGTGATCACACCCATCACAGGCCCATCGTCTTGGCGATGATGTTGCGCTGGATGTCAGAGGTTCCGGCGCCGATGACCCCCAGACGTGACTCCCGGAAGTGACGCTGCAGGTCGTACTCCATGGTGTACCCGTAGCCACCGAGGACCTGGAGACCCATGTCGGCGACTTGCTTGTAGGCCTCGCAGGCATAGAGCTTGAGAATCGCAGCATCGCGGGTGGTGGCCTTGCCCTTGTCGAGACGCTCCGCATATCTGTACACGAGCATCGAGGAGATCTCCACCATGGTCTGCATGTCGGCGAGACGATGTGACACCGCCTGAAACTCGGAGATGGGGCGTCCGAACTGCTCCCGCTGCTTGGCGTAGTCCACGGAGTCGGCCAGTGCCGAGGCGGCAGCACCGGTGCGCGCCGCGGACAGGCACAGACGCTCGTAACGCAGATAGACGCCGAGATCTCCCCATCCCTCGTGGAGTCTCCCCAGCATCCGCGTCTTGGGCACCCTGACGTCGGTGAAGTAGAGCATGGCGGTTCCCAGGGGCCAGTGCCCCAGGGTCTCTATGGGGCGTGACTCCAGCCCGGGGCTCGAGGTGTCGACCAGGAAGTTGGTGATCCCGTGCTGTTTCCTGCCCTCGGAGGAGGTGCGGGTGGCGACCACGTCCATATCACTCGCCTTGAAGCCGGAGGTGAAGACCTTCTGACCGTTGAGCACGTACTCGTCACCGTCCTCCACCGCGGAAAGGGATATGGAGGCCGCGTCGGAGCCGGCGTCGGGCTCGGTCAGGGAGAAGCAGACACTGAGGTCGCCATTCGCCACCAGGGGAAGGAACTCCCTCTTCTGCTCCTCGGTTCCGTCACGACCGATGGCCAGACCCCCCCAGGTGACGGCGCGGAACACCCAGAAGGAGAGATCGAGGAAAGCACGCCCCAGCTCTTCGAGGAGGATGGCCACCTCGACCGCCCCACCCCCGGAGCCACCGTATCCCTCGGCGATATTGATCCCCAACCAGCCCTGCTCTCCGAGCTTCTGGTACAGCTCCCGGGGTGGTCGTCGTTGCTCGTCGCACGTCCTGACGTATTCGCGGGTGATCTCTCGTTCGCAGAACTCGCGGACCGTGGTGCGGAACAACTCCTGCTCGGGTGTCAACTCGTGGTCCATGGCTTCCTCGGAGCGAGCGAAGGGCGATCATATATCATGCATCCTGCACAACAGACGGGCGCACCAGGGAGAAGAGTGGCACCGAACATCGAGACGATCCGGGAGCTGGGCGCCCGACACAGCAACTGGGGACGGTGGGGCGCAGAAGACGAGAAGGGGACGCTGAACCTGGTCACCCCGGAGATGATCACCCACGCCGCGACCCTGGTGAGACAGGGCAAGACGATCTCGATGGCGCTGCCCTATGACGAAGACGGTCCGCAGACCGGCAATCTGGGACGCTTCAACCCGATCCACCTGATGATTCGAGATGGTGCCGACGCCGTTGCCGGGACATCGATCCGGGACTTCTACGGTGGGGTGGACAGGCATTTTCGCGGGACCGACGACATCATCATCATGCCGCTGCAATCCGGGACCCAATGGGACTCCTTCGGTCATGTCGTCTTCGAGAACAAGATCTACAACGGCTTCGGTGCCGAGTGGGTGTCGAGCAAGGGTGCTTTGAAAGGCGACGTGGCCAATGG
>CAZSOF010000426.1:0-1759 GCA_964607685.1 uncultured Acidimicrobiaceae bacterium | reverse complement strand
ACCGTGGTGGGTTCCGAGACGCGGGAAGTCGTGATCGGCTTCGACCAGCCCTTCGTCATCATCGGGGAGCGGATCAACCCCACCGGGCGCAAGCTCCTCGCCGAGGAGATGAGGAACGGTGACTTCTCCCGGGTGCGTGGGGACGCGTTGGCCCAGGTGGAGGCGGGTGCTCACATGCTCGACGTCAATGCCGGCATTCCGCTGGCCGACGAGCCGGCGATCCTCGCCCGGACCGTCGAGCTGGTGCAGTCGATCACCGAGGTCCCCCTGTCCATCGACTCCTCGATCGTCGACGCGCTGGCAGCCGGCCTCGCCGTCTACCGGGGCAAGCCCCTGGTCAACTCGGTGACGGGTGAAGAGGACCGTCTCGAGACGGTCCTGCCCCTTGTGGCCAGGTACGGGGCCGCGGTGGTGGCCATCAGCAATGACGAGACCGGCATATCCGAGGATCCCGACGTCCGATACGCCGTCGCCGAGAAGATCGTGAATCGCGCCGCCGACCACGGCATTCCCCGGGAGGACGTCGTCGTCGACCCGCTGGTCATGCCGATCGGTGCCATGCCCACCGCCGGCCAGCAGGTCTTCCGGCTCACCAGCCGTCTGCGCGAGGAGCTGAAGGTGAACACGACGGTCGGAGCCTCCAACATCAGCTTTGGCCTCCCCAACCGGGTGGGGATCAACGCCGCCTTCTTGACCATGGCCGCGGCCAGCGGCCTCACTTCGGCGATCACCAACCCCCTGGAGCCCGAGGTGCGTCAGGCGGTGATGGCGGCCAACGTGCTCACCGGAGTCGACCCCGACTGTGTGAGCTGGATCAAGGCCTACCGAGAGCCGTCTGAGAACGGTGACCGCGAACGGCGTCGCACCGGTCGCCGCAACCGTTCATGAGGCAGGGCGAGGAAGAGGTCCGGGTCCTCTTCACACCGTCGGGAAGACAGGGGAACGTGGCCGTCGGCAGCAATGTCCTCGACGTTGCCCGTTCATTGGGTGTCGACCTCGACTCGATATGTGGGGGCCGCGGCATCTGTGGCCGCTGCCAAGTTCAGGTCGGCTCGTCGAAGGCGATCATCCCCGACCAGACGAAGATCTCCGATCCGAACCTGGTCGAGCTCAACTACCGGGGCACCCGGCCGCTGCGAGAGGGGAATCGCCTGGGTTGTCAGACACGAATCCTCGGGGAGGTGGTCATCGATGTCCCCAGCGACAGCCAGGTCCATCGTCAGGTGGTGCGCAAACGTCCCGAGGTCCCTGACTTCGACATCGATCCCGTGGTTCGGCTGTACTACGTCGAGATAGAAGACTCGGTACTGGGGGAGACGGTCAGTGACCAACGTCGTCTCATGACGGCGCTGGAGGTGCAATGGGGCCTGACCGGTCTCTGGCTGGATCCGAGAGCCCTTCCCGAGCTCCAGAGAAGCCTCAAGGAGGTCAAGTCGGCGGTGACTGTCGCGGTCCACGATGGCACCGACATCACGGCGGTATGGCCCGGATTCCACGATCGGTCCCTCGGCGTGGCCTTCGATGTCGGCTCCACCACGATCGCCGGGCATCTCTGCGATCTCCTGTCGGGAGAGATACTGGCTACGCATGGCGAGATGAACCCTCAGATCAGGTTTGGCGAGGACGTGATGAGCCGGGTGTCGTACGCCATGATGACGGAGGGTGGGGCAGCCGAGCTCACGAAGGTCGTGCAGGCCGCGATCCACTCCATCGTGGGGACGCTCGCCGATGAGGCCGGCCTCGATCGAAGGGACATACA
>CAZSOF010000425.1:0-1784 GCA_964607685.1 uncultured Acidimicrobiaceae bacterium | reverse complement strand
CGGGTACCTCCTTATGGTCTGGCCTCCAATTCAACACTCGACGGAGCTCCGCATGTAGGGACGAACGACCCGAAAATGGGACCCTTGGACAGACGAGGATCAGTTCTGCATACCCCATTGATGCTCACCCACCTGGTCAGCGATGACCTTCGCCTGGCCGACCTCGCTGCTCTGAAGATCATCCTCGGAGAAGCGGACGCTCTCGATAGATATCAGCCATGTACAAAGCGGGTCCCTGACTACATGGGATTGACCTATCACAAGCTAGCCAAAACCGACTCAAGCCAGAGTGGAAACCGGTGGAGGCTGCAAAGGGTGTCGTGAACCTCGTGAACGACGTGAACCTTCTACTGATCGGTGGTGGTTGGCGAAGGTCCGGTAGTACGTGTGTGACGGGACAGCACGCCGAATCGTTCACCGGGTTCACGAGGTTCGCCTCCGTTCGACTCGACTTGGCTGCATCGGTTATGGGCGGTTCTGGCCTGTTTCTTAGCCTTTTGGGAGTGGTGTCGGCTGTAATGCGGATTTGAGCAGATAGGCTGGCACGTCGCCCTCGATCCCCTTCAGTCTCAACAGCTTTGGCCCCTCGAACACATATGCGTTGTCGAGAACGGCGACGACAGACTCGGTGACTTGGATCTCGCCCACGATCCCGTTGGTCTGCATCCGCGATGCGGTGTTGACGGTTCTTCCCCACAGGTCGTAGCTGAATTTCCGCTTTCCTATCACTCCGGCCACTACAGGTCCGGTGTCGATTCCGATCCTTAGTCCAAGGGGACCGAATCCAGGGATTGAGTATGAATCGAAGGCGCCGCGAGCCGCCAAGGCCATGTCGGCGATTGCAGCGGCGTGATCGGCGTGTGGCTCGGGCAGTCCCCCGACAACCATGTATGCATCACCGATGGTCTTGATCTTCTCCAGCCCGCGTTCGTCAGCGAGGTCATCAAGGGCCGTGAACACATCGTTGAGAACACCCACCAACTCCGACGCTGACAGCCTCTCCGCCATCCTGGTTGAACCGACGAGATCGATGAACATCACCGTCGCTTCGTCCACACTGTCAGCGATCTCAGTTTCACCACTACGCAGCCGGTCGGCGATCTCCTTGGGGAGGATGTTGAGCAGCAACGTCTCGGACCTCGCGTTGGCCTCGGCGAGAGCCTCTTCAGCTCGGCATGCCAAGAGCCGCTGGTATCTGACAACTCCTGCAGCGAAAAGGACCATCAGCAGGAACTGTCTGATCGACGAGAACCCAGCCGTGCCAGACCTGGCAGACGGAGGAGCCTCAGGGTTAATGATCGCGAGGGCGGCATAGCCGACCACGGATACCCCCACGAGGAACCATCTGCCAAACCTGTCATCGATCCGGGTGGTCAACACACCTCCAAGAGCAATCACCAGAAGGAACGGAGCTGGCCCCTGGTCGAACCCCGTTATGAATGTCGTCAAGACAATCTGGGCTACACCCGTGCTCAATGCCATCCACATGGCGGCCTCGACATAACCCAGCATGTTGACTACCGCGGAGGTTGCGTATCCCCCGATGTATGACAAGGAAAGGATGATCACGACCACCGCCTGACTTTGATCGACAGCAGCTAGGTAGAAGGTGGTTGTCAGGACCGTGAGGATGGTCGCGATCAGAGCGATGGCGTTGACCGTGCGGACTCGCCGCGCTTCTTCCTCGGTCGAGCCGTCGGCCACCCCCAAACTCAAGAATCGACGCACCAGCGAAAACATCCGCAGAACCTCCACAGAATGCGCGAGTCGCCCGCACCAATCTA
>CAZSOF010000424.1:0-1785 GCA_964607685.1 uncultured Acidimicrobiaceae bacterium | reverse complement strand
CCACGATGGAAGTCGGCCAGACCTCGATATCGAGCTGGTAGACCTCCCCGGGAGCCAGTGGCTCGGTGCGGTCATGGGTGTGATAGGGCCGATGCCGCAGCGTCAGTTTCGGGTCGAGCCTGCGGTGTGAGGCCCGCAGCCAGCCCTGGGCAATCGGGGTGTGAGGATCGATGGCCCCCTGGAAGGTGGCCTCCTCACCGTCGGGGTCGAACACGCGAACCACGGCAAAGATGTCGGCGTCGTTTGTGGTCGATGAGATGAAGAGCCTGAGGGCAATGGGACCGGTGATCTCGGTGTCGGATTCGAATGGCTCCCGAAGAAAGGTCACTCCGGGCGTGGTCGCGTCGTATTCCAACCTGGCGTCGACGGGCGGCTGTTCCGGGGAGAGACCGGATGAGTCGGCGTCCAGAAACAGCGTTGTCCACTGGGTGCCCGGCAGGGGCCACGCCTCGTGGGTGCGCTCCTCGAAGTGGTCGAGATGACGGACCTGGATTCTCACCGGTGGCTCGGAGTCCCAGCCGTTGTCCTCACCCTTGAGGAAATGGGCGAAGAACCGCTTCTGAAGATCCACTCCATAATCGGTGTAGAAGTGGGTCCAATGCTCCAGCCCGTGGAGCTCCAGCCATTTCTGGGGCGTGACCGCCCGGACGAAGCCCTCCACGTTCCCCCGCAGGTGCAGACCCTGGCCGCCCCAGTTGCCGGCGGAGAGGAGCGGCACATCGAGACGTGACCAGTCGGGGGACCGGACCCGGTGGAACTCGTCGTCGAGGGGATGGTTTCTGACATCGTCGCCGAGATTGGCCCGGTTCCTTTCGAGCTCGGCTTCGTCCAGCGTGACGTCGCCGGTGACGGGCACCCCGGTGACGGCACTGACCGGGCCCCGTTCGCCCCGCCCGTACTGCACCGGCTTCACCTGCATGTCGTACCAGTTGGCCCAGAAGGTGGAGAGGATCCCGCCATGATGGGTCATGTCCCGGTAGAAGTCGGCAGCCCCCTCCCAGACACACATCGCTGTCAGGTGCTCGGGTTGGCGCGACGCTGCGTGCCACTGGTTGATGGCGTAGTAGGAGATGCCGTTGAGACCCACCTTCCCGGTGCTCCATGGCTGGGTCCCGGCCCACTCGATACAGGCGACCAGATCGTCGGTTTCTCGAAAGGAGAACACGTCGACATATCCCGGGGAGCGGCCACAGCCCCGGGAGTCCACCCTCAGTACGGCGTACCCATCGGGGACCCACTTCTCAGGATCCACCACCTCCCAGTTCTGGTAGATGCCGCTCGATCCCTCCTCGACGTCGGGGTGCTGGCTGATCATCCGTAGCCACTGATCCGGGTAACCCTCCTGAAACGCCAGGCCCTTGCCATAGGGCCCGTAGGAGAGGATCACGGGGTAGGTCCCGTCGGTTTCTGGTCGGAAAAGGTCGGCACGCAACACGACACCGTCGTCCATCTCGATGGGAACATCCCAGTCGATGTGCATCGGCGCCGTCATGGGATGGCTGAGAGTAACGGGTATGGTCCCAGCAATCGATTGCAGGATCCGGTCGCGAATAGGAGCTCGTGACCATGCCATCCCCGACGCAAGGTCCACCGTGTAGGAGGCACCGATGCCCAGATATGCCATAAAGACACCGAACCAGCACACGAGCTGGGAGAACATGCTCGAGATCTGGAAGGAGGCCGACCAGATCGACGTCTTCGAGTCGGCGTGGAATTGGGATCATCTCTATCCGCTGCGTGGCGACCCTCACGGGACGTCACTCGACGGATGGGTGACCTTGAGCG
>CAZSOF010000423.1:0-1814 GCA_964607685.1 uncultured Acidimicrobiaceae bacterium | reverse complement strand
CGCAAATACGCATCGACAGTACCGACGAGATGACGTGCACTGGGGACTGTCAGGTGATGGTGAGCCGGGGGGGAGGCTCATTAGTGGTCGCGATTGCGATTCGGAGGCCTGCTCGGGTCAGCCCTGCGTCAACCAAGTCACTGTCGGCGCTCTCTACGTACGGTCAACAGGTACCGATGCCGAACGGTGTCGGATAGTTCCTTTCTCCGCTTGCCTCGCCAGAGATCGCTGACCTCCGTCCACCCATGACTTCGTTACTCGCATAGATGATCAGACCGACCGCAATGACGAGACCGATCAGCGACATCCTCTCGAACTTCCCGGCGGCTTACGAGTCCGCTCTGCCGGCGACAGGCGTTCTGCATGCCGCACCAACAAGAAACCGTCCCAAGAACTTGGAACGGGATCGCCAGACACAGCCAGGTCGTAGGGAGTCTTGGTCGCGAGCTAATGGCCGGGATTCATTCAGCCCATTGCGTAGGCTCTCGCCGCTGTCGGTCCACCGTGACATGGAACACATCGGAGCGGAAGTAGTGGCCCGCGGGGTCGAAGGTGAGCCGCTCTGACCGGACGACCACCGGGTCGATCTCGCCGACCACGAGACGCTCCTCGGCACTTACAGGCTCCACCAGCCAACGGCCATCTGGTGATGCGATTGCCGAGCCACCGTCGAACAGGTAAGCGTCCTGGTCCACGAAAGCCTGATCCCGGAGGGGAAAGGAGGATGGAATCACCTGACGGTTCAACAAACCTCCAGCCGAAAGCACATAACACCTTCCTTCCCGGGCGACGAGGCGTGTGATATCTCTCGTCAACTCGACCGACCCGGGCCAGACAGCCACATGCAGATCCACGCCCTGGCTGTACAGGACGTGACGTGCGACAGGCATCCAATTCTCCCAGCAGCTGAGACCGCCCACTCTCACCGAACCAACCGGATGGACCTCGAGGCCATGACCGTCGCCCTGGGCCCAAACGAGTCGCTCGTCGTAGGTGGGCATCAGCTTACGGTGAGCGCTGACAACTCCCTTCGTTGGGTCAATCGCCACCAGCGTTGCGAAGACGGATCCTCCACTCTGAGACCGTTCTGCCACACCCAAGTACGTGAACACACCAGTGTCCCGCACAACCTCTGTGATCTCCGCCAATTCGGGACCATTGAGATTCACCGCGGCTTCCAGATAGAAGGCGTAGGCCTGTTTTTGGTCTGGAGCATCGAACCGCGCCCCATCTGTCCGCGATACCCAAAAGGGATATCCCGGCAGGAAGGTCTCACCGAATGCCAGAACCTCGACTTCGTCAGCGGCTGCCTTGTACACCCAGTCGATGACCTGTTTCGTCGTGGCCCCACTGTCGCCCCAATGGGGTGCGGCTTGAGCGGCGGCAATTCGCATCATGCGACGATACTGAAGCTTGATCGATCAGCCGCCGGCAGGCTTCGCCCCCTTCAGCTCCTCACGTCGGCCTGACAGCCGCCGAATCCGTCGAGAGACCCGGTCGTACCTCACCGTCGCGGAGTGAAAGAGCACGGACTTCACATGCTCTTCCTCGGTGAGCCTCTTTGTTGGGAGGGAGGCCAATCGTCAAAATGGATGTGCTCTATCTGACTTGTTGATGCGCCCGCCGAACTGGGTGCGGTGCGACTGGACTGGTGTCCTGAGGGTGGGGCCAACGAAAGTTGAACGCGCCGAGAACCGATCAGGTGCGGTTGGCGGGGAAAAGCCTGTCGCTATCGGCGATCTCGGCCCCAGTCGCAGCCCGCGTCAAACGTACGTCAAACATGCCACAAGCGTGTTGTGTTCTTTCCGGGGGTG
>CAZSOF010000422.1:0-1839 GCA_964607685.1 uncultured Acidimicrobiaceae bacterium | reverse complement strand
GTCCTCCGTTCGCAGAACCGTCCCACTCGCAAGTCGAAACTACAGATCAGATCACCGCACATAACGGCACATATTGAGCGGAACCGAACGGTCCGAAAGCCCCGGTTGACCGTCGCCTGGAACCCCCAGAGGGGTAAGGCTTCGGCCCGCCGGGGCTCTCTTCGTTGAGGGGGTGACTACTACGTCACCCCGCCATCAGCACACGAATTGGCCCGGTTCCTGTGCAGCTACGGAATCGAACCCAAATACGAGCCCGGAGCCAGCCGCAAGGGTATTACGGCCAAGACCTCGAAGACCTGTGGGCCCGCTACGCCCCACAACCCGATGAGACCTTTGAGGGCTTTGAGGACTCTTCACAGGAACCAACACAAGGGGCAAGATGGCTGTGTTGTTTGGCGGAGGGTCGTAAGCCAACTAGCCAGCCGCGGTGACAGCCGGAGTCGTCCGCATCATCCACGCACCTAGCCACACTATGGCCACACCAAGGATGACGCCGCCAATCAGGTAGGCGATGCCGATGGGAACGCCAGATAGGAGGCCACCAGCGAGTATCACCACCGAGATGGCGGTTGGAAAGACGCGAGCACGCAGGCTGGCGACGCCGAACAAGACCCAGCCCAACCCGAAGAGAACGAAGCTGGACACCCCACCCGTGAGCAGTCGGCCGCCGACGAAGGTGTCCATCACATGAGGAGCGACCTCCGCGATCCGCGGCACGGCGAACGCCTCGTACCACCAGTCCCCGGCCATGAACACCATGCCGACGATCGCCGCGCCGAGTGCGACGACGCCCAGAGTGCCGGCGGGGCGCGCTTCGCGGTCGTACGCCGCGACGAGGGCAAGGACCAGTAGCGCGAAGGCCACGATCGATGCGACGCTATTGATTGCATACGTAGCAGTCAGGACGTGCGCCTTGAGAAGTTCAAGCTCGGCCGGGACGGTCAGGATCGCCACCAATCGCGTGACGATGACCAGAACGCCGGCGACGATGGTGATAGGCGCTGCAAACCGAGAGAGTGATGACTCCGACATTGCCCAATCCTCCTTGGATGGTCGGCTCCTGTCGAAGGGGCCTCGAGCCTACCCTGCTCTGTCTAGGTTGCTCTTGGCAGCTGATTGGCCAAGGGCTGCCCTCCTGGAACCATTCAAGAAGCCCCGGTTGACCGTCGCCTGGAATCCCCAAGGGGAAGGCTTCGGCCCGCCGGGGCTCTCTTTGTTGAGCGGGCAGATGTGACCCTGTCATCATTCAACGGTTGGGATACGCTGGGCAGTGTGGCTTTGTTTGTCCTGCTTCCTGGTGCGTGGCTGATAGGCGACATATTCGAGTCTGTTGTTCACCGTCTCCTACTCGAGGGTCATTGGTGTCGGGCTGTCACATACCCTGGTCTGGTGGATGACGGTGGTGGAGAGCCGGACCTGGAGTCGTGGATAGCAGCGGGTGTCCAAGCCGTTGATGAGGCAAACGATCAAGTATTTCTTATCGGTCACAGCTTCTCCGGCATAGTTGCGGGTGCTGTCGCGGATCGTGTTCCCGACCGGGTGGGACACCTGGTGTATCTGGATGCCAATCTGCCGGTGAATGGGGAGTCGTTCGCCGATAGTTGGACCTCCGCCGGTCAGCAGTGGCTCCGTGACCAGATCTCATCTAACCCCGATGGTCGTTGGGCTCCGGATCTGGATCAGAAGGACACCCAGCTGGATGACGGTCAGCAAGCGGTACTCATGCGTCACGCCTTCCCAATGCCGTCGCCACCCCTCTTCCAACCAGTAACGCTCTCAGACAAGCTGGATTCCTCCATCCCCACCACATACGTGCTGTGCACTAGGGCACGAACAGAA
>CAZSOF010000421.1:0-1841 GCA_964607685.1 uncultured Acidimicrobiaceae bacterium | reverse complement strand
CGGTGAACGCCCACGACGTGAACTGGGTGCCGTGGTCGGAGTGGACCAGCGCCCCGGGCGCCGGCCTCCGGGCGTCGATCGCCATCCCCAGGGCGTTCGTCACGAGCGTCGCCGTGGGCGAGGAGTCGATCGACCACCCGACGACCCTCCGGGAGTAGGCGTCGAGGACGCAGCAGCAGTAGACCTTGCCCTCGCGGGTCGGATGCTCGGTGATGTCGGTCACCCAGAGCTGGTCTGGCGCCTCTCGCGAGAACTGCCGGTCGACGAGATCGGTAGCGGTGGGGACCTGACGGACGAGACGACGGCGGCGGGTACCCGAGAGGCCTTGCAGGCCAGCGCGGTGCATCAACATGGCCACCGCGTTGTGGCCGACCACTACCCCGAGCCCCAAGGTGAGCTCGGCGTAGACGCGCGGGGCGCCATAGGTCCCCCGGGACTCGAGATGGATCTGGGTGATGAGGTCGGTGAGCCAGGCGTGGCGGATGGCGCGGGCCGAGGGTGGCCTCCCCCTCCAGGCGTAAAAGCCCGACTCGGAGACCCCGAGGACCCTGCAGGCGACCTGGATAGGGTGGCCCTCAGACGCCATCTGGGCGATGACGTCGAACCTTCCTTTTGGGGGCACCGCCTCCTTCAGCAGCTCCTGCGAGCGTTTCATCGCCGCGAGCTCTGTCTCGAGCTCTGCGATCCGCCGCCGGGCCTTGGCGAGCTCCTCGAGCTCGGTGCTCGTGAGTCCGAGCCTCTCACCCCGGTCGATGAGATCCTGCCTGCGCCAGTTGTAGATCGTCTGGCCGCTGACCCCGAGGTCCCGGGCGATGTCAGCGACCCTTCTCCCGGCGGCGATCAGGTCCAGGACCCTGCGCCTGAACTCCGGTGGATAGCCCCTTCCCATGCCAACCTCCCTGTGGGTCGGTGACATGAAGAATCAAACGACGCGGCTCCACCGAAGTGGGGGAACATCAGACGTTGACTAGTCCTCAGAGGTCGCCTCGCGTGTGCCGAACATGGTGGCGGTCGGCACCAGCGCATGGCGATGGGACCGGATCAGTGCTTCCAGGATCAGCGTCCCCCCGCGCTCCGCGGTTCCGATTAGGGCTTTGGTGGTAGAAATTCGAAGCCGTACTCCGGCGCAAGCGCCATCATCTTCTGTACCTCATCGTACGGAGTTTCGGCCGGCGGCGGCAGCGTCATCGATGGCGCCGACACGCTGAACGCTTTGAAGAATCGTTCTGCTCCCGCGGGAGTGAGCTGTACGAGGATCCGCACCTGTTCGGAGTCGATCGTAAACGAGTGCGCGACGTCGCGTGGCGCGAAGACCAGTGTTCCCGGCGTGGCCTTGATTGTCCGATCACCAATGGAAAAAGTCATCTCCCCCTCAATGACATAGAACGTTTCGTCTTCCCGATGGTGGATGTGCGGTGGCGGAACGTTGCCTTTTCGGGCAATCTGCTCCATCAATGCGAACTGCCCCTGCGTGTCTTCACCTGTTGCGAGGAAGGTCAACAGCCAGCCGCTGTACCAGACCGACTGTTCGATGGACTGTCGTCCTCTGCCAAATGCGACGGGCGGATTCGCCCCCTTACTCTGAGTGCCCTGCGTTGCCATGATGATGCTCCCTCTCGGTGTGAGACTAAATGTCACTCATTAGAGCTGGTTTCGACCCACCGAACTCGTGATTGGGCCGGTCCACCTAGCAGCCCCTCCCATGCCGGCCTAGCACGACAGCAGGGAGGATTCCCCCTGTCATCACCTCCCTGAGCTGGCTCTTAGGCTCTTTTCGATGGGTATCATCCCAGCGCCGTCGGGCAGTCTAACGTCCGTGGGCAGGCTGCCTCAAGGTCCCG
>CAZSOF010000420.1:0-1847 GCA_964607685.1 uncultured Acidimicrobiaceae bacterium | reverse complement strand
ATTTACAATGAGAGAGATTCGCGGGTGTAGCTCAATGGTAGAGCTCCAGCCTTCCAAGCTGGCGGTGAGGGTTCGATTCCCTTCACCCGCTCGAACGGGTCATCGCTCGGGGTCTAATCACGTCCCCCAGCCCCTGTAGCTCAACTGGATAGAGCAGCGGACTTCTAATCCGCAGGTTGGGGGTTCGAGTCCTCCCGGGGGCGCTGGCCTCCTGCCAGGAATGAGGCCCGCCAACCCAAGCCCGGCTTAGGAGGGCCACCGATGTCGGAGGCCCCGGGCTGACCGGATCATGAGCGGCGTCCCACGCATCGGCCTCCTGATCAGGTAGAACGCCAAACCCCAACGTGGGCACCAACGAGCAGCACATACCCATATATGGCGGACCTGATCCTGCTCTAGGGTTTGCTCATGGGGATTCGTCCTTCGCCGGAGATTGAGTCGGTGATGCGACGCGTCTGGTCGGCGTGGCATGACGGAGACATGTCCGCGATCTCAAACCTGTTTGCTGACAGTCCGAGCTTTCTGGGGATTGGTTCCGACTCCGAAGAGTGGTGGCTGGGAAGCACAGAATTCTTGAGGGTTCGTCAGATGCAGTTTGAGGAGATGCCTGACTACGACATCGAAATCCACGATGTCGTGGCATTCGAGGACGGTCACATGGGATGGGCTGGAGTGTTACAGACCATGTCGACCCCGGTGATGACTTCGAAGCTGCGAACAACGGCAGTGCTGCGAGTCGAGGAGGGAATGTGGCGGATCATTCAATGGCACAACTCGCTGCCTGTGCCCAACGAGCAGATGTTTGGTGTGGGTCTGACTACGTCATTGGATGAGTTGTTGGCGTCGATCGTCGACGAAGGCGCTGACCCGCTGGCGGACGGCTCCGAGGGGACGGTGACGTTGATGTTCACCGACATTGTCGACTCGACGGTCTTTGCCGAGAGGGTCGGAGATCAGGCTTGGAGTCAACTGGCC
The DNA here is from genome assembly GCA_964607685.1 of uncultured Acidimicrobiaceae bacterium. Lineage (GTDB taxonomy): Bacteria > Actinomycetota > Acidimicrobiia > Spongiisociales > ZC4RG35 > JANQRA01. The sequence continues at coordinate 872 of CAZSOF010000420.1, read as the reverse complement.
GGGCGCCACGAAGAGACACTTCGGACAATGGCCGCTGACCACGACGGTCGTGTGGTCAAGATGCTTGGCGACGGTTCGATGATCGCCTTCGAATCTGCACGCGCTGCCGTCCGAGCGGGCGCCGACCTTCAGAGTTCCCTGGCCAGCGCCGACTGGCAGGTGCGGGTCGGGATTCACACCGGCGAAGTGGTCCGAAGAGCCGATGATCTCCTCGGAACAACCGTGAACAAGGCTGCGAGGATCGCAGCCGCGGCCGCCGGCGGAGAAACGCTCATCTCGTCGACTGTCCGGGATCTCATCGGGACGATGCCTGACATTGACATCGGTCGCCCGAGAGTCGTCGCATTGAAGGGCCTCCAGGACACACATCAGCTCTTTCCGATCGCCTCGTCGGCAACCAACCCGCACCGCACACAGGGCACATGATCAGTCTGAGGCACATGTGCCCAACGCACGATGAACCCGAGGGAGGCTTCCGGTCCAGGAGACGGAAACTCTGACTGGTCACCCATCTCGCCCGGTGGGGCGCCTAAGCCCTGCGTCCTACAAGTCCATCTGCGCGGCGCGCTCGTCTGCGGTCTGCTCGACCTGGTATCGAATCCGCGGGTGCTCGTCCATGAGGGAACGGAGATCCCAACTCGCCATCACTGCCAATCGCACGGGCGAAGTGGCGAGAACCTCGGCGTTGCGACGTTGCTTGCCCAGGATTCCCATCTCACCGAAGAAGTCACCTGGCCCCAGATCGGCGAGACGTCGCCCGGAACGCTCGACCAATGCGCTGCCCTCCAGCAACACGAAGAACTTGTACGAGAGATCGCCCTGCTCGATCAGCTCCGCCCCCTCGGGTAAGCGGACCTCTTTCATCTGATCGG
>CAZSOF010000419.1:0-1861 GCA_964607685.1 uncultured Acidimicrobiaceae bacterium | reverse complement strand
CCGGGACTACCCCCAGCCAGCCATGGGAACAGGAACGCCGTGCTCCACTCCAGACCTGCCAACATCACAGTTCCGAAGAAGGCAATGACGAATCCGGCCACGCCCAGAGCAGCGGCTTGTTTCGCTTGACCCAGCCAGATTCCCACCAACGCGATCAGGATTAGTACATCCGCCAAGAGATACGAGGCGTGTAGGACTGTCCACCCATTTGTCGTGGCCGTCACACTGACCGGCTGATCGCCGATAAGGACGAAGTCCCACACGTCGAGCACGATTGTCAAGACTCCCCCGAATAGCGCGGCGAACCCGCTCCACTTGAGGAATCCTGATGTATCTGCAATTGAACCGATCATCATCACACCTCACTTACGCCAGAAGGCAACACGTCAGACTGGGTCAAGAGACAGTGCTGGCGAGGGTGCCCCTCGGCTGAACCGAGGGCTCAAAAGCCCTCCGATTGGAGAGGGCTGGCTCGGGTTCGTCACAGCGTGTCGGATCCCATTGAGGCACCGTACGTCCTGACCCCTGAGACTGTCCATCATTCAGACGACCGAATCCATGTCTCAGCGTCTAGGGTCCGCTTGCGTATGGACCCACTCGTTGGTCTTCTCGACGGGCCGAGGGCGCGCGGGGCGATCCTCCTCCGATGCATCATGGAACCCCCCTGGTCGCTTCGAGTCCAGGATGAAGCACCCCTAACCCTTGTCGCAGTGGTGTCCGGGACTGCGTGGGTGGCACCGGATCAAGGAGCGGATCGGCAGGTTGAGCCCGGGGACGTCGCCATCCTCCGAGGCCCGGGCCACTACACCGTCGCCGACCATCCCGACACACCGATCCAGTTTGTGATCCATGCCGGGCAGCGTTGTACGACCGCGGACGGAGCAGAAACCTCGGACGAAATGGACCTGGCTTGGCGAACATGGGGGAACGACCCCCACGGCTCGACGGTCATGCTCGTTGGCACCTATCAGCGGGAAAACGAGATCGGCAAACGGTTGCTCCGGTCGCTACCCGGTTTGGTCGTCCTGAGAAACGACGACTGGTACTCGTCCATCGTCCCGCTCCTCGACGCCGAGATCTCCAACGCAGAGCCTGGCCAGCAAGTGATGCTGGATCGCCTCCTCGACCTGCTCTTGGTCGCCTCTCTGAGGGGGTGGTTCAGCCGATCAGACACCCAGCCACCGCGTTGGTACCAAGCTTCGAGCCATCCGGTTGTCGGACCCGCATTGCGAATGCTCCAGACCAACCCGGCTCAACCATGGACCGTCGCGGCACTTGCGCGTGAGGTCGGAGTCTCCAAAGCCACCCTCGCGAGGAGGTTCACCGAACTGGTCGGAGAACCTCCCATGGCCTACCTCACCGGTTGGCGATTGACACTGGCAGCGGACCTGCTGAGAGAGGACGATTCCACGATCGGTGCCATAGCCAGCGAAGTGGGATACGGAAGCCCATTCTCGCTCAGCACGGCCTTCAAGAGGGTTTGGGGCATCAGCCCCACCAGGTATCGCTCCACGGTACGAGACTGGATACCCATAGGTGATGTGGAAGGTCCCGACGGAGATTCGTCAGCCGTCGATGCGCAAACGCTCCACGATCTCCCAGGCATGTGACCCGGTAAACCCGTCGGCTCCGGCCAGGCGACCGGTCCAGCGTAGCAGTACCTCTTCGGTGACCTTCTGAGCCACACGATGAGATAAGTGTCGAACACCAGCCAAGCTTTCCCTCTGCCTGTACTGAGCAGAATCCCTCCGACCGTTGTCCGCCATGTCCGCCGTGTCTTCATCCATTAGTTGGCGATTAGACACGACAGACGATCAAAGGAGAAGAGGTTGTCGGTTTGTCAGCGGACATGCCGGACAAC
>CAZSOF010000418.1:0-1873 GCA_964607685.1 uncultured Acidimicrobiaceae bacterium | reverse complement strand
CGCGACAACCCCTGGTAGGAAGGATTTCCCCCTGGTCGCTGCGCGCGTTTCCCAATCGCGCGACAGCCTCAATTGATATCGAGGATCAGGCCTAGCACATCCCGGATCTCTGTGAGCGCACCTACCCCGACGTTGCCTCTTACGGATTCGAACCGATCGACGGACACCGACCTGATGTGCTGACATTGCGCGGCGGAGTCAGCCTCCAGACCATTGTTCTCATTTGCCTGAATCTCTACCTCTGAGCCGAACGGCCGAACCGTCGAGGTCAGCGGAACGACCTGCACGACATTGGCCGATTCGTCCAGGATTTCTTGGGCAGTAACCACTACTACGGGCCGCCGCAGACCCGCCTCTCGACCGCTCGGAGATCCAAGGTCGGGGTCCACAACGTCACCCGAGGTCAGCATGGAGCCAGCTCGTCTCCGCCTCGGTCAAAGGAGCCGTCAGGTCACGACCTATCAGCTGCTGACGGAGTCTTCGAGCGGCGATAGCGACCGCCTCCCCGACTGTTGTTCCGAGCTCGCGGGCCAACCTCTTGAGCTCCTCGTGGGTCTCGCGATCGACACGAACGCTTGTGCTTGGCATAGGATTCAGCATACGATCTTGCATGCTCAGATGTCAACACAACCTACTAGCCCACGCGCGCGTTTGACGAGGGCCGACGAATACCCTTGGTCAACGCGATTTCGCTCAATCAGGAAAGAGTTGCGATCTGGGGGTCAGAACAAGGGCGCCTCCGAAGGAGGCAGGCGCATCGACGTGCCGGGGCCCCAGTGGTTGCTCCGTATAGTCCCGATCCGATGCTGCTCGCACCTACCCAGACTTGCTTTCTCATCGCTGACATCTCCGGCTACACGAAGTACTTGGCCGGTGTGGAGCTAGACCATGCCCAGGACATCCTCGCCGACTTGATCGGCACGGTTGTCTCGTCGTTGGGGCCTCTCTTCACGCTCTCCAAGCTGGAGGGCGACGCCGCATTCACCTACTTACAGACCGAGAAGCTGGACGGCTCAATGCTTCTCGACACCATCGAAAGCTGCTACTTCGGCTTCCGACGGCGACGGCGTGACGTGCGCCAGGCGACGTCATGTGAGTGCAAAGCCTGCTCCCGGATCCCAGACTTGAACCTCAAGTTCGTGGTCCATAATGGAGAGGCGATCTTCCAAGAGGTCGCCGGCCAGCGGGAACTGCTCGGAGCGGACGTCATCACCGTGCACCGCATGCTCAAGAACGACGTTGTCAGCACGTTGGGCATCACTGCTTACGCCTTGTTCAGTCATCAGTGCCTAGACGCCGCCAGCCTCGAACCCGAGAGCCTTGGCATGGTGCCGCACACGGAGACCTATGACTCCATCGGTGAGGTTTCTACCTGGGTCCACGACCTCGAGAAGCGCTGGCAAGAGGAAGAGTCCCAAATCAGGGTCATGGTCGACCCCGAGGAGTCGGTTCTTAGCATATCGATTCCCACTGAGGTGCCGCCTCAGATCGCTTGGAACTACCTCACCAGACCGGGTCAGCGCATGTCCTGGCAGCCTTGGGTCACCGAAGTCGAGGTGAAGGGGACAAACGGCGGTCGGCGCGGGGTGGGATCAGCCAATCACTGCATGCACGGCCCCGACGCCATCGTCGAAGAGATCCTCGACTGGCGACCCTACGACTACGTAACCGATCGAACCATCGTCGAGACCCCGGACGGCCCTGTCGCCATGCTGCACACGATCGAGTTCGAGCCCACTCCGGAGGGCACGACAATCCACATGCGGTTCGCCGCCCCTGAAACCGACCGAGAGCGTCAGATGGCCCCTATGATCGCAGCCGCCTACGAGGAGGCGATGACCGGAGCCGTACCCACGCTGGTCGCTCAACTCGA
>CAZSOF010000417.1:0-1890 GCA_964607685.1 uncultured Acidimicrobiaceae bacterium | reverse complement strand
GCGCGGCCTCGTACAGCTGCCTGCTTTGCTCCACAGGGACGATGGTGTCGGACGATCCGGCAATGACCAACACCGGGGTGTTCACCTCCCGGATCTTCTGCTCACTCTCATACCGGTCCCACAGGAGGAGAGAGGTGGGCAGGAACGGGTAATGGACCGACCCGATGTCGGGTAGGGACGTGAACGGAGACCGAAGCACCAATGCCGCCGGTTCCCGATGTTGGGCGAGTCCGAGGGCAACAGCCGCTCCCAGAGACTCCCCGAAGTAGACGAGCCGGCTCGGGTCCACATCGGGACGGCCGGCTACATAGTCGAGCGCAGCCCGGGCGTCGATTGACAAACCGTCCTCGGACGGGCTTCCCGGATTCCCTCCGTAACCTCGGTAGTCGACGAGCAGCACCGCATATCCGGCGTCGCTCAGACCGGTAGCCAGTGGAACCCGGTGCGATCGGTTGCCGGCGTTGCCGTTGAACACAATCACGGTTCCTGGGTTCGTCGACCCTGCTGCCGGCACCCACCATGCACTGAGGGTCAGTCCATCCTCCGTTGCGTACGTCACTTCCTCGATACCGGGTCGCACCGTCTCCGGTTCAGGTACTGCCTGGGTGGGGAAGTAGATGAGTCGGCGCTGGACGATCCATATCAAGGCGACAGCCACTAGTGCCCCGGCGACCAGGACGGCGATCCATGTCCCCAGCGACACGATCATCCGGGGTCGAACTGCCATCGCCGCATCAGTGGTCACTCGGGTCCAATCCTCGAACCGAGGCCACGATTCGAAGCAGTTCGGGATGGTGCGATCCCTCCCAGTAGACCTTGCCACAGGCCGTGCACCTGGAGAAGTCGTCGACATTGCGACGGATATGCGGAGACAGGTCGTTGGTGACCTCCTCTTTGGATACCGCCACCAAACCTCCGTTGCAGGTCATGCACCTGGTGAACGGTGTGAGCTGTTCCTCGAGATGAAACCGGCGAACGATTTCCTTGAGTTGCTTACGCGAGTCGGTGGCCCGCACGTAGTAACCGTGCGTGAGGGCGCCGTGCTTCAGCAGCTCGATGTCTCGTGTTAGGAGGATTCGTCGCTGGCCGGTGGAGATCCTAACCAGCTGGGGGTCGGTCCAATGATTCTCACAGGTCGTGTCCAGCCCCAGGAGCCGGAGATACCTCGCCAGCCGACCCAGGTGGTTGTCCGCGACAAACCGAACCGTTCGAAGCGGCTCGGGCCGCACTCTCACGATGGGAGATATGTCGAAAGACTCGAACAGTGGATAGACGCTGATGCGATCACCATCGTCCACCAGATAGGAGAAGTCGACCGAGCGCCCATTGGCCAGAATCACGTCCACCTCGGTATGCGGAATTCCGCACGCCTCGATCATGTCTTTCACACTCCCAGCGACGTGGAAGCTGCGGTGGACCTCACCTGACTGCAGATCCTCGGGAAGGAAATCCTTCAACTCCGCATAGAACCTGAGAGTGGCATGGTGCGTCACTGGTCGACTCCGGACCGAGAATGCCACACATTCGAATCCTGCGGTTTGGAGAATCGATCGCGTTTGATTCGAAGTGCCGAGGCTTCCACTCTTCAAATCCCCCGAACAGGAGAGACTTCTCGGCGAGCCCTTCCTATTCGCCAAAGGTAACTCAGCGAGTTGGCGACCCGAGCCGGGGGCATCGCTGGGCGGAACACACAAGGAGGTCGAGCGCCTCGAGTCATCTGGGTTGATAACTTCGACGAAGCGCGCGGTCGCAATCGCCTGATTGAAGCCAACCCCTCGTCACCGGTCTACCCGGAGCTACGCAGCCTCCTACTCGAGACGCTTGGACCCGAACCTCTCCTCCGGTCGGCGCTTGCCGACATCGACGGCATCGAGGATGCATCTATCTACG
>CAZSOF010000416.1:0-1912 GCA_964607685.1 uncultured Acidimicrobiaceae bacterium | reverse complement strand
GCCAGTTTGGCGATCGTGGTCGTCTTACCTGTTCCGTTGACCCCGACCACGATCACCACGGCCGGAGACCCCTTCAGGTCGAGACTCCGATCCTTGCCGGCCAGCTCATGGCTGAGCCCATCACGGAGAGCCGCCCGGACCCGGTCGAAAGAATCGGGTCGATCTCGCTTCAAGCTGGTGATGAGGTCCGTAGTTGCCGCCACACCCAGGTCCGCGGCCAGCAGCGTCTCCTCGACACCATCCCAGGTGCCGTCGTCGATGCCGGGGCCAAGGACTCTTCGGATCGCGGGCCCCAGATTGAAACGGGGAGCGGTCGGCTCCCCGGGAGCAGCCAGTCTCGATGGGCGCCCCCACCACACGACCAAGCCGACGATGACGATGAGGACGACCGTCGCCACGATCAGAAGTGTCGCGGTGTCCATTCAGGCCGAATCTATGCCACGCGATCTACCGTCAGCGCAGCGTGCATGTCCTTGCGAATCGCCTGTGATGCCCCACCGGGCTCCATCGTCACGCCATAGAGGACGTCGGCGGCCTCCATCGTCTGCTGCTGGTGGGTGACGATTATCAGCTGCGCCCGCTTACGGAACTCTTCGACAAGGCGCAGAAAACGACGCAGATTGGTGTCATCGAGAGCCGCTTCCACCTCGTCGAGGACGTAGAAAGGGCTGGGGCGAGCCTCGAAGATGGCAAAGAGGAACGCCAAGGCGGCGAGACTTCTCTCCCCACCGGAGAGCAGGGTCATCTGGGTGATTCGCTTCCCCATGGGTTGGGCGTCGATGGAGACACCGGACTGCGGATCACCATCGTCCACCAGCCGCAATCTCCCCCGGCCGCCTGGAAAGAGGACTGCAAAGTATTTCTCGTAGGCCTGGGAGATCTCGGTGAAGGCACCGTCGAACCGATTCTGGATCTCGGACTCCAGGGCCGAGATGACTTTGCGCAGCTCGGCCCGAGACGTCTCGACATCCGCCATCTGATCGGAGAGGAACTGGTGACGCTCCTCCAGATCCCGATACTCCTGGGCAGCCAGCGGGTTTATCGGCCCCAGCCGGCGGAGCTGAGCAACCAGGCTCTCCATCAACTCCTCTGGATCGGCCCCCTCTTCCAGATCGGGACGGGGAGCATTGACGGCGTCTTCCACATCGGAATCGGCGTCGCGGCGGATGGCTTCGACCACGGATTCCTTCTTCATCCTGAGCTCGGTGAGAAGGACGTCGATCTCGGCGACTCGCTCCCGGGCCCGGGCAATCGCCCGGGTTCGCGTCTCATGGTCGGTGCCGACCTCCTCCAAACTCCTTCTCACATCGTCGGTCTGATCCCGCAGGCTCAGCTGACGCTTCCGCAGCTCCTCGATACGTCGCTCCAGGATCGAGATGGCCATCCGGGCAAACTGACCCACTCTCTCCAGACGCTCGTGATCTACACCGGTGTCGATGCCTCGCCCCAAGCGATCCAGCTCTTCGCAGATGCGACTCTGCCGATCGACGAGCAAGCGTTCTCGCTCGACGACGGCACGCAGCGCGGCAGCTGCATCCTGCCACCTGGATCGGGCGGCTTCGCGGTCGGCAGCCACGCGAACACGGCTCGCCTCCAGCTCCTCCCAGGCTCGAAGACGCTCTGCTTCCTCCCCCTCCAACGACTGGAGACGGGCACGCAGGACGTCGATCTCATCGGTCGCCGCTTCGATGGCCTCGTCGAGTGCTGCCCTTCGCTCGTCCAACCTCGCCTGTTCGGCTTGCAGCCCACGCAAAGAGTTCTGCATTCGGAGCATGGCCTCGGAGTGGCCTGCCAGGGAGCTCTCGACTTGCTCCAGGTTCTCCAACGCCCGGCGCTCCAGGTCGCGACTCGCGTCGAAGTCACGTCTGGCCGCGGTGTGAATCGACTCCGCCCGTGCCAGGGCGGTCGACGC
>CAZSOF010000415.1:0-1913 GCA_964607685.1 uncultured Acidimicrobiaceae bacterium | reverse complement strand
CCCACGATGCGGGGGATCCGCAGACGCTCGAACATGGAGACCGCAGGCTCGAGGAGAAAGACCAACCCGGCAGCAAAGGCAATGGGCAGCCAGATCACCCGAATCGCGTCGGCGGTGACGAGGAATGCCCAGCCCAGAGCCAATAGGCCCACGATGGTCCAGACCATCAGGGCGGTCTGTCGGAGCCGGTCGGTGGGCACGATTCAAAGTGTAAGGGGTCTGCGGGGTGACATCGCTGATGGTCACATCACTGATCGCCGTTGACGATTTGCAGGGCTGCGTCGGGATCGACTTCGAACAACCATCCTTCGCCGTCGGGCGGTGCCACCCCGCCGTCCTCGGTCAAAATCCAGGACGCCGGCACCGATGCCACCCCGACCACGCGGGCAGGTGTTCGCCCCGGGATGGTGATCACAAACGAGCCGCTCACATGCACCGTGACCGGCTCCAACACGGAACCCAGGTCGACCTCACCGGCGCCATCGAGCACCAGGTCGGCCAGTCGCACGCGGCGGAGATCGGCATCGATGGCACCGTCCAGAGACAACGCCCACAGCGGTGACGACGCCAGGGCCAGGTCCCAGCCTGCGTACGAATACAGACCACCGTCCCGGGATGCCTCCAGTTCGATGGAGATCGACGTGTCGACTATCTCCTCGGTGGCATCCGGAATCCCGATACGCCCCCCTCGGCGAACCGGCTCCACCTGATAAAGGAACCGACCACCGCCAACAACCGAGATAGCACCGTCGATCCCGGCATGCAGAGAGGCTGACTCGAATTCTCCGACCTCCGGCCCGACCAGCCGCTGCGATGCGGAGGGCATGATGGCCCAGCCGGCGACGTGGCCCCACGTGAATGCAGCCACCGCCACCAGGGCCAGCAACGGGACCAAGCCGGCCACCCGCAGCACCCCCAACTTGGAGTGACGCAGCCCGACCGCTGCCAGTCCCAACACCAGCCAGACTGGCCACCAGGCAATGAGGTCGGCGACAACGGCGCGGCTGAGGGTGCCAAAGACGGCAAAGCCCAAGACCACGACGAGCGCGATGATCGGCAGCAGCCAGAGAATTGGAAATCCACGGCCGAAACCGACCGCACGGTGGGTCATTCCGTGTATCCGGTCCCCAGGACCATCACGACATCTGCCCCCTCGGCCAGAGATTCATCGGGCAGTGGCTCGACCGTCGCTCCGGGCAGGTACTCGAGAAGCACATTGGCCTCCACCGAGAAGCCCTCCCGGTACCAGATTCGCGACGGGTCCTGCTCCGGCTCATAGTCGTCGGGACTGATCGTTTGATACCCGGCAGCACCCAGGTCGGAGGTGAGCCTCCCGGCGGCGCCATCCAGACCAATGGAGTTGAGCACCATCACCGTCACCTCTGCCGGTGGCCGCACCGGGATCGTGGTCGATGTCGAGGTCGACGACGCCGTTGTGCTGGTGTTGGCGTCCGGCGAGGTCGACGTGACCTCATCGGGCGAGGTCGTGGTCTCCTGGAGCGCAGAGGTCGTGGTCGGCCCGGTAGCCGGCGAATCCGCCAACAGGTAGAGGACGAAGAAGACGATCGCGCCCACCACCAGGATTCCCAGGATCATGATCGCCAGATCGCGATAGAACGTCCCCGGCGTCTGCGAAGCATGTTTTCCCCTGTTGGTCATCAGCCTGCCAGCTCGGATCGTCTCGGTTTCTCGATCAGCGTCAGGACACGTTTAACGGTCAACGGGTCGTATGCAAAGGCGGCCGATGCTTGCACCAGATATCGCAGCCGGTCGTAGTACGCGGCAGCGGTGAGACCGAGGCTCATCTCGATTGCCTGGTCCTTCGCCCCCGGCTGGGACCACCAGGAGCGCTCGAAGTCGAGGATCGCCCGGTCCTCTTCGCTCAACATCGCCCCAGAGGGTAAGTGGGACCC
>CAZSOF010000414.1:0-1915 GCA_964607685.1 uncultured Acidimicrobiaceae bacterium | reverse complement strand
TAAGCACTGCCTCCGTGTTTATCGTCGCCGGAGGCGTCACGACGTGCCATTCATGTTACTCGAGCTCCGTTGGTAGCGGCAAGGGCCTGTTGCTGAACTCATGGACCTCGACCGTCTCCTCTCCGGGCCGACCACCCATATCGACCTCCTGACGGTATGAAGGCCTTGAGCGCACATGTGCATGAAAGGTACGGGCAGCGGGCCGGAGCGGGGACAACACAGACAGCCCGCGGGTTGGTATCCGAGGGTACGATCGAGAGGTCTCACCAAGCCTCACTCGCTACCTTTGATGATCGTGACCACGATCCCGCGGGACACCGATAGCCCTGAGGTGCACCACGTGGCGATGGTCGTCAGCGACCTCGAAGAAGGCATGACCATCTATTCGGAGGCGCTCGGCCTGCCATGGGCCGATGCTTGGTCGGGACCAATCCCCGTGGTCTTCGAAGGCGAAACCCAGAAGCCAGACATCTCGTTCACCCTGTCCCGCGAGGGCCCTCCCCACCTGGAGCTGATCCAATCGACGGCCCACGAAGTATGGCAACCGACGGCGGGGCTGCATCACATCGGAATCTGGACGAGCGATATCGAGTTGGCAGTTCAAAACATGTCGGCTGGCAGCTTCGTCGTGGAAGTGATGAGCCCCACGGCGGACTTCGCCTACCTGAGAACCCGCGACGGTGCACGCATCGAACTGGTGAACAGCAGATCGCAGCCCGATTTCGCCCGTTGGCTCGGCGGTGGCCGGCTCTAGCCCGTTGGCCGCCGGCTCACCATCCGACCGATCATCTCGAGAGCCTGACACCCCGCGTCCCGCCAACGAGACCTTCTCGAAGAGGGCCTTGCGATGGGCCAGAAGGCTGGGACTGGTCATCGTCGGCCTGGTTGTCATATTCGGGGTGCTCTTCGTCATCGGCAGGGTCCTCATCAATCGGATCGAGACCGAAGTCGATCCTCACGCCCTGGCCCCATGGGGACCCGGAACCTCATTTCTCGGTACAAGCGCCGGCGAGACACATGTCCTCGATGTCGGCGAGGGAGAGGTCATTCTGCTCATCCACGGATCGACCGGCAGCATCGCGGATTGGCAGGAGAAGATCGTCGATCGGCTGGCAGGGTCATATCGCGTCGTGGCGTTCGACAGCTTCGGCTTTGGCTTGAGCGAGCGGAGTGACTCCTTCGAATACGGGTACCCCCTTTGGACCCAACAGGCGATCGACGTCCTCGACGTCTCGGGAATCGACCGTGCCGTGGTCGTGGGACACTCGGCAGGGGGCTTTGCGACGGCGATTCTGGCGGCAGAGCATCCAGAGCGCTTTCGAGGTGCGGTGCTCACCGGGCACGGACTGGCGTTCGACCCGTTCCAGTTGATTCCCGCGGTGCCCGGCCTGGGTGAGATCTGGGCGGCTCGACAGCCCATCATCGGTGACGCGTTCTCAGAGGCCTACCGGGAGAGGGCTGAGGCGGTCCATCGCATCCATGGCACACGCGCTGCCTATCTGGCGTTCGTTCGCAATCAGTACAGCTTCGCCACCTTGGATTACTTCGGCGTCTATGAGGAAATCGAGATTCCTGTACTCCAAATGCACGGCACGGACGATGCATCGATACCATCGACGCCGCCCGAGAACTCTCCTCCCGGCTGACAGACACTCGGTTGGTCGCGATAGACGACTCGGACCACTTCATTCACATCGATGCACCGGATCAGTGGATCGAGGAGGTGACGATGTTCGTGGAGTCCCTCCCCCAATAGGCCTCGTCATACAGGAATCAACACGGAGAACCGGCCGCGTCGTATACCCGCCGCCACGAGCCGGGCCGGCTACCAGCCAAGGTCCGGTTGGCGTGAGCCCATCTCAACGCCACAGATCTAGGGTGAGACCGCCTTGGTCGACGTCGGAGACATAGCCCG
>CAZSOF010000413.1:0-1916 GCA_964607685.1 uncultured Acidimicrobiaceae bacterium | reverse complement strand
GGGGATGATGGGCGACATGGACATGGAGGAAGTCGAGGTGCTGGGTGCAGAGCTGACAGCCGACTTCGCCATGGCGGTCGAGGTCTTCGAGGTGGCGAAGGTGTGGATCGCCGCTCTGACACTCCTCGTAGCCGCGGCCCTGGTCAGCGGGCTGGATCGGCGGCGAACACAGAAGCGAGCCGAGTAGCGGTCAAGCCGTGAGGCGCTTGTCGTGAGGGCTGCGGAATCGAGGGTTCACGATGGTCTCTCCCAGCCAGCCCTGAAGCTCCGCAACCTTGGACTTGATGGCTGTCCTGGCCCCTGCCTCCAAGTCTTCCAATAGCTCATAGACAACTTCACCTGTCTTGCGCTGGGCCCAGCCTCCGACCACGTTGCCGTTGGCCCAGATCGTCGCTCCGGCATTGCCGTTTCGGTCGAAGAGGACCGAGGAGTGCTCACCCAGATACCAGTCTCTGTCCTTCCAGCCCATCGCCGTGGGATCCAACGAGGGAAGCAGGGCCACCCAGGGGTCGGGGGGCGGCACCGGCTCCACGTCATCAGGGAGGAGAAACCCGGTCGCTCCATGGCCCAAGTCGACCTCGACCACTCCTATGTCTGCCAGCGCTCTCCTCACCTGTCGCAAGGGCCATCCGGTCCACCACTTGATGTCGTTCTCGGTCGCCGGGCCAAAGCCTCGAAGCCATGCCCGCAGCAGCTCGGCACTGGCGAGGTCGACGCGGAGATCGGGGATGGGTGCGTCCATCCAGGTCTCCATCTCGACCCATCGATACTGGCTGCTCAACCAGCTGCCCACCGGCCGACCGCGGGTGATACGTGACTCCAGCGCGAGAAGGGCCAGGGTGTTGGTGGCGACCCCGACGGTGGCGATGACCTGGCCGGCCTTGTTCTTGTAGTTGAACTTCTCGGCGAGCTCGGGGACCTCGGCAGTGATCTCTCTGCCGAGAGCCTGGCCTCTCTTCCTGATCACATCCAGGGCCTTTGGAATCACCGACTCCAGCCAGGCGGCGCCATCGTCGGTCAGATCTCCATCTTCGAGGACCTTGATCATCCTTCGTCGTTGGGCGGGAGCGATCAACCGCGTGGTCGAATTGTCGACCAGGCGTAAGACCTCGCGATCCACCACCCACAGGGTTCGTCTCATGCCGTAGACCCGGAGCAGGTTGCGCTGGTCATAGAGACAGGTCTCCAGATCCGCAACCTCGAATCCCCGAACCCGAGCCCACACCGTCAGGTAGACCGTGCTCGGATCCGAGGAGTGGAGGGCGACGAGGGAGGCGGCCACCTCGGTCGGGTCCTTGCCCGGGTCGGCGAGGAGGTGCCGTCGAGCGAGTCGTGCCCGGCGCTCGACCGTGTCTACCCTTCTCATGCTCCCATTTCTAGTGTCATGCCACATGACGATCGCCGGGCGAATGTTGTGGTACAGGGCCACAGCCGACGAGCGTTCCGGGCCCCGGTAGTGTCAACCCGGTACTCGAAGGAAGGCGCACATGGCACTCAAGAGCATTGGACGCACCCACTGGGAGGGTGACCTGTTCACCGGTTCCGGTATGACCAGCCTGGACACCGGGGCAGCCGGCCCGTTGCAGGTCACATGGAAGGCCCGAGCCGAAGACCACGGTGGGTTGACGAGCCCCGAGGAGCTGATCGCAGCCGCACATTCCGCTTGCTATTCCATGGCTTTCTCCAATGCCCTGGCCAGCAACGAGACACCACCCACCAGTCTGGACGTCCAGGCGACGGCCACCTTCGTGCCTGGTGAGGGGATAACCCGAATGGAGCTGGAGGTGGTTGGAAGCGTGTCGGGCATCGCCGAGGACAAGTTCCTCGAACTGGCGGAGGCGGCCAAGAACGGGTGCCCGGTTTCGAAGGCGCTGGCCGGGAACGTCGAGATCACCCTCAACGCCAGCCTCGCCTAG
>CAZSOF010000412.1:0-1925 GCA_964607685.1 uncultured Acidimicrobiaceae bacterium | reverse complement strand
AGAACTGCGGTGAGACTCTCGAGGTCTTCCAGTCGTTCTCCGACAAGCCGCTGAAAAAGCACAAGGCGTGCGGAGGGCCGCTGCAGAAGGTGTTCCACGCCAGAGGGATCGTGTTCAAGGGCGGTGGCTTCTACGCCACCGACAGCAAGAAGTCATCGGCGTCCAAGACGCCGTCAGAGAAGTCGTCCGACAAGTCGGAGAAGACATCGGCCAAGGCGGGAGCGGCGTCTTCGTCCTCAGACGCCGACTGACGACACCCTTCTATCCGACCTTGGCGCCTCGTACGGTCGGAGGCGTGATCTGGTTTCAGCCGACACCGTGGGGACGGTGGGTGCTCGTCCTCCTAGTGGCAGCCTTTGCCCTCTACGTCGAATTCCGTCCCGATACGAAGGTCGACCACCCCTTCGCCACACATACGATCAACCCCGGGGACGTCATCGACGAGACCAACACCGAATTGCGTCAGGTTCCCGTCGGGTTGATGGCAGCAGCAGATCTGGGTCAGATCGCCACACGCTCGGTGATGGCAGGGGAGCCAGTGGTTGCCACCGACGTGGGGAACGTAGGAGAGGTGGTTCCGCCCGGCTGGTGGGTCGTCGCCGTCAACCTTCCCGAGGGAGCCCGCGCCGGTGACGATGTGAGGCTGGTGCTGCTGGAGACCGGTGACGAGGTGGACGGGGTCGTAGCCCACCCCGGTTCGGATGACCCGTTTGCTGCTGCCGACGGTGGTGTTGCCGTGCCCCCCGGCATGTCCTCGGAGGTCGCCCTGGCCGCGGCCAACGGGCGGCTGGCGGTCCTGGTATCGACGGGATGAGCTGGTGGTGGGTCGGCCCGGCCTGACTGCGGGCCATCGGGTGTGGGGCGGGGCACTAGCGTGCCCGGGGTGCTCGCCGCCGTCATCTGGGGCCTGGTTCAAGGTCTGACCGAGTTTCTACCCATTTCCTCCTCCGGTCACCTGGTCGTGATACCCGAGTTTCTGGACCGGCTGGGTCTGGACATCGATCCCCCGTCGCTGGCCATCTCCGCCTTCCTCCACCTGGGGACACTCATCGCCGTCCTCGCCTACTTCTGGGAGGACGTGCTCCGTGTGCTCCGCATGCGAAGGGAGCCGGAGGGCCGCAAGATCGCACTCCTGGTGGCGGTGGGCACCATCCCCGCCCTCGTCGGGCTTCCCCTGAAGGGCCGGATCGAGAGTCTCCAGGACGACGTCACCGCTGTCGGCATCGCACTCATGGTCACCGGCGTGATCCTGGTTATCGGCCAGCGGCTGGCCAGGGGGATGAGAGAGCTGATAGACGGGCGCGTCCCTGACGGGCTGGTCGTCGGTGTGGCACAGGCATTGGCCCTCATCCCCGGCATTTCGCGGTCGGGGATCACCATCTCCGCAGGTAACGGCCGGCGCTTTCAGCCAACCGAGGCTGCCAGGTTCGCATTCCTGTTGGGGATTCCAGCCATCGCCGGCGCGGGTCTGGTCTCCCTGCCGGATGCTTTCGACAGCGGGACGTCCGCATGGGAGCTCCTGGTTGGTCTGGTCGTGGCGGCGATATCCGGGTACGTGGCCATCGCCTGGCTGCTGGCCGCACTGCGTCGGACAGGCCTCCTCCCCTTCGCCGTGTATTGCCTCCTGGTGGGAGGGCTCACAGTTGTGTTCCTCTGATGTCTGAGCGCAACGTCCTCGGTGGAGAGCTCGACACCTGTTCCATCGACCCGGTGACCGGCTGGTTTCGCAACGGGTCCTGCGAGACCGACGCCCGGGACGTCGGTTCCCACACCATCTGCGCGGTGATGACCGCCGAGTTCCTCGAACACCAGCTGGGCATCGGCAACGACCTGTTGACTCCGATGCCGGCCTTCCAGTTCCCCGGCCTGCGCCCGGGCGACCGGTGGTGTGTCACCGCAAACAACTGGCTTCAGGCCCACCGCGA
>CAZSOF010000411.1:0-1930 GCA_964607685.1 uncultured Acidimicrobiaceae bacterium | reverse complement strand
ACGGAGACAACCGCCGAGACACCTCCTCAACTCGGAATCACCGAGACCATCGCAGGATTCAACGATGCCCTGGTGGCCGTGGCATCGACGCAGACCGACAGTTTGAATCATTTGCTGTGGCCGCGGGAGGGACCGCTCGTTGAACGACCCATGTTCGGTGGCGACGATCCGAAGTTCGACTCGGACAACCAATACATAGCGCTCACCCAGGAGCTCCCGAGTGTCGACGGGTTGGTGCTCTCGGTTGGCAGGTTCCACTCCATCGAGCCGCTGGCGACCGGGGTGACCAGCTTTGCCTGGCACGACGCCGACAGCGGCCACATCAGCTACACGACCGAAGCAGACGGCGAGTGGCAGCTGTGGAAGGTAGCTCCCAATCGCATCACCGAGCTGGTTGCCGCCGGTGCCTCCAATGACAGCGAGGTGGTGACCTGGGGTGAATGGGGGTGGGCGATCCAGACCCCGGACGATCAGCTGTTGCTGCTGACCCCAGGAGGGGAGTTCAAAGACGTTCACCCCGGGAGGATCTACGCCTCGATGCCCACCGGCTGGATCCTGGTGGCCGGGGAGACGGTGCAGCTGGTCTCGGCAGGAGGTGGCGTGCGGGGAGTCAACTTGCCCCCGGAGACGGTGGGAGAGCTACGCGATGCCGCCTTCTCGACCTCGGGCCACCAGGTTGCGCTCCGGGGTGAACTCCGGACGGTCATCGTGTCCGTCGACAACCCGTTACAAGAACCCAACAATATTCTCGATGAGAGGTTCACCGGCCCGCTGACGTGGTCTTCTGATGACCGGTTCCTCCTGGGTCCGACGTCGCGCGGCGTTCTCGTCTACGACCTGGAGACCGGGACCCACTCCGTGGTCCTGATCGATCATCGCGTGTTGGCCGTTGCCGTCCGGCCCGGACGGTCTTCCTAGAGTCAGTTCATGGCCGGTTCAGGACTCACCGAAGAGCTCGCACCACGAGACTCCTATATCTCCAGGGCGGAGGGGAATGTCCTCCAGGTCGGCGACGGTGGGTTGTATCTCGACCGGACGGTCTTCTACGCCCGTGGTGGAGGACAGCCCGGCGACATCGGTGTGATCTCCTGGGACGGGGGTTCGGTCGAAGTGGTCGACACCGTGCGCAAGGAGGGCAAGCCTCTCCATGTGGTGGGGGAGGGCTCGGTGCTTCCCGATCCCGGAACACCCGTGGAAGGTGTCATCGACTGGGAGCGGCGTTATGTCACCATGCGGACCCACACCGCCCTCCATGCCCTATCCGGTGTGGTGTACCGGGACTATGGGGCCAAGGTCACGGGGGGCAACATGACTCCGGGTGAGGCCAGGATGGATTTCGAGCTCGATTCGATCTCGGTCGAGTTCGGCAACGAGGTGGAGCGAATTCTGAACGAGGAGCTAGTCAAGGGATACCCCACCGAGATCATCGTCATGGCCCGCGAGATCGCCCTTCAGGACCCGGACCTGATCCGCACCAAGGTCAATCTCATCCCCGAGTTCGTGACCGAGATCAGGGTGGTGGACATCAAGGGCCTCGACCGTCAAGCCGACGGTGGCACCCACGTCAAGTCCACGCTGGAGGTCGGTCGCATCGAGGTGGTCAAGACCGAATCCAAGGGCAAGGCCAACAAACGCATGCGCATCAGGGTGGTGGATGTGGGCAAGGAAACCTCCGGTAGTTAGCCCCATATCCGGGGCTAACTACCTCGAGTTCACTACCTTTGGGCCCAGGAGTCAGGGGCGACGCATCTTGCGTCGCCCCTTGTTCATGCCCAGGAGGCTTGATGCTCGACTTCATCTTGGGACTGGCCCTGGCTGCGATGCTGGTGCGGGGATGGGCGCGGGGGTTTGTGCGCGAATCCCTGGACCTCGTGGGCCTGGTTGTCGGTCTGTGGGTAGCGTTCCAGCTCTCCGCACCGTTCGGGGACTT
>CAZSOF010000410.1:0-1944 GCA_964607685.1 uncultured Acidimicrobiaceae bacterium | reverse complement strand
GCCACCGAGATCACCGACATCGAACCGGCAGCGACCGGGATCGCCGCCCTTCATGTCCCCGAGGCAGGAGTCGCGGATTTCACCGCAGTAGCTACCCACCAGGCCCGGCTTCTCACCGCGGCCGGGGCCCAGATAGTCACCGGCGCCCAAGTCGTCGACATCACCCATACTTCCCGCGGTGTCGAGGTGAGCACAGGTGAGAGGCGTTTCGCGGCACGAGGTCTGGTCAACTGTGCCGGATTGCACTCGGATCGGGTGGCGCGAATGGCCGGGGTGGTTCCCAGCGTGCGCATCATCCCCTTTCGTGGCGAGTACTACCAGCTCAGCGAGGATTCGGCGGGTTTGGTCAATGCCCTCATCTATCCGGTCCCGGATCCACGCTTCCCGTTCCTGGGGGTGCATTTCACCCGTCGCGTGGACGGAAGCGTCGAGGTGGGCCCCAATGCGGTACTGGCCTTGGGTCGTGAGCACTACCGGGGGGCCAGGGCCGACTGGAGTGAATTTCGTTCGATGCTCGCCGATCGGGGCTTCCAGCGCCTGGCCCTGCGACACTGGTGGTCCGGGGCACGAGAGCTGCTCACATCGAGGTCCAGGGGTCTCTACGCCCGCCTGGCGCGCAGGCTGGTCCCGGATCTGAACCGCCGAAACCTGCTTCCGGGTGGCGCCGGGGTCAGGGCACAGGCCGTGACCCCGCAGGGAAAGCTCGCCGATGACTTCGTGATCGAATACGCGGGTCCCACAATTCACGTACTGAACGCTCCCTCACCGGGAGCCACAGCCAGCATCGCCATCGGGAGATACATCGCGGCACAGGCAGAGACGCTTTTCCAGGACTGAATATGACGTCATGTGTGTAGTGTCACTGATCAGTGAGTGACTCCAACCCAGTGGTGGCGATGATCGGCATGGGCCGGATGGGCAGTGCCATGGCACGCCGGATCCGCGGGGCGGGTCATCAACTCGTGCTCTGGAATCGCGATCGAGCTAAGGCCGAGGCGGTAGCGATGGATACCGGAGGCCATGTGGCCGAGAGTGCTGCCAAGGCTGCCTCGGAGGCCGATGTGTTGATCTCGAGTCTCGCCGACGATCAAGCCCTGAAGACGGTATATCTCGGGGTTGAGGGTGTGGCCGAGGGCATCCAACCGGGTTCGATCGCCGCGGACACCAGCACTGTCGACCCGGACACCATCCACGAGGTCGGCGCGGCTATCGACGCCAAAGGCGCCGCCTTCGTCGATTGCCCGGTCTCGGGAAGCGTGTCAACCGTGGAAGCCGGAACCCTCACCATCATGGCAGGCGGGGAGCCCGGGCTCATCGACAGGGTGGAGCCAGTCCTGTCCTCCATGGCCGGCCGGGTCATCCGGGTGGGAGCGCGAGGTTCCGGGGCCGCCTGCAAGTTGGCCGTCAATGGTCTGGTTCACGGTCTCAATGTGGCGTTGTCCGAGGCTCTCGTCCTGGCGGAGAAGGCCGGTGTGGACCGGGAGACCGCCTACGAGGTGTTTGCCAGCGGTGCCGGCGGTGCACCCTTCGTCCAGTATAAGCGGGCAGCATATGAGCATCCCGAGGAGGCACCAGTCGCCTTTAGCCTGGATCTGGTGGCCAAGGACCTGGAGCTCATCACAGGTCTGGGGAGGAAGGTGGGTGCCCCCATGGACCAGGCTGAGAAGGGGCTGGAAATCGTCAGGAGGGCGATCGCGGAAGGGATGGGTGAGCTTGACCTCAGCGCCATTGCCGTCTATCTCAGGGGCGAGGGTGGCTGATGGCCGAGCACATCGTCAAGAAGGTCGGAGATCTGTCCCACGACACACCCCCGGAGTTCGCCGGTCGGAGCATCGGATACGGTCGCGACCCTGTGGTCGATGAGAGTGGGCGAGCCGTGCAGATGGGCTTCCACGTCGCCCGTCTCGACCCTGGCGGGCATGTCGACACCCACGTCCACTCATT
>CAZSOF010000409.1:0-1963 GCA_964607685.1 uncultured Acidimicrobiaceae bacterium | reverse complement strand
GGCATCCGGATCATGGCAAGCCGGCTGAAAAACCCACGCAGTCCCCGCAAGCCCAGGCGATGCCAAGCCAGCACCACTCCTGAGATCGCAGGTGCCCACACCGCAATCACGTACAGGGGGTTGGTGAGACCGGCCTGACCTACGAGATCGGGGGCAAACACGAACATGGCTGCGATCCCCCAGGTGAGGACAAAGGTGAGCGTGAAGAAGACCCCCAGCCCACGCTTGCGGGTGTTGGTCTCGTTGTGGGTCATTTCTGCGATGGCCATGGTCTTCCTTTCGTCGGCCTATCGACGAACGTATGGAGAAGCTGGCGGCGCGTCTTCGTACCGTCGGTTGGTTCAGCCCTCCACCCCAGGGTTGAATCGGTCGGCGCTAGAAGCCGACGTCTTGTTCGCCGGGCTCGACCAGTCCGCTCTCGTAGGCAAAGACCACCGCCTGGGCGCGGTCGCGCAGACCGAGCTTGGTGAACACACTGTTGATGTGTGTTTTCACGGTCGCCGCCCCGATGAAGAGCTGTTCTGAGATTTCGGCGTTGTTCAGGCCACGGCCGATCGCAATGAGAACCTCACGTTCACGACCCGTCAGTCGCTCCAGACGAGCCGCGGCCGCGGTATCGGTGGCGAGACGATGGGTGAAGCGTCCGATGAGGCGTCTGGTGATGGAGGGGGCGAGCAGGGCTCCTCCGTTGGCCACGGTCCGAACCGCGGCGACTAGCTCGGCCCGGGGGATGTCTTTCAGTACAAAGGCGCTGGCACCGGCCCGCAGGGCCTCGTACACGTACTCATCGGGATCGAAGGTGGTCAGTATGATGACCCTCACCGGCCATTCGGCGTCCTCCACGATGCGTCTCGTTGCCTCCAAGCCGTCCATCTCCGGCATGCGAATGTCCATGAGGATCACATCGGGCCGGTGATAGATCGCCGCCTCGACCGCTTCCACACCCGTGCCCGCCTCGCCCACTACCTCGATGTCGTCTTCGTGATCGAGGACCATGGCGAACCCGTCTCGGACCAGCTCCTGATCGTCGACCACTACTACTCGAATACTCATCACGGACTCCGCTCGAGGGGTAGGCGAGCCATGATCCGGAAGCCGCCACCGGGGCGGGGGCCCGCTTCGAAAGTGCCTCCGAGGAGCGCCGCTCGCTCCCGCATCCCCGCCAGCCCATGACCAGATCCGGGCAATGTCGACACGCCCGACCCTCTGTCGGTCACCTCGATGTTCAGCATCTGGTCGACGGTAGAGAGCCGAACGTCGGCCTTGGGGTCGGGTCCGGCGTGTTTCACCACGTTGGTCAGCGCCTCCTGGACGATTCGGTACGTAGCGAGGTTCACTCTTGTGGGGAGATGATCGGGAGCACTTTCGTTGGACAGGGACACGTCCATTCCCGCACCCCTCATGTGGGCCACGAGGTCGGGGATGTCGGCCAGGCCGTGCACGGGATCGAGACCCTCTCGCTCCTCTCCGGCGCGTAGGACTCCGAGGACCTGACGCAGCTCTTCGAGCGCCTCACGGCCCGCAGCCTCCACTGCTTCCATCGCTCGAATCGCCCTCTCGGGGTCGCTGGTGGCGACGGTCTGTGCGGCGCCGGCCTGAATCGTGATCATGCTGACCCGATGGGCGACCAGGTCGTGCAATTCGCGGGCGATACGGGTTCGTTCTTCGTCCACGGCTCGCTGCGCCTCGGCGGCCCGTTCCCGTTCCAAATACTCGGCCCGTTCTTCGAGAAGTGCCAGATACTCTCTCCGACCCTTGATTCGCCGCCCCACGTACCACGCCAGGAAGACGAGGCCCAGCGAGACCCCAATGACCGAGGCCGGCTCGGCTTCGATCAGGTCGTCGGCAACGACGAGGATCATCGCCGCAGCGACAGCAAGGAGGCTGGTGCGGTTTTCCCCTATATAACGGCCTACTCCGTACAGGGAGATGAAGATCGCCAGCGAAGGTCCGTCGGCCAAGC
>CAZSOF010000408.1:0-1969 GCA_964607685.1 uncultured Acidimicrobiaceae bacterium | reverse complement strand
CCGTATGGGTTGAAATGCCCCGACCATGCCCTCGAGACCGCGGTCTATGGCAACGACGCGTTTCAAGACGACTGGCTCCCGATCCGAATCCGGCCGCCGACCGATCCCAGGTCTCCGCAAGAGAGATAGTCGGAGCGTCAACCCGGGGTCTGTGGCTCCTGATTGGCCGTCGCTGCTGTCAGACGATCCCGGCGCGCCGTCCGGTTATGGCCAATCCGATGGCGAGAAAGGCGTTGACGACGGTCTTGACGTAGAAGTCCAGCTGGTCCAGGCCCAGCAGCGGAATGTAGACCAGGTCGGTCAACGTCCACAACGCGTTGAGGAAGATCATCACCCAGAGGACGCCGCCGGAACGCGCCGGCGCCCGCCACACCAGGAAGGCGCCGAATACCAGCATCATGTGGGCCGCACCTTCGATGGCGATCTTCTCTATGTGGGGGCCTTCGCCCTCCCCCAACACGATCTGTTGGGCAAAGAAAAGCATCGATACGCCCCAGAGGAGTCCGAGCAGGATCTGAAGGACGAGCATGACGCGCAGGAGGCGCAGATGGTTCTCCGCGATTTCACTCGGACGGGGGTCTGCTTCTCCCAGAGCCGCAAGCATTATCCACCTCCATGTCGGGGCTCAGGGTCTCCGTAGCCTACCGGCTTGGAGTCAGCCCATCAGTCGAGACACATGCGGTGAACGTCCCAAGAGTGTTCACCAATGGATGGACCCCCGGGGGGAGGAGCAAGCCCTTCCCCCGGGGTTGTGGTTGGGTCCCATACCCTGAGCTGATGGGAATGCCCGGCCGCAGCGGTTCAGTTGGGTGGGGTGTAGGCCTTGAGGGCGGTCTTGGCAGCCTTCACGATCTCGGCCTGCTGGTCGTGGTCGAATATCTCGTGTGACTCGATGCTGCTTACCGCACCCGTGCTCACCACGGCCGCGTTCACGGCCACACCACTGACACTGTCGGGAAAGTCACCGATCACAAAGCCGTCGTGTTGCCCTGTCATCCAGTAGAAGGCCTCCACCTCTCCTCCCAAGGAAGCCGCCAGTTCTCTGACGGCTGCAGATCGGTCGCTGGGGTGATCGATCATCCCCTTCACCGCCTCGCTCGAGTAGGAGAAGAAGACTATGTATTTGGCCACGGCGCACTCCTTTGTTCGACGATTGCGCGGTCCCCGAAGCTACAGACAAGTCGCATGGCAGGCTCACGAGTTGCGCCGCGGATCATCACGGATCAGCCGCAAGCTGGAACCGGGAGCACCCCGCGAAAAAGAAGCGTATGGTTTGTTTCGGTTGAGGGACCCATTGCCTCAACTATGGGCCCCCGGCAGGCTTCCCAGCCCACCATTGTGGTATTTCCCGGCCTGCCGGGGGTTCTCAATCTCCAGAGGGAGGTGTTCACACGGTAGCCAGCCGGCTTGTTACGAGCTGGTTTCGTGGGCCGTCGATTCGAGCGATTGGCGGCCTAGAGAGAGCACTCGATTGGGTCCGGTGGCATCGCGGACTCGACCACGAAACTGTTCGACGAGATGACGGCCTTCACGTTGAAGGAGGTCAAGTCGTCGGGGTTGCTGACCGGGACGCCAATCACACTTCCTTGGTTGGCTCGGACCGTCAAACTGGCACCAACGCCGGCGGGATCGCCGTTCTCGTCATAGAGGAGGAACTCGAGGTCCAAGGGTCTCCCAGGGTTGATTTCGGACCAAAAGACCCTGGCCGTGATGTTGCAGCTGCCGTCCACTTCCACCCCCACATGGTTGATTTGAAGCGAGTCCCATGGGCTCGCGGCCGTGGCAGGTATCGCGCCAAGAGCGGTCAGAAGGCCCACGACCAGCGCGAGCGAAAGCGTTCTCCGCCTCATTTCCAATCCTTTCCGTAGGAACGTGCTGGGCATTTGCCCGCCGATCCATCCCCCGAGTAGGTCTAAAGGAGACCGCAACGGAAAGGGTCAGAACCCTCCCAGCCACAGAGTACTTCGCT
>CAZSOF010000407.1:0-1976 GCA_964607685.1 uncultured Acidimicrobiaceae bacterium | reverse complement strand
GACAGTCGATGTACCAGTTGCCTGACTCGACGATGGTCATCGCCCCAACATCACAAGGATACCCACCATCGACGGTCCAGGTGTCGAATCCTCCCAGTGGTCCCGAATCGTATGCGGCGATGTGATCGTCGATGTAGGTAGCCGGGGTGAATGGACAGTCGGCGATGGCGATGCCTCCCAGACTGGGGTCCCCGAGATCGAGAATATAATCGGGATATCCCGTCTTGCAGTTGTACCTCCAGTCGATGGGGGCCCTGGTGATCCTCTCGAAGGTGGGCTTGGGTTTGGGATACAGCCTGAAATAGGACTCCACCGGCTCGCTGGGATCGGTTATGTCGGCCGGATTGACGGGATCGGTCAGATCGCTGGGATCGTACGAGGCCGATGGGTCGGCCGACCCGATGCCCGCCAGCGCATAGGAGAGGATGGCGGAAGGGATGTCTTCTCCCGGGACCGGTATCGCCCGGATCCATCCCTTCTGTGTGCCTTTGGCATCGATGGAGTACGGCGTGGATGGGTCGCAGACCGACGCATCGGAGTCGACGATGATGATTCCTGGAGTGTCGGTGTCGTCGTTGAACGATACTGTCACCTTGCCCTGGCCGCTGGTATAGAGGGCCTCACAGGCGATGGGCTCCAAGAGAAGCAGCGGGACGATCTCTCCCTCACCGGGCTCGGTCGCGCTACGAGCCACACTGTCGACGGTGGTCGTGTCGGAGTTGATCCCGAGGACTCGGGCGAAGGTATGGATACGGACTCTCTGGATCGAGACGCCGAGACGCTGACATGGCGACCCGTCGATTTCCGGGTCGGGTGACTGCAAGCCCATCAGCTGGTGCCCATCAGGTACCGGGTGGGTGATGGTGATGGCGTAGGGCCCCGCCGTGCCGGTGTCCTGTCGGGCCACCGCTGGATTGCATTCTCCACTGAAGACCGTAAAACAGTCGGGTGCCACATTCACTGCCCCCTCGTCTTCGAGGTTGAGAAGCGTGTAGTCCCAGGCTGTTTGACATGCAGCCACCGCTCCGGTACCGGCAAATGGGTTGATCTGCGCCACGCCGGCCGTGACGGCGGCATCAGAAGCCAGTTGATCCGATCGGATGTCGAAGCGCAGGGCAGCGAGATCCACGGCTAGGGCGGAGATCCCGATGAGGAAGACGATGGTGATGGCCACGATCACCAGGGATGCCCCGGCATCGCGAACATTTTCGGACGCGGCGTCGTTGGATGTCACCTGCCACGACAGAGACCTGCTGGCACCACGGGAGAGGTAGTGGGCCGACATCAGAACCCCAGTCCTGCCTCGAATCGGCTTACCCCCTCGGCGTCGATCGTCACCGTGGGCGAGGCGACCACGAAGTTGAACTCGACATCACGTCGCACCTGAACCTGCACTCTTCGCTCGGAATCCGGCCTGCCGTCAACAAAGCAATCCTGGCCAGGTTGGGCCAGCCCCAAACCCGACGTGTCGAGGATCCGTCTCGCCGTCATGTCGTTGGCGGTGGTGCCGTCGGGGTGGACGTATGCCACACAGACGTAGCGTCCCGGGGTCGCCGGGTCGAGTGAACCGGTTGCGTCGTTGATCGCCTGCAGGATCACTTCCTCCAGCCAGTCGTCGATGGTGGCGAAGTTGGTGACCGGCAGGGTGGCCGCATAGCGGCCGCCTTCCCGGGCCGCATGACTGAGCGCCAACTGATGGTTGTAGGCGATGCCAGCGCTCACTATTCCGACCAGAAGCATCACGAGGAGCAAGAGCACCATCGCCATCTCGACCAGAGCGGCGCCGCGGTCCACTCCGCCATCACCTCTACCCGCTCGCTGCAAGTTCGCCTCCCAAACCGTTTCAATCCTACACCACTCTGCGTGGTGAATGACCGCCAAAACCGGCCGCGGCCGCCATGAGTAAGCGTCCCATCGAGTGGTGTAACTAGGTCCGTGGTCTGAAGGGGCCACCGTGGAATCCTCAGCGAGTTCAT
>CAZSOF010000406.1:0-1991 GCA_964607685.1 uncultured Acidimicrobiaceae bacterium | reverse complement strand
TGCGGCCCACCCGCAGCCAGGCCATCATCTCTGCCGGTGCCGGGGCGGTAGCCGCGCTCGACATACTGGCCCGAGAGGCCGGGGAAGACGTTCAGGATTGGGACACTCCACCGGAGGGTTAGCCGGCTGAACGGTGTGTGGCGAACACCGCCTTCTCCTACGGCGATTGGCCTTGGGTGGTGTAGGTGTGCCCTAGTGGGCTGACCCAGACGTCAGTTCCGTTGCTGTGTTGGTGGGTCCATCCGTGGCCCTTGAGGATGTGGTCGTGGCGGCATTTGGGTCCGCCGTTTCCCACGGTGGTTGTACCGCCTTGGGATACCGGTAGGAGGTGGTCGTAGTCGCAGTCTTGGGCGGGGACCCGGCATCCGGGAAATGAGCAGGTGGGTTGGGTGGCGTTGACCATCCTGGAGATGGTCTTGATGGGCCGTCGTGAGGTGGTGACCACGGCGGCGATGTTGCCGTGGTCGTCGGTGATGGTGGCCTGCCACTCCGCCCGGGGGTGCATGTCGGCGTATTGACGGGCGACGTCGGCGATGACTGGTCCCATACCTGGGATTTCTGCGGCTTTCTCATCCAGTCCGGCGAGGGTGGTCATCGACACTTTCATGTCGAAGATGCCTCTCCCCCCGAAACTGGGGTCGGCGCCGAGAATGAGATCACGGAGTATGTCGGCTCGCAGGTTGTCGTGGGCCCGTCGTCTCGCTCGCGTCGTAGGGAGATCATGTGGGCGTTGACCCGTTTCCCGATCGCTTTGGCGTCGGCGATGTCGATGTCCAGCAGGAAGACATGGCCGGTGCCGTCTGCGGTGGGTTCGATCACCACACGTCTCTCAGCTAGTGAGTATTCGACTCGTTTCTTGGCTTCCTCAGGATCCGACTCCACGCATAGTTTCCGGATTACGGCCGCCAACTGCCCGGTGGTCATACCCGGCGCCCGGTCGGCGATCTCATCCACCACGGTCATGGGCCTCGGATGGGTCCAGGTGGGCGGTGCCATTGGAGACGACCCGGGCCCGGGCCAGGTCGATCAACCCTTCACCCAGCATATGCCACACCCGAGGCAGCCGCATCATCAGATCCGAAGCGAACGAAAGCCGGTATTGTGCGGCCCTTCGAGTCAACACCAACCCGGCACGGACCTCGTCGGCGGCGTATCCGAACGCCTCCTTCAACCGTTCCACGTCCGAGGATGCATCTCCGGGAGCCGCATGAGAAACCTCCACGGCGTCGGCCATTGCCTCCGCCTGGGTGTGAGACACCATCCGCTCCCGGGAACATAACAGTCGGACCAGGTCGAACCCGTTCAGCCTGGAACGGTCCACATACTCGAGAAGGACCGCCAGGAACGGGCCAGGTGGGATCGAGTCGATGTCAGGAAGCAGATGACGCTCCTCCTCCACCCAGACGGACTCCAATTCGTCGACCGTGATCCGATAGGCGAGGTCGTCGAGACCCTCATCACACCACACACTCACAGTGTCACCATTGTCAGCCTTTCCCGCGTGAAGCCCGACCCATGCAGTCCTCATTTCGAACATATGTTCGAAGTTGCACATCCCCACCGACGAAAAGCAAGACCCTTGCAAGGGAAATCTTCAGCTCAGCCTGGTCACGTGCGTCCATATGTGATACCTTGTGCTTCTATGCATGACGGATCAACGTATGGGAGTTGCCTGTGCAGATCGACAAGGACCTAGTCGCGGCGTCGGCCACGCCGCTGGTTCTGGCGATCCTGGTCGAGGATGAGAGTTATGGGTACGCCATCCTGAAGCGGGTTCGCCAGCTCTCCGACGGTGAGCTGGAGTGGACAGACGGGATGCTCTACCCGCTGCTCCATCGCCTGCTTCGGCTTGGTTACGTGACCACGGAGTGGCGGACACCACCTGAGGGACGGCGTCGCAGGTATTACGCGATCACCGAAGAGGGGCGTGCGGCTATGGCCGAGCACAAGCGACAGTGGGCGACCGTCACGCAGGCATTGGGCGACGTCTG
>CAZSOF010000405.1:0-2000 GCA_964607685.1 uncultured Acidimicrobiaceae bacterium | reverse complement strand
GTGAGGCCCGCGGAGCGGCGACCAGTGGTGGCGTACCTAGCTTCAACGGGAGGCTCAGAGACGAGTGCCTGAACGAGCACTAGTTTCTCTCCCTGGCCGACGCCCAGCGGATCGTCGAAGACTGGAGGATCGATTACAGTCGGAACCGCCCCCACTCCTCCCTGAGCAACCTCACCCTGGAGGAGTTCAGGACGGAGTACACCAAGCGGCTGGAGGCGGCAAGATTACCATTATGAGTGGTACATACTTTGGGGGCAGGTCATCTCCGAATTACCAATCGCGGCCAGCGACAAACGGCGATATTGTTCATCTCGGTTCTCCCATTTGCCGTGGCTGCGAGCCGGGCACGCCGCCGGCAAGATCAATTGGAGCGGCATAGAACGTCTTCGTCCATTGTTCGAGAATGAGTGGCTCGAAGCGGCTCTTCTCTGGTTCAAACCGGATCGGCTGGCCGGGATTGACCCCTTTAAGAACTTCTGAATCCTTGACCACGATTACGGCGGTTGGCATTGACCTGCCCCCATAAACGGTACCACTCACTATGTTAGGGTTGCCATGGCCTTACTCCTCCCGAACTACCGTTGACTTGTCCCTTTGCTCTTTGATCCGCCCGTTCGGTGCGGGAGGCTACGGCCAGACGCGTACTTAGGATCCGACCTCCGCTCTCCACACCGCAATTCTACGGTCCCCGGGCTCCTTGCAGCTAAGAGGGCTCGATGTTTCCTAACGGCTTCCTATCTGTCTGCTGCGGGAACTGATCAGGCGGAAACGATCCTGGTGCGCCTCACCGCCGAAGGATTTTCCGGTGGGCTGCGAGCCAGCCTCCGGTGGCCATGAGGTTGAGGCCGATGCCCAACCCTATCGCCACACCGCCCGCCACAGACAAGGAGATGGCGACTGCGTCAGCCAATGAGACGCAGGCCTCCCCATTCGCGGCACTGCCCTGTGTGAGCGCTAGCATTCCCTGGTAGAGAGTGAAGCCCGGTACCAGAGGGAGGATGGCTACGCCGGTGTAGATACTTGCTGTCCCTTTCTGCAGAAATGCGATAATCACGCCGGACAACCCGACCAACATGGCGGCGAGAACATACACAACCCAATCGGCCGCGTCACCTTGGCGTCCGAAGAGCTCGACGACTAGCCAGCCGAACGCACCGATCCCAACGGCGGGGATTACTCGGTCTCGCGGCATTCCCCAGGCGATCGCGATCCCGAGCACCCCTAATGTAGCGCCGAGAACGGAGATTCCAAGGGGTGTCGAGATCACGTCGGGCTGGAACTGCACACCGAGACCGGCGCCGATCTTGGCACCGAAACCGATGCCGAGAGCCAGGGTTCCCGCGGTGATCACAGCCTCCAACCCTCGCGACATCGACGAGATGGGAGCATTCGCCAGGCCATCGATCACCGAAGAGACGAAGGCGCGCCCGGGCAGGTATATGAACAGACAACCCACGACGGCTGCTCCCACCGAAAATGACAGACCGGCCCCCGCGAGCAGGTTCGGCACGGCTGCAAGAAGGAAGGCCGCAAGGAACATCCCCGTCCTCGCTGGCATCCGCAGGCGGAGGACGATTGAATCGATCGGGAACGTGAGCAGTGTCGCAAAGAGAGCGACGAAAACGGTAACTACGCCGAAACCGTTCACGAAGAGGACCCAACCCACCACCGACACTAGCAGGGCGAGTCGCGTCAGAGCCCCTGACCGCCCCGGATCGTCTCTGAGTGTCCGGAGTTGCCTGAGCGCCGCTTCCAGGCTCATCTCACCGCTGGCTACTCCGTCGAGAATAGCGGTCGTCTTCGCCAGTCGTTCCAGCCGGGGTTGAGAGATGCTCACATCCCGTATCGTCGTCAATGGCACCGGCTGTCCCGGCCCCCAGTAGCTAAGTGTCAACGAACTCAGATTTGCGTCTAGCGCGCAACCTTCCAAGCCAACGATAGGCAAGAACCGGCGGAGAGTCTGCACCACCTCGCTGACCGAGGAGCTTGACTCCAACATC
>CAZSOF010000404.1:0-2011 GCA_964607685.1 uncultured Acidimicrobiaceae bacterium | reverse complement strand
TCTCGAGGTGCTTGCGGTACTCGTCGAGCGTCGTGGCACCGACGGTCTGCAGCTCGCCGCGTGCGAGCATCGGCTTGAGGATGCTGGCGGCGTCGATCGCGCCCTCGGCGGCACCCGCACCGACCAGGGTGTGGATCTCGTCGATGAAGAGGATTATGTCCCCACGGCTCTTGATCTCCTTGAGGACCTTCTTCAGACGCTCCTCGAAGTCGCCTCGATAGCGGGAGCCTGCGACCAGGGCCCCGAGGTCGAGGGTGTAGAGGTTCTTCCCCTGGAGGTTCTCCGGCACGTCGCCGGACACGATTCTCTGGGCGAGACCTTCGACGATGGCCGTCTTGCCCACACCCGGCTCGCCGATGAGGACCGGGTTGTTCTTGGTCCGCCGGGAGAGGATCTGCATGACCCGCTCGATCTCGCGGAGCCTCCCGATGACAGGGTCGAGCGATCCGTCACGGGCCGACTGGGTGAGATTGCGCCCGAACTGGTCGAGAACCGTGGATCCCGAGGAACTCGATTCCCGCCCTCCGGCGCCGGCTGTCTTGGGTTGCTGCTCCTCGCTCCCACCGGGACCTGACAGCAGCTGGATGACCGTCTGCCGCACCTTTTGCAGCTCGGCGCCCAGCTGTTGCAGGACCTGAGCAGCAACACCCTCGCCCTCGCGTATCAACCCGAGGAGGATGTGCTCGGTGCCTATGTAGTTGTGCCCGAGCTGCAACGCCTCCCGCAGCGACAACTCCAGGACCTTCTTGGCTCGGGGGGTGAACGGGATATGCCCGGATGGGGACTGTTGGCCCTGTCCGATGATCTTGACGACCTCGTCACGAACAGAGGTGAGATCGATATCCAGACTCTCCAGGGCCTGGGCAGCAATTCCCTCCCCCTCGTTGAGAAGCCCCAAGAGGATGTGCTCGGTACCTATGTAGTTGTGGTTGAGAAACCGGGCTTCTTCCTGGGCCAGCACAACGACCCTTCGGGCCCGGTCCGTAAAGCGCTCAAACACTCGCCTCTCCTAAACCTGGCGTACGCAATTTTACCACCCGCTGGGAGCACAGCCACGCCGCAGCACCCAGCGCTCCGATTCGTAATACCATCTTCACCAATGGAAGACCTCCAAAGTCTCGTCGGTATTCCCCGAATCTGGGATCAGCTGAGCCGAGTCGAGGAGCGCTTGCTGGAAGCATCGACAGCCGATGACCCTTACCTAACAAAGATCGCGCAACATCTGCTGCTGGCCGGGGGCAAGCGATTCCGTCCCATGCTGGCGCTGTTGGCAGCCGAGTTCGGTGATTCCCGGGACCATCGCCCGGTGGAGGCTGCGGTTGCGGTGGAGCTGATACACGTCGGCTCTCTCTATCACGACGATGTCATCGACGAGGCCGATATCCGACGGGGAGCGAGCTCGGCCAACGCCAACTGGACCAACACCGTGGCCATCCTCGCCGGTGATTTCCTCATGGCCCGAGCTTCCGAGGTGGCATCGACCCACTTGAGCCAGGAATCGGTGCGTCTCCTCGCCACGACCTACGCCGAGCTGGTCGAGGGCCAGACCAGAGAGTTACAGCTGACCGATGACCTCGCTCACACCCTCGAGGATTATCAACAGGTGATCGGGGGGAAGACGGCATCGCTGATACGGACCTCGGCACGTCTCGGGGCGATGGCCGCCGACGCCCCGAAACCCGTCGTCGAGGCCCTCTCCACCTGGGCGTGGGAGGTGGGGATGGTGTTTCAGATCGCCGACGATGCCCTCGACCTCGTCGCCGACGAGGAAACCATTGGCAAACCCGCAGGTTCGGATATCCAGGAGGGGACATTCACCGGGCCGGTGTTGCGCGCCGTAGCCGGCCCCGATGGCGACCGGATCAGACTGCTCCTGGAGACCGATCGCCCCTACAGCGATGACGTCGTTCGTGAGGTCATCGCCCTGGTCCGGGACAATGGGCACGTCGATGCGGCCCTGAAGTCGGCAACGGCCCGTCTCAGGATCGCGGACTCGGCACTGGCCACGCTG
>CAZSOF010000403.1:0-2015 GCA_964607685.1 uncultured Acidimicrobiaceae bacterium | reverse complement strand
GGACCGGGTCTCGTCGGTGCGCTGCTGGTGGGCCACTCCTTCGCCAAGGCCACTGCCTGGGCCCGTCAGCTGCCGTTCGTGGGCATCGACCACATGGAAGGCCATCTGATGGCACCCCGGATCCAGTTCGAGGACTTCACCCCACCCGCCGTGGTGTTGCTGGCGTCTGGGGGGCACTCCCAGATCGTCCATGTCACCGATTGGGGGGAGTATGAAACCCTGGGCCACACCGTCGACGACGCCGCCGGTGAGGCCTTCGACAAGCTGGCCCGGGTGATGGGGTTGGGTTTCCCCGGCGGGCCGGCCATCGACAATGCGTCCGATGGCGGCGATCCCGCTGCGGTCGACTTCCCCAGGGCGTTACCCGACCGGCCATACCACTTCTCATTCTCCGGGCTCAAGACGTCGGTGGTCACCTTCATCGAGAAGGCCTCCGCCTCCGGAGACCTTCCCTCGCTGAAGGATGTGGCGGCCTCGGTTCAGGAGGCGATCGTGGACGTCTTGGTGGACAAGACCTTTGCCGCCGTTGACGCCACCGGAGCCAAGGTGGTGGGAGGAGGCGGTGGTGTCCTCGCCAACCGTCGGCTGCGGTATCGATTCAGCGAAGAAGCCGACAAGCGGGGAGTGGGAGTGGCCGTTCCCGACCCCATCCTGTGTACCGACAATGCGGCCATGATCGGTGTCGCCGGAGCCCATTGGCTGAGTCAGGGCCGGCTCACCGATTGGGCGGAGTCGGTCGACCCCTCTATGGTGCTGTAGGCAGAAACCTGAGTCGATCGCACTCAGATCGGAGTTAGCACTCTCCGACGGAGAGTGCTACATTGTATCTGGCACTCGCCACAGGAGAGTGCTAACGGACGGGTAATTGCCCGGTTTCCGCCGGTTGATCCGGGGATGCCAGGGCTTCCCGCAGGTAAGCACACGTGATGCTCAAGGAGGAGCTACGTATGAAGCTTCAGCCGCTCGGTGATCGAGTGGTGGTCTCACCCACGGAGGATGTGGAAGCCCGCACCCCCTCGGGTCTGGTCATCCCCGACACCGCCAAGGAGAAGCCACAGATCGGAGAAGTGATCGCCGTGGGTCCCGGTGCCCGGGACGACGACGGTGAGCGCATCGCCATGGACGTCTCGGTGGGGGACAAGGTCCTCTACTCCAAGTTCGCCGGCACCGAGGTCAAGCTCGACTCGGGCGAGTACCTGGTCCTCAGCGAGCGTGACATTCTGGCAATCGTCAACTAGAGGAGCGCAAGAGTTATGGCAGCGAAGGATCTTCGCTTTAGCGAGGAGGCCAGGAAGGGCCTCCAGACAGGTGTCGACAAACTGGCCGACACCGTAAAGGTGACACTGGGCCCCAAGGGCCGCAACGTCGTCCTGGAGAAGAAGTGGGGTGCACCCACCATCACCAACGACGGCGTGACTATCGCCAAGGAGATCGAGCTCGAGGACCCCTGGGAGAACATGGGGGCCAAGCTCGCCTACGAGGTGGCCAACAAGACCGACAACGTGGCCGGTGACGGCACCACCACCGCCACCGTCCTGGCCCAGGCCATGGTCAAGGAGGGTCTGCGTCAGGTGGCGGCCGGCGCCAACCCCATGGAGCTCAAGCGGGGCATCGAGGACGCCGTCGAGGTGGCGGTGAAGGCGATCAGTGACCAGTCCCGTGACATCGAGACCACCGAGGAGATCGCCCATGTGGCCTCGATCTCGGCCAACAACGATGCCTCCATCGGTGAGGTCATCGCCGATGCCATGGATCGGGTGGGCAAGGACGGTGTGATCACCGTCGAGGAAGGCCAGACCTTCGGTCTCGAGCTGGAGTTCACCGAGGGCATGCAGTTCGACAAGGGCTACATCTCCCCCTACTTCATCACCGACGCCGATCGTCAGGAGGCGGTCCTCGAAGACCCCTTCATCCTCATCGCCAACCAGAAGATCAGCTCGGTCAACGATCTGGTCCCGGTTCTGGAGAAGGTGATGCAGACCGGCAAGGGCGTCCTGGTCATCGCCGAGGACGTC
>CAZSOF010000402.1:0-2026 GCA_964607685.1 uncultured Acidimicrobiaceae bacterium | reverse complement strand
CCTCGATTTCAAAGCGAGTAGCTAGCAGTGCGGATCGCATTGATCGCCATGAGCGGGATACGTGCCCACAATCCCGAGCTCACCGAGATGGGGATGACGCTCCCCGGGTTCGTCGAGCGAGGTCGGGCCATCGCGTCACTCCCCAGCCTGTCGTTGCTGACTCTTGCTGCCTTGACCCCTGACCGTCATGAGATCCTTTATCGCGAGATCCACGACATGGAAGAAGACAAAGAGTTGCCCGATGCCGACCTGGTGGCTATCGCCACATTCACCGCCCAGGTGAAAGAGGCCTACCGGATCGCCGATCGATATCGCAGGCACGGTGTCACGACAGTCATGGGTGGCCTCCACGTGACGTCATGTCCGGACGAGGCGTTGGATCACTCCGACATCATCGTCATCGGGGAGGGAGAGGTGGTTTGGGGCCGCTTGCTGGAAGATGTCGAAAAGGGGAGGGCACAGAGTGTGTACGACGCTCGAGGTTGCGAATTCGATCTTGCTGACTCGCCGACACCGCGGTTCGACCTGTTGGATGCTGGGCGTTACAACCGGATAACCGTTCAAACCAACAGGGGTTGCCCGTGGAGATGTGAGTTCTGCGCCAGCTCGATTCTGCTCACCCCTCGCTACAAGATGAAACCTGTGGCCAACGTAATCGCGGAGATCAAGGCTGTGAAAGGGACGTGGCCTAGGTGCCACATCGAGCTAGCCGACGACAACACCTTCGTGAACAAGCGACGATCACGGGAACTGGTAGATGCCATAGGCAGCGAGGGTGTCCGCTGGTTCACCGAGACCGACATCTCGGTAGCCGACGACCCGGAGCTGCTGGGCATGCTTCGAGAGGCTGGATGCGTCGAGGTTCTGATCGGCCTGGAGAGCCCCAGCCGCACTGGCCTCGACGGGGTGGAGCTCAAACGCAACTGGAAGTGGACCCAAATCGAGAGATACAAGGAGGCGGTCAGACTGATCCAGGGTCACGGAATCGCAGTCAACGCGTGCTTCGTCCTCGGCCTGGATGGAGATGGGCCGGAGGTCTTTGAAGCCGTCGAGTCTTTCGTCGAGGAAACGACGCCCTTTGACGTGCAGATCACCGTTCAGACTCCGTTCCCGGGCACGCCGCTGTATGAGCGTCTGCGCCACGAGGGGAGACTCCTCGATGAAGGTGCGTGGGAGAAATGCACACTCTTCGATGTGAACTACCGCCCGCTGGGTATGACGGCTGAGCAGCTGGAGCGTGGGCTGATCGAACTGGGCAGACGTCTCTACTCCGAGGAGTCGACTCGCAGCAGACGCCAGGGATTCGTCCGGCAGTGGAGCCAGGGGAGAGGAGCCAGGATGTCAGCCGAGCGAAACCAGTTGGTGACATGAGAGTCTCCCTGCCGGGACGGGCTGGCATCGAGATGTCTG
Source organism: uncultured Acidimicrobiaceae bacterium (assembly GCA_964607685.1). Classification (GTDB taxonomy): domain Bacteria; phylum Actinomycetota; class Acidimicrobiia; order Spongiisociales; family ZC4RG35; genus JANQRA01. Next base: position 616 of record CAZSOF010000402.1, on the reverse strand, counting down.
GTCACGCATTGTTCGTCCCCAGAATCCGTCGTCTTGCCGGCGTGAGCTCCATTGCTCTCGGGATCATCTGGGTGCTGGCGATCACTACTACCCGGTCCCACGCCGCGGCCATCGACGGTGGATTGCTGTTGGGGTGGATCTTGATGCCGACCGTGCTTCGGATCAGTATCCGTCATCCTGAGGTTCGACCCATGGTCTCCCTTCCTTCGGCCCTGGTGACTGTCGGCTTGTTGACACTGTGCCTGACGGCTCTGCCAGCCGACGCAGCTGTCAGCGCAGGCTGGCTTCTCATCACGGGCGGGATTCTGTTCGGAGACGTCCTGGGAGGTTGGTTCTGGTTTCGCTGGTTCCCGGTACCTCCGTTCCTGGACGCCCCTTTTGGACCGGCACGCTGGGTGCTGGTCGGGGCTCATGTGGCGATGATCACTGCCGGAATCGCGCTGGTGGCCGTGAGTCACTACATCGTGTGATATGTAGGTGTCATCTGTGTCAGGCGGCGTCCTACGCCCCGTCTCTGACGGGCTGTCTGCCCAGATACAGCCAGCACTCGAACATCAGGAAGAAGAAGACCAGGTCAGCCAGGCCAAACACGGCCGCAAATGCGACGTGTGGGATC
>CAZSOF010000401.1:0-2028 GCA_964607685.1 uncultured Acidimicrobiaceae bacterium | reverse complement strand
TGCCCTCGGGCTGCATCCCGATGATCTCGGAGTGGGCGTGCTGGGCGATCTGGCGGATGAGGGTGTTGCGGTAGCCCTGGGGCATCCAGTCGCTGGGCTCGATCTTCTCCTCGGCGTCGATCAGCGCCTGGAATCTCTCTTCGGGCGTCATGATTTCAGTATAGACAAACGAACGTTCGTTTGTCTAACTCGTTCTGTGAGTTGTGAGCCATGCCGCGGTTTCCACTCACAGAATGGTCTGAGCCAGGGTTGGGGACCTTCGCCCCCCATCGATGATGGGCATCTCCCTTCCCAATACGCCACGCCAGAGGATCCATGGAACCGGAGCCCGGGGTTCGACGTCGAAGTCAGCGAGAACATGGACTCCAGAATCGCCTCCAGGAGCCTCAGGCTGGCCGTTGTCACCACCGCCTTCGCCCTCGGCCTGGCTCCTCTGTTCCCCGCGCCGGCTCGGGCCTGCTCGTGCGCAATTCCCACCGACATCGTCGATTGGGTGGACGATTCGGAGGCCGCCTTCGTCGGCAGCCTCATCGAGAAGCGGGACGCCGAAGGTGAGCACTCCTCCTCGATCTACGTCTTCGAGGTGGAGGAATGGGTCAAAGGCGATCTCGGGACGGTGATCGAGGTCAGGTCGGCATCGGATGGCGGCGGCTGCGGCTTCGAGTTCTGGGGCCCCGACCGGCGAATCGGGGCGATCATCTACGAGGAGGGCGGTGAGTTCCACGGCGGGCTTTGCTCCCAGGTCGAACCGGATGTCCTCCTATCGGCCATCGCCGGGCCGACTCCCAGCGCCACGGGCATCGCCCATCTGCTGGCCGGCAACGGGTGGTCATCAACTCGTCTTGCGGTCCTCGACGAGGCCGGCGGCCATGTCATCGATCTGTTCCCGCCGGTGCCGGAGAGAGAGTTCAACGGCACTCAGGGTCTCCAGATCTGTCCAGATGGCAACCGAATGCTGCAGTGGACTTCCACCGAAGTCGTGACGTGGAACCTGACCACACTTCAACCCGACGTGACATACCTCCTTGCCGGCGACGACGGCTCTCCCTCGATTCGCGCCGTGTCGTGCCGGAATGCTGAGGCGTCCTCGATATGGGTGGTGGGTCAAACGGAGCTTGGATTCGAGCTCTTGGAGATCGTTGACGGCCCAACCTCAATCCTCGCTCTCGAGGGAGACACCTTCCATATCGGCAACGACTTCGTCGTCGCCCAATCGGGGCCAGATGGAGACCCGATCCGGATCGACGTGGACACCGGGAAGGAGATCCGGCTGCATGAGACGCCCTCAGGCGAACACTGGCCCGTCAGCGCCGCCCCCCATCCTGGTAACGGCACCCTGGCACTGGTCGAGACGAGGCGCTCACCCGGGGGAGGGCCGGCGGAGGCCACTCTGCTTCTCGTCGACGAGACCGGGAACCCCCTCCAGGAGTTCGAGATCCCCTGGGAGGTGTACTCCCCCACCTGGCTCGATGAGGAGCGGTTGATGGTCAAGGCGTACAACTTCGAGAACTGGGAGGAATCCCTCGGGCTCATATACGACCTCGACGAGGGGAAGATCATTGAGATCGAAGGGTGGACGGGCGAGTACCCCGTTGCCAGTGGGAACACGCTGTACGGCGCCGATGGGGGAGCCATCGTCACCGCTGATCTCTCAACCGGGGAGGTAGCGACCCTGGTCACCCTACCCACCCAGTTCGCCGGTCCCCTGGTCCTGTTGGATAGAGGTGTTCAGATCGCCGCCGGCGACACCATTCCTCCGCCCCGGACGCCGCCTACAACCCCGCCCCTGCTTTCCCCGGGATCGGAAGGAGCCAACGACTCCACCGCCACCCGGCTGGTCGCCGGTGGTGCCATCGTTGTCTTCCTCGGCATCCTGGTGTGGCTGAGCGTCAGTCGACCTGCCGATTCCCGCTGACTCTCGAGTGCACTGTCATGCCAAAGGTCGGGACATCCTCGTGGTCAGCGGAGGCCTCCCAGACTTGCCATCAATGAGCGCAGATCGTCCGGCGTCAGCGCCTGTGGACCGTC
>CAZSOF010000400.1:0-2036 GCA_964607685.1 uncultured Acidimicrobiaceae bacterium | reverse complement strand
GTTTGCAGCCGTGTTCGGCGATGACCCGGGCCCCGATCTCGTCCAGCTCGAGGAGTGAAGCCCCGGGTTTGGCCGCCTCACGAATGGCCTGATGAACGTGGGCAACGCAGGCGCCGGCCTTCTGCATCTTGGCGAACTCGCGACGGCTCTTGATGGTGATCATGGGTCTAGTGGGTGGTTGACAGCACGGACAGAATGCGCTCGGTGACCTCGTCGACCTCGCCCATCCCATCGACCGGGACGGTCATCCCCCGGGAGTCATAGACGTCGAGAAGCGGTTGGGTCTGCTCGTCATAGACGCGAAAACGGTTGCGAATGGTCTCCTCGGTGTCGTCGGCGCGCCCTCGGGCCAGCATGCGCTCGGTGAGCTCGTCCTCATCGACCTGGAACACCACCACCATGTCGAGGCCGTCCTCTCCGATGAGCCGGTCCAGAGACGCCACCTGGGCCTCGGTGCGGGGAAACCCGTCGAGGATGTAGCCATCGCCGGCGTCGGGTTGGGAGATCCGCTCCGACAACATGGCCACCGTGATCTCGTCGGGCACATAGTCGCCGGCGGCCATGATGGCCTCCACCTTCTGGCCGAGGTCGGTGTCCCTGGCAACGTGGTCGCGGAACATCTCACCGGTGGAGATGTGGGGTACACCCAACCGGGCGGCCACGTTGGCAGCCTGGGTTCCCTTGCCGGCTCCGGGAGGTCCGACGAAGAGCAGCCTCACAGCGCTCTCCACGGTGAGCCAACCGTCACGTCAGGATGCCCTCATAGTTACGCATCGTGAGCTGGGACTCGATCTGTTTCATCGTCTCCAGGGCCACGCCCACCACGATCAGGATGGAGACCCCGGAGAAGGCGATCGAGATGTTCCACACCGCGCCGGCGATGGCGGGCATGATCGAGATGGTGGCCAGGAAGATGGAGCCGGGAAGTGTGATCCGGTTGAGGATGTGCGCCAGATGTCTGGCGGTCTGACGACCGGGACGGACACCCGGGATGAACCCACCCTGCCGCTGGATCATCTCCGCCTGCTGCTCGGGATCGAACTGGATGGCGGTGTAGAAGTAGGTGAAGAACACGATCAGGGTGAACAGGATGCCGATATACCACCAGCTCACGGCGTTGGCCCCGGCGCCCAGGTTCTCGTCGATCCAGCGATAGACCGCCTGCAGCCAGTCGGCATCGGAGGGGATGGCGGTGATGATCAGCGACGGGATCAGCAGGACCGAGGTGGCGAAGATCACCGGGATCACACCTGCGGTGTTGACCTTCAGCGGTATGTAGGTCGATTGCCCACCCATCACCCGCCGTCCTCGGACCCGCTTGGCGAACTGGATCGGGATTCGGCGCTGACCTTGATCGACATAGATGATGGAACCGATCATCAGCAGGAACACCGCCATGACCACGATGAACCGGACCGCCAGCCCAACTGCCCACGTCTGGCCGTAGATCTGGGTGAACACGAATGGGAACTGGCTGAGAATCGCCACGAAGATGATCAGGGACATCCCGTTGCCAACTCCCCTTTGAGTGATCAGCTCACCCAGCCACATGACCATCGCCGTGCCCGCGGTCATGGTGAGCACGACGAGGATGACCCGACCCGGTGTGTAGTTGGGAATCAGGTCGATGCCACCGGTGAACTGCCCCGAGTGGAACAGGAACGTGAAGCCGGTGGACTGGATGAGGGCCAGGATCACCGTCAGGTAGCGGGTCCACTGGGTGATCACCTTGCGCCCGGACTCCCCCTCCTCCTGCAACGCCTGCAGCTTGGGGATGACCACCGTGAGCAGCTGCATGATGATCGCCGACGTGATGTAGGGGATGATGCCCAGTGCGAACACCGAGAACTGCTCCAGCGCACCGCCGGAGAACAAGTTGATGAGGCCGTATATCCCGCCTGCCTGCTGCTGGCTCTGGAAAAGGGCGACTGCATCCAGGTCGATTCCCGGCACCGGGATCGTGGCACCCAGCCGATAGACGGCGAACATCGCCAGGGTGAAGAGGATCTTCGCCCGGAGGTCCGGGATCTTGAACA
>CAZSOF010000399.1:0-2058 GCA_964607685.1 uncultured Acidimicrobiaceae bacterium | reverse complement strand
CATGAATGGCACGTCGTGACGCCTCCGGCGACGATAAACACGGAGGCAGTGCTTAGGAATCATGGACCTCGCCGCCTTCCGGTTGCAGGAAGGGGCGCAGGTCCGTTCCTATTTCTTGGGCAAAGGCCGTGGGTCTTGGTTCAGAAAGGTAGCTTCTCGGAGATTGCCACCCGTCCCGTCGCCGCAGCGCCCACTCTGTTGATCGCCAGGATGAATGCTGCTGTGCGCAGGTCGACCTGGCGAGTTGATGCCACTTTGCGTACTGCCCGATAGGCGGCTGTCATCTTGTTTTGAAGCTCTGCGTTGACCTTCTGCTCTGACCATCTGAACTGCTGGATGTTCTGTGCCCACTCGAAGTAGCTGGCGGTGACACCCCCGGCGTTGGCGAGAATGTCAGGGATTACGAGAACCCCCTTTTCGTTGAGCACCTCATCCGCTCCAGGAGTGGTCGGACCGTTTGCTCCTTCGACCACGATGCCGGCCTTGAGAGACTCCACGTTGTCCTCATTGATGGAGTCCTCGAGGGCTGCTGGGATGAAGATGTCGGTGTCCCATTCGACAATCAGTTGGTTCTCGAACTCTTCCGTGTCTGGGAATCCCGCAACTCCACCCGTGTTCTCCACATGACTGATGAGAGCGGGAATGTCGAGGCCAGATTCCCTGGAGACGCCTCCCGTGTGGTCAGCCGCGGCGACGATCCTGGCTCCACGATCGAAGCTGAGGCGAGCTGCATGACTGCCCACATTGCCGAAGCCCTGGATGGCAATGGTGACATCCTCGAACTGCCGACCTCCGTCACGCAGAGCCATCTCGAGAACTTCCACGACCCCGCGTCCGGTCGCCGCTTCGCGACCCTCCGATCCGAACAGGTCTAGGGGTTTGCCGGTCACAACTCCCGGCGAGAAACCCTCGTACTTCGAGTACTCATGCATGATCCAGCCCATGATCTTCGGGTTGGTGTTCACATCGGGTGCGGGAATGTCAACCGTCGGCCCGATCACATCCTTCATCAGCTCAACAAAACGAGCAGTCAACGCGTACAGCTCACGATTCGACATCGCATGCGGATCACAGGCAATACCCCCCTTGGCACCCCCGTATGGCACATCGACGACTGCCGTCTTCCAAGTCATCAAATTGGCAAGAGCGGCAGCATGATCTTCATCCATCGAAGGATGAAACCGCAGCCCTCCCTTCATCGGTCCTCGCGCTGCGTTGTGTTGCACCCGAAACCCGACGAAGTCTCGAAGTTCGCCCGTGTCCATTTCGATGACCACATCCACTTTCACGGTCCGCGCAGGGGTCAACAGAATCGTCCTCAAGCGATCAGAGAGACCGACCACATCGGCAGCCCTGTGGAAGTAGAAGTGTGCATCCTCGAGCATTTGCCTCATCTTGCCGGACCTGGACCCTCTCCGGACGCCGACCTTACTTAGCTCTGATCGGGTCGAGGCGGAGAGCCAGGTAGCGGGTCAGTCGGTTCGCAGTTGACGTCTCCTTAACCAAGGACAAGGAATAGTACGAATATGAACCGACTCGGCCCAGGGATCACGTGCCCCGCTTGAGAGCGTCGTCCTCGAACTTCTCCGGCAGATCAGTGCTGGTCGTCGATGATGAGCCGATGGTCCGCGAGGTGGTTGCGGCCTACCTGACACGTGATGGTTTCGAAGTCACCGAGAGTGGCGACGGCAAGGCTGCTCTCGAGCATCTGACCAAGCGGCGAACCGACCTGGTAGTCCTAGATGTGATGCTCCCCGAGACTGACGGCTTCTCGGTGCTCAGCAAAGTTCGGGAGCGGGGTGACGTCCCTGTGATCCTGCTGACTGCCCGAGGCGAGGAGGCTGACCGGGTGTTGGGTCTGGAACTGGGTGCTGACGATTATGTGGTCAAGCCGTTTTCTCCTCGGGAACTGGTCGCTCGTGTCCGCACGGTGCTGAAGCGGGTCACGACGGGCAACCCGACCGGGTCGAGACTCGAGTTCGATGGGCTGAGCATCGACCCCACCACTCGCGAGGTTGAGGTCGGCGGGAGATCGGTGCCACTCACGCCCAAGGAATT
>CAZSOF010000398.1:0-2095 GCA_964607685.1 uncultured Acidimicrobiaceae bacterium | reverse complement strand
AACCGGGGAACCTCGCACCCACGGACGCCAGAGCCCGAAAAGGGCCATTCGCCTCTAACGAATCTTCCAACTAAGGCATCTCCTTAGATGTTGTTAGTCGTAAGCGGACAGACCGGGGGCTCAGTGCTATTGGCCGGGATTCCGCCCCTTCTCCATTGGGTATGCGCTGGGTCCCCGGTTTGACCATGCTGGTGGAGAGGTCCAGTCCGCCAGTACGAACCGTGTCGTGGCTCTTCCCGTTGACCTTGTAGACGTGACCGATCTCGCACGGTGTTGGCAACGTCACTTCGGCTCAAGTCGAAAGCCCCGGTTGACCGTCGCCTAGCCCCCAGAGGATTAAGGCTTCGGCCCGCCGGGGATCTCTTCGTTGAGGTGTGTTTACGTAGTGAGCGTGGCACCCACTCAACGGACCGGGACATACGTTGTATGTTCGGAGCGTGGAACGGATTGAGGGAGTTCTCCCGTTGCCGTCGACGGGGATGGAGATGACGGTCAGGCCTGCCGCAGCTTGTGACGATCGACTCCCACACGTTCGACGATTTCTCCGTTGACTCTTCGCTGAATTTCCCTACCATCAGAACCTCATGACAGCCCACTCTGCCGCCCCGATTGCCTGCGGCTGCCTCTGTGCATGCTGTATGGCGGCGTGGTGCGAGTGGTGATGTCATAGAAGAACCCATCGAGAATCACACACCCGCATCGTCCCCACCGATGCGGGTTTTTTTGCATGTGGAAAGGAAACGATATGACGACCGAGTCGGACCGGAATCGGGGGCCCACCCGACAGCGCGTGTTGGGCCAACGCTCCGCTGACCCCTACCGGGACCTGGATGTCATCGACTCGCGAGCGCCACGGGCCAACCAGGCCACGATCGGTGCCCTCGCCTTGGTGAGCTTTGTCGTCGACTGGTGGCCGCTGCTGGCCCTTCTCGCTGCACAACTATTGATCGGGCTCCGGTTCGGGCGCCGCTATTGCCTGCCGTGTCTCACCTACTTCGAGGTGATACAGCCCCGGTTTGGTGAAGGCCCGATTGAAGACGCCCGTCCGCCTCGTTTCGCCAATCAGGTGGGGCTTGTTGTGCTCACCGCGGCGTCGGTCGCGCATCTGGTCCACCTCAACACGCTGGGATGGATGCTGGGACTCATGGTTGCCGGGCTGGCGCTCCTCGCCGCCACCACCGGTTTGTGTGTCGGTTGTGAGCTCTACAAGCTGGGTGCCAGGTTGCGCGGGATATACGGAGAATCTCTTCAGGAGATCAATCTGACAGATTTCGGCGTGGACTCCAGTGGACCGGTCACGGTCCTATTCACACATCCCTTATGCACCGACTGCCATCACGTCGAACGTGACCTGCGTAAGGCTGGCACTCGGTTGGTTGACATCGACGTAAGAGAACACCCGGATTTGGCTCGCAAGTACGGGATCTCGATGGTTCCCACGTTGGTCTCCGTGGAGCCTGACGGGACAGTCACTCTCCTCCCACCGTTCAGGTAGATGAGAAGCCCCGGTGATCGGTTACCTGGTCTCTAGGAGGAGAGGAGAAGGCTTGGACTTTCCGGGGCTCTCGTGTTGAGCGGGATGGCTGTTCGTGCATTTCGCCGCTCGACCCGCTGGAGTCTACTGGGCTGTTGTCCGGCTCGGTGCGCAAGTGAATTGGTGTATGTTCGGATTCCGCTGGACGTTTCGTCTCCCCCACCTGCGTCCAGCAACGAGCGGGCACAAAATGGGAGCCCAGTGTTGGCCACGAATTGAGTCCCCAGTGGTTCCTGGGCCCCAGCCCGCCAGACATCGAAGCCCCATCTCTGAGACTCTTCGTAGGCTTACGGCCATGACCGTCCTCAGATCCGTCGTCCTGTTCATAGCCGCCGCCGGGGCCGAGATCGGAGGCGCCTGGCTCGTATGGCAGGGAGTCCGCGAGAAGAAAGGTCTCATCTGGATAGGAGCCGGGGTGGTCGCGCTGGGGCTATACGGGTTCGTCGCCACCTTCCAACCCAGCCCCCATTTTGGACGTATTCTCGCCGCATACGGCGGCGTGTTCGTTGTTGGCAGCCTCATCTGGGGAGTCGTTGTCGACGGGTTTCGACCCGACCGCTA
>CAZSOF010000397.1:0-2120 GCA_964607685.1 uncultured Acidimicrobiaceae bacterium | reverse complement strand
GGGGCAAACGCACGGACAAACCACCCAGAATGTTGATTCTGGCGTAGAGGTCCATAGCCCAACCCTACCCACCCCGATGAACACCCGGTAAACGGGTTTTCGCGAGATGTTCACCCGGACCTCCATATGTGGGAACCTCCGGTAGTTAGCCCCGTATACGGGGCTAACTGCCTCGAGAAACGCCGCGATTGCCCTCAACCGGCGATACCGAGAGCCTCCTCCGCCGCATCCAGGGTCTGCCCGCCCTCCACCACTGCGGAGAACAGGTCCCCGTATCGCTGCAATCGATCCCAAATGTTGAGGATGGTGAGATCACCGTTGGCGAAAGTGTCCAACTCCTCCCAGGTCAGGGGGGCCGACACCGGGGCTCCAGGCTGGGGCCGGACCGAGTAGACCGACGCCACCGTCTGGCCGAAGGCGTTCCGGTTGTGGTCGACGAACACCTTCCCTTGCCGATTCGGTTTGTCCCATTCCATGGTGATGTCGTCGGGGTTGGCCGTCGCCAGGTGAACACCCACCTCACCGACGAATCTCCTGACCCGGCCGAAGCTGTGCACCGGTTCCAGGGGAACGTAGACATGCAATCCGCGCGATCCTGACAACTTGGGATACCCCTCCAACCCGAGTTGACCAAGCGCGAGTCGGAGCAGCTTGGCACCACCCACCACCTGTTCCCACCTCGACCCCTCGGCCGGATCGAAGTCGAAGATGGCGTAGCTCGGCTTCTCCAGGTCAGAGATCGTGGAGTGGAAGGGGTGCACCTCGATGCACCCCATGTTGGCGAACCACATCAGTGCTTCCACGGACTCGGCGAGAAGGAAGTCGATGACGCCGCCTTGTGAGTCGGAGACGACCGGTGTCGTCCTCATCCAATCTGGCTGGTGTCCCGGGGCCCGCTTCTCATAGAACGTTCCCCCCGTGATTCCATCGGGATATCGGGACATGGAGATGGGACGACCTGCCAGGTGGGGCAGGAGAAGTGGTGCCACTGAGGCGTAGTACTGAATCAGGTCGCCCTTGGTGATCCCCCCGTCCGGGAAGAAGATCTTGTCGACATTGGAGAATGTGATTGCCCGGTCGACACGAGCGGGGATATACCGTTCACCGCTCCTGGTGACCCTGATGACACCGGGGAAGTCGACCTCGGCATTCGCCACTGGTCGCCCCTCGGGTCCGGCAGGGCCGGCGCCCATCTTCTCCTGGGCCTCTGCCCAGATCAACCGGTGGCTCTTCATGTCACGCGCCTCGGAGATGAGGACCATCGACATCCCCATCTCCTCCGCCGCCTCGATCAGAGGACCCACGCGGAGCGTCCCCTCGCCGTATGGGACGTGTCTGATCTCGCCTGCGTCGCTGAACTGATTGTCGGAAAACTGGACTTGGAGGGGTTGAATCATCCAACCCGGGAAGTTGTCCCGGATGAACCCGAGAACCGACGCGAACGCGTTCTTCGAGGTCAACCCGCCGCTCGTCATGGCGTGGATGTGGGCCCAGTCGATCACGGGGCGAACGAAGGAGTACTCGGCCGCCAGCTGGGCTATGTCGCCGAGACTGCCGAAGGCGCTCTTCTTGCCCGCAGTCTCCAAGCCCAACCCCACGCCGAGCGACTCCACCTTGGGCCCGATGAAGTCGAGTCGGGAGCGTATGCGGTCCATCAAGATCGCCGGTTCCTCGTCGTAAGTCGCTCCGAAGTGGACCACGACGACCGGAGCCCCCAGCCATCTGCCCAGCTTCATCGTGTGCTCCATGGCGTACACCGACTGTTTGCCCCTCTCCTCGTCGGGGATGGTCAGGCCGACGAAGTAGGGGGCATGCACGGAGAGCCTGATGTTTCGCTCGGCCGCCAGACCGGCGAACGACTGGCACCTCTCCTCCTTCCATGGGAACCCCTGAGTGAAAGGGAGCTCCAAGGCACGGTGGCCATCGAGCGCCAGCTCATCGAGGAAGTCCGCGTCGTCACCGTCCCCGGGTGGGAGATGGGAGATCCCAAACCTGATCGACCTCATTGGAGAAGATCCTGCCAGGAGTGCCAGGCCGGGCGAGCCTGGCCACTGGCGTCGAAGAGGCCCATGGTGGCGAATGCCTCGGAGGCACCCGGCGGATCGAACAGGAAGCTCCAG
>CAZSOF010000396.1:0-2139 GCA_964607685.1 uncultured Acidimicrobiaceae bacterium | reverse complement strand
CCCTGCTGCCGTGCCACAGCGGAAGCAGCTGTTAGGGAGAAGCTGCCAGCACCGCGGGACTACATCGCCGAACTGTTGGCTAGAAGGGTCGAGATAGCTTGGGTGATCGGCTTGGTTGGCCGATCCTCCGGCTCCAATGAGTTGACGATCTCAAGTACCAGATGTGCCGGCGGCTTCTTGGTCATCTCGAGCACATCTCGAAGGAGCCAATCCTTGAACGACTTACGGACTCCCGATTCGCGATATAGTTCGATCAGGTGGTCCCACGACATCAAGTCATCGCCGACAGCATCAGCCAGTATCGTCGCGACATGCGGGAACCGGCGCGCAACTGCGTGCGGCGGCACGGCGGCGAGAATGTCCGGGTCGGTGTACGGGAGGACGCGGACGCGTCGGTCCGGTCTATCAAGTTTCAGCAGTTGCCAGGCCCACTTCTCCTCATCGGTGAGTCCCGTCGGTTCGTCGGCTGATGCCACAGTCTCAAGTCGCACGTTGTCGAACAGGAAGACGAGCGGGAGCCCGGTTGCGGCAATGAACTCGCTCTCCGCTATTGACTTCCACTTCGACCCGCCTCGCATCGGCAAGACGAGGACGCGCCCGCGGCGAAGGTCCTCACCGAAGAACCGCTCGAGCACTTCGACGTCATGCTGGCCCTCGACCAACAACACGCAGCGCAACGCAAGTAACCAGGATTCAGGGGCGAAGCCCGTGGCGATCTCGTAGTCGGACAGCCCCCGCATGACGTCCCGACCAATCTCGGCAACGTGGTCGGGGGCGACGTAGTGGAATGAGGCCAGCGCCGACTCAAGCCCCAGGAACACGGGACTGTGCGTCGTGATGGCTATCAGGTCGAACCAAGGGCTTTGTTCGCCGATCCATGTGGCGACCTGCCGTTGAGCTGACGGGTGAAGGTGCATCTCCGGTTCGTCGAGCAGCAGGACGAGGCCGAGTTGAGAAGTCCATCGCCGCATCGTGTCGGCCAGTCCCTCCTCGGGGAGACGTCTCACCGGCGGACCGAAGTCGTCCCACTCCTCATTCGGAGCACTCGTGTCCAGGAATGTCAGCGCGGGACCGTCCTCGTCCGTGTCCCATGCCATCTCGAGGTGGGTTAGCGGCAGTCGGGCTTGAGCTAAGGCGATGGTCAGGCAGACGGACAACCAGCGTCGCGTTGCTGCTCCTAGATCCGTCGGGTCCACTGACTCGCTTGACCCAGTAGGACGCATCGTGACACGGGTGATTTTCCCCTCAGGAAGCCACTCCCATGGCTCCAAGAGACGCAATTTTAGATGTCCCTGCTCGCTGAGCCAAGTCGGTAGGAGCGCATTCACGAGCTCCTCTACGAGGGCCATGTGGTTGTGCAGATACGGCTTGATCCGACCACGACCATCCTCCACGGACACAGCCCAGTGAATCCTGTGGGTTCGGCGGCGATCTCTTAGCGCACCTGCTACGTCTCGGAATCCTGCTTCGAGGATGTCCCCCGGATCAGTCGTCTCGGTGCCAATCAGCAGTCCAGATGGAAGCGGAACCATGTACGGATGTTGCTCGGCGTGCTTCCGAGATACCGACGCCTTGACCTCCTCGCCCTCCGCCGCCGGCTCCGGGCGTATGGTCAGGTCAAACCGATCTGGTCCTGGCGTGACGTCGACAACCCACGGCCCACTGCCAAGGGTGCGGAAGAACCGCGTTTCGGCACCGTCGGACATCGCGCCTGTCTCGAATGCCGTCTTCTCCTCCGAAGTCATCCACGTCTCGAACGAGGCAAACCATGCGGCCATCTCGGAGCTGACAGACCAGCGAGTTGAAGTGGCGAACCAACGGTGATCGGGGAGCGGGAAGGTGTGGCGCGGTAGTGCGGCGGGGAGTGACTGAGCGAGCGCTTCCAAGATGGCGGTCTTCCCCGAGCCGGAAGGTCCAAGAATCACGGCGACGCCGGGCAGCGTGAGCTCGCCCGGTGGCGGAACCGTCACCTCCGTATCGGCTGCTTGCCAAGCCGCCCGAGAGGCTGCAACAAGTCGGAGGATGGGATCTCGCACTTGCGCCCCTGGCCACGTACCGCAATCTGCCTCGCTCGAAGGTTAGGCGAAACCTGGGTCGCTCGGCGATCCCCGACCTGCGAAAGCTGCGGATCATCGACCG
>CAZSOF010000395.1:0-2147 GCA_964607685.1 uncultured Acidimicrobiaceae bacterium | reverse complement strand
CCCAGAACCCGGGGCCCACTCGCTCGATCGACCATCGCCCGCTGTGCCAGCCGTCTGGCCGTTCGGTCCATTTGAGGCGACTCATCTGCTGTCCTCTGCGCCATGCTAGACGTAAGCCGCTGCCGGTCGCGACCCGTCTCTGGCCCTTCTGTGGCGAACGAGAGGACGTACCCCTAAGTCTTCGAAACAGAACGGGGCGGACGCATCACTCCTCCGATCACCACGCCCACCATGGGGAGGCTGAGACATTAATTGGTGAGCACGGAGCAGCGGACCGTCCATCCGGTCTTCATGTTGGCCATACTCGGCACATGAGTATCGGGTTTGGGCTATTGAGCGCACAACTGCGTCCTGGCGAGACCGACTGGGCGCGGGTCTATCGGGAAACGATCACTATCGCGGTGGAAGCCGAGCGTCTTGGTTTCGACTCTGTATGGACCACAGAGCACCACTTCGTCGACGACGGGTACATGCCGTCGCTGGCTGTGGTGAGCGCGGCCATAGCCGCCGCCACCACGGAGTTGGAGATCGGCACCGGAGTGATCCTGGCACCCCTGCACCATCCACTCCGCCTGGCCGAGGACAGTGCCACGGTGAGCCTCATCAGCGGCGGTCGATTCACCCTGGGGCTTGGCCTCGGCTGGAGTGAGATCGAGTTCGAGGGCCTGGGGGCCGACCAACGAAAGCGCGGTGCGGCGATGGAGGAGATCCTCGCCATCCTGCGCCATGCTTGGGCCGGGGAGCCGTTCCGACACCAGGGACAGGTCTACGACTTCCCTGAGTTGGGGGTGCGGCCAACACCGTCGGAGAGGATCCCCATCCTCATCGGCGGTGGCGCCGAGCCCGCCATCCGTCGCGCCGCGCGTCTCGCCGACGGGATCTTCTCCAATGTGCCCAAGGACAAATTCCTCCAGCAGCTGGAGTGGCTCAGAGATGAGTGCGGACGAATCGGCCGTGACCCGGCCGAACTGAGGATCGTCCATTATTCGGTGATGCTCCCCGGGAAATCGGAGGCCGACGCCATCGACCGCTACATGCCGCACTTGTGGCAGATGATGTGGAAGTACTCGGACATGGGCGCCTCGGCAACAAGAACGGACCCTCCCCCGCAAGCGCCGCCATACGACGACGCCCGCAGGGAGCGTGTGCTGAGCCGGTCGACGATCGTTGGGACGGGGAATCAGATCACGGAGGAGCTGCTCGCGATCAGAGAAGCTGCGGGAATGCCGGTGGAGTTCGTCGCCCGCAGCTACTTCCCCACTCTGGGACAAGACGCCCAGGTGGAACTGATGCAGCACCTCGCCGAGGAGGTATCACCCCACATCTGAGGCGGGCTGTGTCTGCACGCGCGAGACCTGCCAGCCGCTGTGTGCCGAGAGGGATCGGGCCCTCGCCCCCAATGCGGGCCCGATCCATCCTCCTCTATCCGACCTGCCCCCGAATCTCCCCCGAACCCACATCAGTCGTGTGGACGTTGACATAGGTGTCCCCGCCTTCGATGGCGGCGACCACGTCTTCATTGTCTTCCCAGCCACAGGCGTTCCCGTCGTCAGGGGCCTCGAACGAACCCTGTGCGAGAATGCCATCCACCCGACCGTCCGGGTCTCCAGTGAAGAGAGTCACCCCGACGGGCCCGCTGACGCCTTCGGCAGCACAATGGATGTGTGCGGCAACGACATCCTCGATGTTGGCGACTATCAACTTGAAGCCGATGCCATCGTCGTTCTGGTGTACCTTGATGATCGCCTGACCTTTGGCCATGGTGTCCACGGCCGGGACCTCGTTGCCACCCTCCAGAGAGGCAGTGAAGTTGCCATTGGCGTTGCCGGCACTCGCCGCCGGCGCCAGGGCCACCAGCGCCAGCACGACCACGAACATCAGTGCACTTCTTCGTTTCACGTTCCTTCTCCTCGCTTCCCGCTTCAGTCAAGGGTCAGTACGCAGCTGAGGTGTCCACGGTTCGGAAGGGCCGTAACCTCGTCCCATGCCTGAGAAGGTGTCGACCGGGGCCGAGTCCGTTTTGGAGGCCAGCTCTCGACACCGCCAACTCCGCGGGTTCAAGGTGAGCCGGGACTTCTGCGACCTGCTCGCCCGACGCCTCCCCGGCGGTGATCGGGGCGCTATGTGGCGCGTCGCCAACTGCGACA
>CAZSOF010000394.1:0-2157 GCA_964607685.1 uncultured Acidimicrobiaceae bacterium | reverse complement strand
ACAATCATCGCTCCCAGCCGGTTATGGGCGGCCTGGCTTTGGACGATCCGGGTTGGCCTGACCCGGTTTCGTCCGTCGCAACCCCCGTTGCTCTCCGGGGAATGCCCGCAGATGGTCTGTTGTGACGAGATTTCTTGTCACAGGTTCTTGGAAGTGGGTCTATCTATTACATGGCTGGTGAAGATCTGCCAGGTTTGGGATGAGAGAGATGACAAGCCCGGACAGGTTCGCGTTGTTGTACGAGAGGCATCGTCGACGCGTCTTCGCCTATTGCCTGAGGAGGGCAAGTGCCGAGGAGGCTGTTGCTGAGACCTTTATGACCGCATGGCGAAAGATTGACGATGTGCCAGAGGATGAAGAGGATGCGCTGCCTTGGCTGTTCGCAGTTGCCTATCGGGTTTTGGGACGCCAGTGGCGCAGCGCCTCCAGACACTCCAGGATGGTTAAGAAGCTTTCTGGGATAGGTGTAGAACCGATCCTTGCTCCCGAGGACTACATCGTGATGGATCAGGAGTCACGTCAGGTCCTCGATGCCCTTGGTCGTTTGAGAGAGAAGGACCAGGAGATACTCAGGCTTTCGATCTGGGAGGAGTTGAGCCACTCCATGATCGCCCAGATGCTGGACATGTCCGAAGAGTCGGTCAGAAAACGTCTGTCCAGGGCGAGAAAGAGTCTTGCCCTCCAATACGACCGGCTTGAAAAGAGAGTTCCCCCGCTGCTCGCCAAGGAGGTGCTTGGTGACAACTGAAGAGCGAATTGTGACGTTGATGGCTTCGGCCAATCCCGTCCCCGATGAGGAATCACTGGAACTCGACTCAGTCACCGTGCGGCTCGCCGTATTGACCCAAGGTAGCGAAGTGACTCAACTGAAGAAGAGGACTGGAGAGAACGAAACAACCGGCAGGTCACTAATGCCCTGGCTGGTGGCGGCGGCCGCGGTTCTCGTGCTTGGAGTGGTCGGCTTTCTGACCTGGCCTGACAACGAGAGCCCAGCTGCCGAAGACCCGATCTTCAAAGCACACCTGGAAACGATTCAACAGCTCATCAGCACACGCGACTATCCGACTCTCGCCTCACTCGTCACCGAGAACTGGCTCACCGAACACGTCAAAAATGGTTGGTACCCGGGTGCACCGCACCCAGCATCAAGAGTGGGAACGCCCTGGTCGACCGGTGAGGAGATGATGCAGAACGCTTGGGCCATCGAAGACATCCTTGGAGTCGAGCGGGCCCTCGTCTCCTGCATACCCGTGGGAGACATCGCAGCCAACTGCGCCATCTCCTACACCAACGACATCTACAAAGTGATGGACGAGGCCCCCATGGTGGATCAGGCAACGTTCATATTCGCCGACGACAGAATCGACGATTGGTTTGCCTGGGGAGAAGACCCACGCCAATGGGGTGTCGACCCCGAGTACATCGCCGCCGTAGGCCTCCAGAACGAGGTGCGCAACGTATGTCCGGTCGATTCTCTAACCCCCGCCTGCGCACAGTTCATCGTGGACAACGTCTACGCGGCGGTAGCCTGGAGAGCCGCAAACCCATAGCAGCGGACCAGCACCCACCGCATACCGCACATAACGGCACTTATGTTTTGGGTGGGCGGTTCTTTCACGGAAATGCGCCTACCAGAGGCGATGCGCTGTCCAGATGAGCATTCAGCTCTCTGTGTCTCTGATCAGCCCCTCGCTGATGGCCCGCTCAGGGTTCCGCCATATCGCCATCGCCGTGTTCATCCTGTAGAAGCCGAGAGTTCGGTAGAAGCCTTCCCTACCTGGATTGGCATACAGGATGATCTTCCTGTGACCATCTGAAAGCTCTACAAGCTTTCTCATGATGGCTGTACCCAAGCCTCTCCCTCGGTGCTCGGGGAGGACTGCAACACCGGCAATGTACGAACAGTCCAGTCCGTCAGCCAGAGCACGACCGACACCAACAAGTTCACCGTCGGCGTAGACGAAGCATTTGAACCTGCTGTTCGAAAAGACCGTTGCCAGATCATTGGGGGACATCTCGCCGAGCGGAGCCTTCCGATACAACTCGGACAACTCGGCCCAATCCACAGCACTGTCGTCGTAGAACCAGGAATAGTCGATGACGTCCTCCGTTCGCAGAACCGTCCCACTCGCAAGTCGAAACTACAGATCAGATCAC
>CAZSOF010000393.1:0-2157 GCA_964607685.1 uncultured Acidimicrobiaceae bacterium | reverse complement strand
GGGACCGGGAGCCAAGGTGGCGCAATCATCCCTATGTGCACGAGATCTCTCTCATTGGCTTCAGTTCGATCTTTGGTGGCACGGCGGGTCGGGCGATAGAGCCTTCTTCCTCTATGTGACGATAGACCCTTCCTCGGACACGTGAGACGAGCGATCATCGGTGGGTATGGGACTGGCGTCACCGGCCTCTGAGCACCGAGGTCCGGACGGGCCGATCGCCGCAGTCGTCGTGTCTGAGATAAGCAGACAGGTCAGCCTCACCGACATGGCCGAGTTGATTTGCGCTCTGGCCAAGCGAGGAGTGGGCATTGCCGTCCTTCCCGTTGCGCTGGCAGAGAGGGTGAGCGCCATGTCCCGACCGGGCCCCGGCGAGCGATATCTCCTTGCGACCCAGGACGCGGGTTCGCTCATCGAGCTCACGGAGCGAGGCTCACACCAGCTGTGGTCCACCAAAGCTGCCGGGTCCGGCGAGGCGCTGGATTTCGTGTTCGCGACCCTTTCCGACGAGGGAATCCCCCCCGGTGTCACATTGGTGGTGGGAACCGATCGTGCCCCAATCCCAGAGGGATCCTCGAGGGTCGACGGAGGGGATGAAGCGCTGAGCGTCCTCGAGGACCAGATCGCCCGGATCGACGCGTTGCGGGTTCCCGTACCGGATACCGATCCCTCGTGGACCATCAGATTCGACGCGGATGCGGTCCCCGTGAGACTCAGGGAGACTCTTTGCACTCTGGCCAACGGTCGGATCGGGACCCCGGGGTCTCCCGAGGATGAGCCGCCAGGATCTGTTCCGCTCCTGCTGGCAGCGGGCATGTACGACGATCAGGACCCTCCCGCACTGTTGGAGGGGCCTCGGTGGACCACTCTCCCATTGCAACTGCAGGAGCCGATGACAGATCAATGGTTGCTCGACATGCGTGGCGGGGTGCTCTCGCGAAGACGAAAGATGGAAATCGGCACTCTTGTCACCCTCCGTTTCGTCTCACTCGCCCGGCCTGAATGTGCGGTGCTGCGCGCCGAAGGGCCTGCGGCCGTCTTCGACATGGAACGGCTTGGCGGCGACGGGCTTCGCGTGGGCCCGGAGGCCGTGGATGTGGCCAGCGTGACATCGAACCGAGGACGGATCGAGGCTGCCGCCGTCGAAAGACAGCGGTCCCATGAAGGGATATGCGGCGTGGAGCGTATTGCGGCCTATGACATCGGCTCGAGCAGGGAGCGTGTCTTGGATCTGAGCAGGTCAGTCCGTGAACTCGCGGAACTGGGATCGGATTGGCTCCTCGCCGAGCATCGGGCCGCCTGGGCTCATCGTTGGCGGAACGCCGCGGTGTCGATCGGGGGTGATCCGGATGCCGAGCTGGCGACCCGGTTCGCTCTCTTTCATCTGCTTTCGTCGGCAGTTCCCGTCGGAGAGGCGACGGTGGGGGCACGAGGGTTGACCGGGCACGCCTACAGCGGACATGTCTTCTGGGATAGCGATGTGTATGTGCTACCCGCACTCACCTCGATCCTCCCCGGGGCCGCCCGGGCGATCCTCCAGTACCGGATAGCCCGACTCCCCGCAGCGCGCGAAGAAGCTCACCGTCGTGGCCTGGAGGGAGCCCGCTTTCCGTGGGAGTCGGCAGACGATGGCTTTGATGTCACTCCTCGCCGCTTCACGAGCATCGAGGGAGAGGTGGTACCCATCCGAACCGGGCTCCACGAAGAGCACATCGTTGCCGACGTGGCATGGGCCGCCCGTCATTACGCAGTCTGGACCGGCGACCTGGACTTTCTTCGCGGACCGGGACGCGACCTGATCTGCGAAACCGCGCGTTACTGGGCCTCGCGGATTCGGGTCGACCCCCAAGGGCGCGCTCACCTCTTTGGCGTGATCGGTCCTGATGAGTACCACCCGATGGTCGATGACAACGCATTCACCAACGTGATCGCGCGGGCCAATCTCCGCTGGGGTGTCGAGGTCGCCCGTGTCCACGGAGGTGCGGACCAGGATGAGGTGTCCAACTGGTTGCACCTTGCCCAGGCACTGGTCGATGGTTACGACGAGAGCACTGGCGTCTACGAGCAGTTCGCCGGGTACCGCGAGCTCGAACCACTCCTCATCGAGAGCGTGGCCACTCCTCCCATCGCCGCCGATGTGTTGCTGGGGCGTCATCGAGT
>CAZSOF010000392.1:0-2159 GCA_964607685.1 uncultured Acidimicrobiaceae bacterium | reverse complement strand
ATTATTCCCTATAATCAACTGCTCGGCCAAGAAATGCGAGAAGCTGATGGCAGTCTTCCTCGATGAACCTCGAATGACCAATGGGTTTGCCACAAAGTATGTCGGACTTCATGACCGAATAAAGCAACACAACTCCAACGACACCTGAGAAGCATCTTCCTTCGAGCTGAAATACGAATATGATATTCAAGAGGATTCGACATGGTTCCTGATGTGACTGTTCTCGTGGTGGGCGCAGGCCCGACGGGGCTGCTCCTGGCGGCGGAACTGCATCGCCGGGGGGTTGAGTGCCGTATCATCGATGCGCTTCCCGCGCCACTGCACTGGGACCGGGCGACAATTGTGCACCCACGCTCGCTTGAGGTCTTCGAGTCGCTGGGGATCGTCGAGCCCCTGTTGGCTGCGGGCGTCAGGCAGCGCATGGTCCGACTTCACTCCGCAGGCAGCCTGCTCGGAGAGATCGACCTCTCGATTTGCGGCAGTCGCTATGGGTTCAACATCGGCGTCTCAGAAGAGGTGACCGAGTCGATTCTGACCGACTACCTCCACCAGCAGGGTGGTAAGGTCATTCGCTCCTCGAAGCTCGTCGAGCTAATGGATGACGAGGGTGACCTCGTCGCGACCATCGAGCGTGATGGTGCAATGGAGCGAGTCTCGGTCCGCTGGGTGGTCGGGTGCGACGGATACCACAGCTCGACCCGGAAGCTGAGTGGAATCGAGTTGACCGGCCACGACCTCGCGGAGCCCTGGGCTGTGTTCGATGTGACCTTGGTGGGCTGGCCGGACACGTACGATGTGATCTACGCCTATCTGGACGAGACCCCGGTGATCCTGACTGCACTCCCCCAGCAGCGATGGCGTGTCTACCTCCGGCCGAGTTCCTCCGAATCTGACCTGGTGGCCGATGCTGCTTCCACCATCAAACGCTACTACCCTACGATCGGGTTCGATGACATTGCCAACCCGACACGCTTCCACTGCCACTCGAAGGTCGCAACGCGCTACCGGTCGGGTCGTATTTTGCTGGCGGGGGACGCGGCCCATGTCTGCTCTCCCTCTCAAGGCCATGGCATGAACAGCGGCCTCCAAGACGCCTTCAACCTCGCCTGGAAGCTGGCGCTCGTCTGCCAGGAGCACTGTTCAGCAGCCCTGCTGGACAGCTACGAAGCGGAACGACGGCCGGTGGCGGAAAGGATCACCGCCTCGGGCGATGCGGTCGAGGGCGCCCAAAGCGTGACAGACCGAGACGAACGACGGGTCCGCGACAAAACGCTCCGAGCAGTGTTTGCCGACCCGACGTCGCGGCACCACGAGTCGGTCGCCGAGGCGGAGCTCGACATCGATTACGGCGGCTCGCCGATAGTCATGGGAGATCAGCATGAGGCGCTCGCGCCGGGCAAGCGGCTTCCCGACACGATCGAAATATACTTCGCCGGCGGTGAGGCCAGCATGCTGCACGAGTTGTCCTACCGCGCCGGTCACACCGCAGTGATCATCGGAGGATCGTCGGTGCTCGGCGATAGGCTCGCACAACTCGACCGCTCCATAAGGGTCCACCCAGCCGTGTCGCTCATCGAAGAGACTGTCTTGGTCACGGCCCGGTCCGACGAGAGGAATCTTTGTGCACGGATTGCGCCGGCCGCGTCGGACGAGTTGGGCATCTGCGAGATCACGCTTCTGGTCGTCCGACCCGACGGCCACGTAGGCCTCCGGGCCGACCGCGACCACCTCGAGGCACTAGCGGCCTACCAGGCGCTGTTGGTGTCGGGAATTTGAGCCGAGTGGAAAAGGGGGCAGTACGGCATCCTGCGTCCTTTATGATGGATCCTGCATCCTGTCACGCGTCGTCGCTTCCTAATTTAAATGCAACCGGTGACTTGTCCTGCAACGCTTGATGCTCTTAGATGAAATGTTGTATGATTAAACCCTAGGATCAAAATAAGGGAGCGGTGAAAAGAGTGGGGATCGCTTCTATTCTTGCGCCGAAATACGAATATCGTTGTCTTTCCGCACCAAAAGTGCTTTCCTTCAAGACAGAATTGTCGAGCTGTACTTTAACCCCTCCCGAGCTAGGAAAGGATCGAAATTTCCACCTGTCAAAGATAAACCAAACCTTTTTATTTTCTCCTCAGTCTTCCTCACCTTCACTCGGAGATTTG
>CAZSOF010000391.1:0-2163 GCA_964607685.1 uncultured Acidimicrobiaceae bacterium | reverse complement strand
CAGCTCTGCACCCAGCACCTCGACTTCCTCCATGTCCATGTCGCCCATCATCCCCCCGGGATAGTCGGCCGCCAGACCGCCCCAGTTTCCGATCACACGAAGCCCGCTCGCCGGTGGAGGGGTGACCGGGGGGCGGGCACGGCCACGATCGTGGTGGACGGGGAGACCTCGCTCGTGGTCGTGGTCTGCGATGTGGTCGTGGTCGGCCTGGCATCCGAGATCGTGGGGTTGCTGGCGATGGCGGCCTCGGTGCTGGTGGCCCCATCCGAGGTGGTCGAAGTGGTGGTGGTGTCGGGCTTGGTCGTGGTCGTGGTGGCGTTGCTCGATGTCGTGGTGGCCTTCGTCGCGTTGGTCCAGTGGAGGGAGCGCGCATTCTTGGCCACCCTGGTGACGCTTATGGAGTTGGCGAACGCCAACCCGGTGAAGAGGACCAGAACGAGCACGGCCGAGCCCACCGCGTACGCGACGGTGCGTTTCTGGGTTCCAGGAGTCAGTCGCTCCACCCTGGCCAATGCTTTCCTTCGGGGATTCATGGCCATTCCCGCATAGGTCCGAGGATCCATTGCCTCTGGTGGGGGTGATCGCATATAGGGTCCGCTGATGCCGATGGCGGTCATCTCTGCACTCCGTCCCGAGACCGAAGAACTGCTCCTGGCCATGGAAAATCACAACCAGGTCGGTATTCGCGGTTGGCCCACCTGGACCGGATCGCTGGATGACCGGCGGGTGGTTCTGGCGCAAGCAGGCCTGGGCAAGGTGAACACCGCCGCCCTCACCGCAATCATCTGGGAGCGCTATCGAATCTCCACCGTGATCTTCACCGGAGTCGCCGGAGGGCTCGACCCCGGCCTCGACGTGGGTGACATAGTGATCGGTGAGCGGACGATCCAACACGATGCCGGGGTTCTGGGCCCTGAAGGGCTGGAGCGCTACCAGGCCGGGCACATCCCCTTCTTCAACCCCACCGACGAGTTCGGCTACACCCCCTCGCCCGGTCTCCTCGAGGCCACAGTGGAGGTGGCCCGGGATGTGCATCTGACTCCTGTGCTCGATCGACAGCCAAAGGTGAGAGTGGGCTCGATCCTCACCGGGGACCAGTTCCTCAATGATCCGGAGACGAGAGACCGGTTGTTCTCCGACCTCGGCGCCCAAGCCGTCGAGATGGAGGGAGCCGCCCTCGGGCAGGTGGCCGCCCGGCTCGGTATGGATCACATCGTGATCCGATCACTCTCCGACCTCGCCGGCGCCGAGTCGATCCGCCACTTCGACCGCTTCCTCACCCAAGTGGCGGCCAACTCGGCTCGTCTCGTGTTGCAACTGGTGACACGGCTGGGGTGAGACTGTGGTGCCAGCGCCGGGCAGCCGCCGGCCCTACCCGGCGCCCTCCAGGAAGACCACCGGGATCACCCGGCTGGTTCGACCCTGATAGGTGGCGTACGCGTCGTAGGCCCTCTCGATCCGGGGCCACCACAGCGCTCGCTCCTCGACAGAGGCGGTTCGCGCCGTCATCTGGCGTCTTCTCCCCCGCACCTGGACGGTGACCGCAGAATTGGCAACCAGGTTCTGGTACCACGCCGGGTGGTGGGCCCGCCCTCCGTAGGAGGCGATCACCACCAGGCACTCCCCGTCTCGCAGGTAGAGCAACGGCACGGTGTGCATTCGTCCACTCACCCTTCCGGTCGTGGTCAACAACAACATGTCGTTGTTCACGAGACGTCGGCCCAGAACACCGCCGGTAAGCCGATACAACATCCTGTGCACCCGGGACCATCTCTTGACCGAGGAGTCCTTCATCGGGAGCGGACGCTACCCGGAAGTCTGCAGGACCCCACGGGTCGAATCGTCCCGTCACGAGTCCGGTAGCGTGCGCGTCAGTGAGCCGCAAACAAAGGGCAACCGAGGCCTTTGCCGCCGTCGAGGAGGAGCTGCGGTCGGTCTCCAGATGGATGTATGAAAACCCGGAGACGGCTAATGAAGAGGTGGAGTCATCGGCGATGCTGGCATCGTTCCTCGGCGAGCACGGCTTCGAGGTGACCCATCCCGCATATGGGCTCGACACCGCCTTTGAAGCCAATGTCGGCGCCAGCGGCCCACGGGTGGTCATCTGTGCCGAGTACGACGCACTCCCCGGGGTCGGACACGCCTGCGGGCACAACATCATCG
>CAZSOF010000390.1:0-2163 GCA_964607685.1 uncultured Acidimicrobiaceae bacterium | reverse complement strand
GCGGCTGCGCCCAGACGTCGGGTGCCCGTGCTGGCGAGCATCACCTCCTCGACGACCTTCAGATAGGCGCCGGCGTGCTCCCTTCGATCGTACGGAAAGCCGGTGACGACCAGGGAGTGCTCCAATGCTGCCGTCTCTGAGACCCGGATCTGGCGTCCGTTGAGAGTGGCGCCTTCGTCGATCACCGCCACGTACTCGTCGTTTCGGGCGACGTCGATGATCACGCCGACGAGCGGCTTTCCGTTGTCCCACAGGGCAACCGAGACCGCAACTTGAGGGACCCGGTGGACGTAGTTCACCGTCCCGTCGAGTGGATCGACGATCCACACCCGACCGGCCCTCCAGTCGACTCCACCGCCTTCTTCGCCAAGGACGCCGTCGGCGGGGAAGTGAGCGGCGAGCACCGCCCGAATCGCATCTTCGGCGTCACGGTCGACCTGGGTCACCGGGTCGACGGCGCTCTTCAGCTCGGTGTCGAGAGGCTGGAAGAAGCCGGTCTGGACCACGTCGGCACCGGCTCTCGCCGCCCTGACCGCAACCCAGACGTCGCCTTCCCACATGAGGCGGACTCTATTGCCCACATGGCTGGGGCGGAAAGGCGTCGACTTTCGCTCTTGGGCGCTGCCCTATCGGGGGAGGGGACGTACCCTGCTCGCCGTGATGGCGGTCCTTCTGGCTCTGAGTGGAGCGATCCTGTCCGTCCTGGCTTTTCCGCCGTTCGGGCCCGGTCTGCTCGTAATCCCGGGGATTTCCCTCTTCCTGTTGGCGCTACGCCAGACCAGCAGTCGGGGCCGCGGCTTTTGGGTGGGCGCCGTGTACGGGATTGCGTTCTATGGCGGATTCATGTGGTGGCTGGCGCAGCTGGAGCTCATCGCATTGGTCCTGGTGCCAGTGCAGGCCCTGTTTCTCGCGATATACGGATGGTGGCTGGTGCGCTACAACGACGAATCGCCGGGGCGATGGCTGATGCTTGCAGTAGGTGGCTGGGCCGTCATGGAGCTGATCCGATATCACTTTCCGGTTGGTGGCCTGGAGTGGGGTGCCGCCGGGTACGCCTTGTCCGACAACCTGACAACCCGACTCCCCGCGGCGGTGGTGGGCACCACCGGGCTGACCGTCATCGTCGTGGCGGTGGCGGCCCTCGTCGCCCAAGCGGTCATCCGCCGTCACGGGTGGGCCACGCTGGCGGGTGGGGCTGTGATCGTCGTGGTTCTCGGCGGCGCTCTCACCTGGGTTGGTGTCCAGGCCCGGCTTGACGTAGGACCACCAGTCACCATCGTCCAGGGCTCGACGCCTTGCCCTTTCGTGCACTGCCCGCCCAACGAGCGTCTCCGCACGTATGAGCAGCACCTGGAGCTCACCCGGACGATCGAGCCCGGATCCACCAGCTTCGTCGTCTGGTCCGAGGGCTCCACGGGGTCGACCAACGCCGACCCAGTGCTCAATCCCGAGATCCGGGAGGCGATCTCGACCGAGGTGCGTCGAATCGGCGCTCCCTTCCTCATCGGAGGTGATCGGATAATCAGCGACACCCACTGGATCAACGCCAATGTCTTCTTCGACGCGGATGGAGAGATCGTCGACGAGTATCGAAAGCAGCATCCGGTCCCCTTCGGCGAGTACATCCCTCTGCGTCCACTGTTCGAGTGGATACCCGCCCTGGATCGCGTCCCTCGCGACATGATCCCCGGGGAAGGCCCCGTCATCTTCCCGGGGAGCATCGGCTCGGTCATATCGTTCGAAGGCGGGTTCTCCCGATATGCATTGGAGACTCGACGCGCCGGGGCCGAGTTGATGGTGGTGGCCACCAACGAGGCCTCCTACGGACCGGATGCCCCAACCGCCGACCAGTTCATCGGGATGACACGGATGCGGGCGGTCGAGTTGGGTGTTCCCGTGATCCATGCCGCGGTCACCGGGAAGTCAACGATCATCGATGTGGATGGGAGTATCCACGACACGACCGGTCTCGGTACCCAGGAGATCCTGATCGGGGAATACCGCAATGCAGATCTCGACACTCCCTACACCGCCACCGGTGATCTGGTGATGTACCTGGCTGCAATCCTGGCCATCGTAGGCTGGTCGCAAGCGTCGTCGCTGGTAGGTTCCACGGACCCAGTGATGGAAGAGGAGTAGACATGACTCAGGCCCTCGAGAACT
>CAZSOF010000389.1:0-2165 GCA_964607685.1 uncultured Acidimicrobiaceae bacterium | reverse complement strand
TTCTCCGGTCGGGCCGGCCGGATTTGAACCGGCGACCTCTTGACCCCCAGTCAAGCGCGCTACCAAGCTGCGCCACGGCCCGGAAGCCGTCATGGTAGACCGTCACTCGACCCAACATTCCGTAGTCTCACAGTGACCATGCAGGTATCGGAGCGACTGGCCCCATTCGGCGTCACCATCTTCACCGAGATGACCGAGCTCGCACTCGAGCACAACGCCATCAACCTGGGTCAGGGGTTCCCCAATTGGGATGGGGCCGACTTCGTCAAGGAGGCAGCGATCGCCGGGATCAGTGAAGGCGGACACGACCAGTACCCCCCGAGTCCCGGGATCCTCCCGCTGCGGGAGGCCATCGCCGCCCGCTACGGGCCCCTCCTGGCTCGCTCATTGGATCCGGTGACCGAGATCACCGTCACCTGTGGCTGCACCGAGGCCCTGGCAGCCAGCTTTCTCGGTTTGGTGAACCCAGGTGAAGAAGTGATCCTCATCGAGCCGTACTACGACGCCTACCCGGTGTTCGTCTCCATGGTGGGGGCGGTGCCGCGCTACGTGTCGCTTCGGCCTCCCGACTTCGCACTCGACGTCAATGAGCTGCGCAGCGTCTTCAGTCCCAAGACCCGGGCAATAGTGGTCAACAACCCACACAACCCCACGGGGAGGGTGCTCACCGAACGTGAGCTGGCCACGATCGCCGAGCTGTGCTGTGAATACGACTCCCTGGCGATCTGTGACGAGGTGTATGAAGAGATGGTCTTCGACGCCGAGCATCGAAGACTGGCGACTTATGACGGCATGTGGGAACGAACACTGACCCTGTCCTCATTGGGGAAGACCTTCTCCCTCACCGGATGGAAGCTGGGGTGGGGGATAGCGCCTTCTCAGCTCACTTCGGGTCTGCGATCAGCCCATCAGTTCCTGACGTTCACCACGCCGACACCGGTGCAACACGGTGCTGTGGCCGCACTGGGGGCTCCGGACACCTTCTACGAAGAGATGCGCGAGAGCTATCGGGACAAACGCGATCTCCTCGCACAAGGCTTGAGTGCCGCCGGATTCGACGTCTATCTCCCCCAGGGGACGTACTTCCTGATGGCCGGTCATCCTGGCACGGACAACGACCGGGCCTTCTGCTACGACCTCGTGGAGCGCGCTCAGGTGGTCGCCATCCCACCCAGCGTCTTCTACAGCCGTCCTGAGCTCGGATCTTCACTGGTTCGCTTTGCCTTCTGCAAAGACGAGGCAACACTCCGCGAGGCGATCCACCGGATGGCGGCCGTGTTCTGAGCTGGCAGGGAATCGTCAAGAGGCCACCCTGCGTTGCCGATCTTCACTCAGGGAGGTCGGTGTGCGTCACAAGGCCCTCAGAACAATCGGAGCTACCGCCGTCTTGTTGGGCGTCGCGGTGGCCGGAGTCGTCCAGATCAACTCCCAAGATGAGCCTTCACGGGTGGAGCTGGCTGCCGGCGATCCGACGACGCCGCTGAGCCAACAAGTCGAGAGTCTCGCCCGGCCGGAAGCCTTCGTCTACCGAGTCGGGGTCTTGGCCGGTATCACCACTGACAACTTCTGGGCGTTCTACGGCGAGCAGCCTTCGGTGTGGAACTCTTACATCTTGGGCCCCACCAAGCTGGCGCTGTATGGCATCGATCCCACTGAAGAGACTCTCACGCCGGAGCTCGCCATGTCCGATGTCTCGCCCACCATGGGGCCCGATGGCTGGCGCGTGGACATCACACTCAGTGACCGATACCGGTGGAGCGATGGCACCCCAATCACCGCTCACGATTTGGTATTCACCTTTGAGTCCGTGCGCGAACTGGGACTCGATGGGAGCTGGGGAACAGCCTTCTCGTCGATCGTGGAGTCGATCTCGGCGGCGTCGGATCACGCTCTCATTATCCGGTTCAACGAACGACCCAATCTCTCGGTATGGCCACATGGCGTCGGTCTGGCGCCAATCATGGCCCGTCACATCTGGGAAGACCGGATCGAGGGGATCTCCGCGAATGACCTCTACTCACTCTCCGGTGAGTCCGATGTGAGCGGAGGCCCGCTGACTCTGTCCATGGCAGCCGACTACCTGGTTGTGAGCAATGCCAACCCCGGATACCCGGATTCGGCGACTCCTGACACGGTGGAGTACTACGTCTTTCCCGACGAGGCTG
>CAZSOF010000388.1:0-2185 GCA_964607685.1 uncultured Acidimicrobiaceae bacterium | reverse complement strand
AGAACCGCGGCCAGCCTCAATTTCAGCTGCGGTGATGTCTTGTCCACCACGGCGATTGTGTGGGCCAGGACGTCCTTGTGACGATGATCGGGGTCTTGTTGCATCGCCAACGCGGGCAGTTCGGGCAGGAAGTGATCGGCGAGACCGGTCTCCACGATCAGGTGCATGGCCTCCCCCGGTGCCGATGTGACCAGGAGCTTGGACAGCTCGTCACGGATGCGCTCCGCGGAGATGATTGCGAGACGGGGTGCCATGTTCCGAACCGCCTCCACCGCGTCTTCATCCGGGACGAAGCCGAGCGACGACTGGAACCGGAAGAGTCGGAGCATCCGCAAGGGGTCGTCACCGAAGGAGATGGCCGGCTCCAGTGGTGTGCGCAAGATCTTGCCTCCCAGGTCGACCAGACCGCCATGGGGATCCACAGCCTCCAGGTCCGGCAGCGACAGGGCGATTGCGTTCACCGTGAAGTCGCGTCGACTGAGATCGGTGGCCAGATCGTCGGAGTAGGTGACATGCGGCTTTCGGGAGTCGTCCCGGTAGACCTCGCTGCGGTAGGTGGTGACCTCGATGGTGTGACCGTCCTTCTGGGCCGCCACCGTGCCGAACTGCGCGCCCACGTCGTACACGACGTCAGCCCACGGCTCGAGTAGCGTGGCCACCCGATCGGGGCGGGCTCCGGTGGCGAAGTCGAAGTCGTCGACCGGGCGCTCCAGGAAGGCGTCACGCACCGACCCTCCCACCAGATAGAGCTCCTCCCCGGCATCGTCGAACAGGGTGGCGAGCTGGACGGGAGGGAGGTCGGGCTCCGTCAGAAACTGCAGCCTCTCGGGAATCACTGAGGCTGAGGTTATCGACCGTTCTGCGAGCATCTACCACCCACCTCGCCTGGTAGATGTGCACAGAATGGTTCAGCACCGGGGAGCGGGCCCCGGCGCTCTCAGACGGCGACTCCGGCCGCGAGTGCCTTGGCGCGCAACTCGTGGGTATTGCGGACAAAGGGGAGTACGGCCTCGAGCATCACCGAGCCTCCGAGAACATGGTTGAGCAGGGATTGGTCGAAGGTCTGCATTCCATGAAAACCACCCTCTTTGATCACCTCGACCAGGAAGGAGGCCTCTTCACCGCCGATGATCCACTCCTGGGTCCGTTCGTTGTTGGTGAGCACCTCACATGCCAGTGCCTGACCGGCTTCGCCGGCGTCAACCAGCAATTGACTGATGATCGCCTGGATCTGAGCCGCCAGTTGGTTCCTGACCACCTGTCTCCCAGATTCGGGGAACAAGGAGATGAGTCGATTGATGGTGTCTGCAGGATCGCTGGTTCGCATCGACGAGATGACCAGATGACCCGTCTCCGCGGCGTCTATGGCGGCATGAGCCACCTCGTAGCTCGAGATCTCGGAGATCAAGATCACGTCTGTGTCATGACGCATCGCTGCCCTGATCGCTCCTGGTGTGTCCGAAGTGTCCACACCCACCTCCCGCTGCACGACAACCGACCGCTTGTCGGGATGGAGAACTTCTATCGGGTCCTCGATGGTGATGATTGCCCGGCCCAGATTGGAGTTGATCCAGTCGATGAGCGAAGCCATGGTCGTCGTCTTGCCCGATCCTGACGGCCCGGTCACCAGGACGAGCCCGGACTTGGCAGCTACCAACCTCTCCACCGCCTTGGGCAGCCCCAACTCGGAGAAAGACTTCGATCCGGGAACGACGCGCCGCAACACGAGGGAAACCGAGCCACGCTGTCTGAAAGCGGTGGCTCGAAAACGACCCAGCTCGTGACGACCGTAGGCGAAATCGGTGGATCCGGAATCCTTGAAGTCCTCCGCCACCTTCGGGGTGAACATGGCTTCGGCGTAGGCCTGTGTGTCGGCCGGGCGGAGCGGCTCATAGCCGTCGAGACGACGCAACTCGCCGGCGATGCGGACGATAGGAGCCGAGCCGACCTTGAGATGAATGTCAGACGCACCGTGATCGACAGCTTGCTTCAACAGGGCGTCGATGTCGTTCTTCATTCCGGGTCAGTCCTCACCAGGCACTACCTCCGAAGTCGGTTATCGGTCCCCGGGCAGGCCCGATTTAGGGGATTTGGCTGCTAGACCGCCCAGTGGCGGGCGATGGCCTCGGCTGCGGCCGAGAGGGCGACGGTCGCCTTGTCGGGGGAGGGCCAGGGACGGGGGTGC
>CAZSOF010000387.1:0-2204 GCA_964607685.1 uncultured Acidimicrobiaceae bacterium | reverse complement strand
GCCTGCGGGCACTCTCACCTCGGGGACTTCGCGACGACCGACCTGGTCACTCCCAAGCGCGAGATGGCCGACCTCGCAGGTATCGCCTTCGCCGGCGATTCCGCTTGATGGAGGCTCCACTCGCCAACGAGAGTCCTGGAGCCTGCGCGCCCTGATAAGAAGAGAAGCCCGACTGCTCAAGGCCGACGTCGGCCTGGTGACGGTGAAGGCTGAAGAGCCGAGGACTCCAGTTCAGCGTCGCGCCGATGCCTTTGTCGATCTGATCATCAGTATCAGCGCGGCGAATCGTTACCTCGATTGCGGCATCTCCACCGGGAGCTGATTCCGCATCAAATATCAACCCCCTTCCTCTCCGCACGCCGCTCTGACATGGTGGCACTGAACGCACGTCATCGGCGTTTCGGCGAGGTGAGGGTTGTCGAAACGGTCGGGCCGATGTTCGACCCTCGGATATGGGGTGGTGGTTGACTGCCCGTTTGCCGAAGGCGACCCTCCGGTTGCCCTGTCGCTCTGAGATACGCGCTCCCCGCAGCACATAGGCAATGCCGGTGTCAGGCAGCCGATTGAGCTGCGGCTGCGGTGTTGGCCAGCTCGATCATCCGCTCCACCTGGCCGATGATGTGGCCCCGCCAAGTCTTCTCCCATGACAGCGAGACTTTGCTCGTCGGTCAGCTCCTCACCGGTGTCGCGGCTCTCTATGGCCGACCGGCAAACGCCACGTAGACGTTGCAGGCGTTCTCCGGCTTGACCAGTAGAGCATTCTCCCCGCTGAGACGCGTGCCCCGTGTGGGAGAGGGCACACCGTTGTCGACCATCAACCCGGCCGCCTGATCCAGGTGCCCGGCGCGAAACAGGACCTGGAACATCCCCGGCCCCCTCGACCTCAAGGCCTCCGCCGTCGGACCGGGGCCTCTGGGCTCGGCCACGGCGATTCCGATCTCGCCGATATAGAACACACTCATCAGCGACATGATGACCGTGCCCATCTCCGGCTCCGGAGCGGGGACTCCTAGCAAGTGCTCGAATCGTCTCAACTCGCCCCGGATCGACTCGACGACGACGTAGATGCGTTCGAGGACGGTGGCAGTGTTCGGGTGGTCGACCGGCCCGCCAAGGAAGGCAATACGCTCGGAGGGATCGTGTTGGTGCTGCACCAGACCCAGCGGGATGGGTGCGTCCACCGAGGCCGTGCGTCTCGCCAGCGAGCCCCTGGGCCCGTCGAGGGGATCGTCGATCGGTGCCGTGCCTCCGATCCCGGCCGATCGGAGACGGGCCAGCTCGGTCTCGAGGTCGTCGCTCCTGAGCACCAGGCGGCACAGTCCCTCGGCGCCGTCATCCTCGGCGAAGACGATGTAGAAGTCGCCGAAGACCGCATACGCCACCTGCCGATCGGTGAGTGCACCCTCTCGTACGTTGAACCCGAGGCTGCGATAAGTCTCGACCGCCCGTGCCCCGTCGTCGACACAAACGACGATGTGATCAACGGCTGTCAGCACGGCTCTGGATGTTGGTTTCCCGGGCAGGCGGTTGACGCGACTGTACCTTGCCGTCGTCTGGGGGACCGCCACCACCCGACCGCCGGTAGCCTCGGCTGGCCATGACCCAATTCACAGTCGAAGAGTGGGCCGACGCCTACCGCGTGGCCTGGGAGAATGCCGACAGTCAGGGTGCTGCCGCCCTGTTCACCGAGGACGCCACCTATCGATCCAACATCTTTGAGGAGCCCCACCGGGGTCGATCGGGCGTCGTCGAGTATTGGTCCAGTGTGACATCGGCGCAGTCCGACGTGACCGTCCGCATGGGCACTCCCATCACCGCAGGTGACCGGGCCGTGGTGGAGTTCTGGACCAGGATGCGGATCAACGGTGATCCAGTCACCCTCGCCGGCGTCCTTCTCCTCGATCTCGACCCGTCAGGGCTTTGCACCGCACTCCGCGAATACTGGAATTTCACCGAGGGGCTCGAGGATCCTCCGCGGCAATGGGGTATGTGACCACTCCAGAGCAGAGCTTTTCCCCCGCCGCATCGGTTTGCAACGAATGCCGTGGCCCGTGGGTGCTGGTCATACAGGTTACGAGCCGAGACCAACGGGACAAGGGCAGGGAATACGAACGATGAGATGGCTGAAGCGGCTCGGGTGGGTGGTGGGGTCGATCGTCCTGCTCCTGGTCGTATGGGCGGGAGCCGCCGCCCTGGTCTATTCG
>CAZSOF010000386.1:0-2207 GCA_964607685.1 uncultured Acidimicrobiaceae bacterium | reverse complement strand
TATGAGTGGGCTGCGAGTCGAGCTCCTTGCAGAGATCGGCGCGCTTCGCAGGTCCTTCACTACCTGGTTGCTCACACTGCTGGTAGCCATCATCGGGGCAATGGCCACCATTGGCTGGATGACCTGACCGGTCCCTTGTCGATGCGGGTTAAGTTCTGGCCATGGCACAGATCGACATCACACCCGTGGCAGCCCGGACCTACCAGGTCACCGTCACTGAGGGCGGGTCCTCCTCGACGCACGAGGTCACCGTCCAGCCAGACGATCTCGATCGACTCGGGGGTGGCATGGCGACGGGTGAGGAGTTGGTCGATGCCTCTTTCCGATTCCTCTTGGACCGGGAACCGAAGGAGTCGATCATTGCCAACTTCGACCTGAAGGTGATCGGCCGATACTTCCCTGAGTACGTCGGACGAATAGGCGACTACTTGTGAGCATGAAGGCCCGCTCGAAAGCCAGGGCTGCCTTCACCAACGAGAGGCTGGACCCTCATACCTGGTCCAACGAGCCCGGGTATTTCTATGCGGAGCACCAGCATCCATATCACAAGGTGCTTTTCTGTGTGGAGGGCTCGATCGTCTTCCACATCCCTGACGGTGACGTGCCGCTCTCGGAAGGGGATCGCCTCGACCTACCCCCGAGGACTCCTCACAGCGCCACGGTAGGTGACACCGGCGTCACCTGCATGGAGGCCGCCAGGTAGGAAGAGGAAGGGAACTGGGGGAAGCCGTCATGCCATGGGCTGGAGGCGGCCAAAACTAGAGCCCATGCTTCTTCGTCGTCATGGCCAGGTACGGAATGAGGGCCGCAATCAGGCCGGCACCGACGAAGAACGTGGTCCGTAACGTGGTGAGACCGGCGACCACGCCTCCGAGGGCGGCGCCGAGGGGAAACGCACCGTAGGCGACCACTCGGAACCCGGCCATCACCCGGCCGAGCAGAGCGTCCGGTGTCACCGACTGACGGTACGTCACCGAGGCGATGTTCCAGACCTCACCGCTGAATCCAATCAGGGCATAGCCGGCGCCGGCAAGCCACAAGCTTCCCGCCGCCCCCATGAGGGCCACTCCGCCGGCAATTCCCACCACTGACACCACTACGCCGCGGCGCCTGCCGACACTATCGAGAATGTGAGGAGCGGCCTGGGCACCCGCGATACCGCCCACCGCCGCCGTGGCTAGGAGCAGACCGAATCCGAGCTCGTCGGCGCCCAGGTTGTCCTGGGCATGAAGCACGAGTATGGCCACGGCCGCGGTGAAGCCCAGGTTGATGACGCCTGCACCAATGGCGAACGCCCTGACGAGGGGTTCGCGCCACACGTATCGGAACCCAGTGCGGATGTCGTGCACAACCGTGCTCCGCTCGGGTCGATGGGGTCGGTACTCGCCCCCGACCGTGATCAGCACCATGACACTCAGGGCAAACGTGGCGGCGTCGACCCCGAAGGGAAGGGCGGCGGCGACTGCGAAGAGTGCTCCCCCCAGCGGCGGTCCGGCGAACTCGTTGGCCGCGACGTAGGCGCCGTTGATCCGGGCGTTTGCTCGCTCGAGTTGCTCGCGACGGACGAGCGCGGGAGTCATGCTCATGGCGGCGGTGTCGAACAGCGTCTCCAGGATGCCGATTCCGAACACCGCCAAATACAAGAGCGCCAGGGTCATGTCACCGGTGGCCACGACCACGGCCAACGCCACAAAGGCAACAGCGCGCCCAACATCGGTCCGGATCATCAAGCGAAGCCGGTCGGTCCGATCCACGATCACACCTGCGAAGAGCCCGAACACGAGCCACGGGAGACGCACGGCGATGGTGGCGGCCGCCACCCCGACGGGCTCACGCGTGAGCTCGGCTGCAAGCAAGGGCAGGGCTGCCAGGACTATCCCATCGCCGATGTTCGAGGCAGTGGCGGCCGTCCACACCTTCCAGAATCGAGCGTCGAGCGGTTGGCGCGCCAGCGACTCACCGGTCAAGACTGACTCCTCGATCCAGGGTGTGCGACACGACCCAGCCGAGTATTCAGACATTGGCACTCGATTGCTGGCGGATTCCCGACAGGTCGATGATGTCGGTTTTCCGCTAGCGAAGGCACGGTCCCACCGTATCGTTGGCCTGTGGACTTCGAGACGATGTACCGGGCGATGGACAGCCGTGACCACCGGTTCGACGGGCGATTCTTCGTCGCAGTGAAGACCACCGGGGTGTACTGCCGT
>CAZSOF010000385.1:0-2207 GCA_964607685.1 uncultured Acidimicrobiaceae bacterium | reverse complement strand
AGGAGATAGGCACCGGCGTTCCACGTCTGCGACGACGCCCCCGCGGGCTCACCGGTGTCCCCGTGGAGCCATTCCGAGAAGCGCCACTCCCCTGCCTGGTTGGCCCGGCCGGTGTCGATCATCAGTCTCTCGGCGGCGTCGGCGAGGCCAACCGATGCAGCAGCCGCGGCGTGCAGCGCCCCCACATATGGCCAGGCTGCACCGTTGTGATAGCTATTCGGCGAGTTACGCCATCGGGGGTGCAGCCATCGGTCGACCTCACGCATCCACATCGCATCGCCTTCCGGAATGGGCTCCGTCCAACACTTCGTGGGATAGGGCTGATCCACGCCCGTGTGGTCCATGAACCCGAGGATCTGGCGAGCCCGGTCTTCGCCGGCCACTCCGGTGAGGATGGCGAGGAGGTTGGCCAGGGTGTCACAACGATCGATGAAGGCGGCATGCACCACATGACTCACGTAGTGACTGCGGGGTTGGGCTGCCAATTCCCGATACGACGTCTTGATGGCGTCGTGGAAGAAGCCACTGTCGTAGAGATCGCTGACATAGATGCCGGCGGCCGGCCAGAAGAGGATGTTGACCCGCTCCCGAATCGACTCCCAATCCACCGGCGGGGTGGCGCCCAGAGCCGTGGCCAGGACCCCACCGGCACGCGCTGCCCAGGCATAGAGGACATTGAGGTGGAGAGCCCGGCCATAACGCGTCAGCGAGCCATCCATCCAATCGGTCGCCGGAGCGGCGGAGATCAGCCCACTGCCGGTGACGTCCTGGGCCTCGAGCCAGCTCAGAGTGCTCGACACCGGCCCCCAGACCTCTCCGGCCAACTCGAGATCGCCCGTCACACGCAAGGCGGCCGCGGCCACTATCACGTACCAGGCCGACACGTCGACCGCACCACCCTCACCCCAGTCCCATGCGCGGCTGTCGGGTCGAATGACGCTGGGCACGCGCCCGGTGTGATCGATGGTCCCGGTGATCGTGAGGATGGTGGCTATGGCCGTGTCCCTGAGATCGGAGTCATCGACGACGAAGGCACCGAGCACGGCAATGGCGGCATCCCTGGTCCACAGGGCGTCATAATGGGCGAAGTCGGCGGATGCGGCGAAGCCCCAGGGGCGGGAGGCCCGGTGGAGCAACTCCACCGAACGGGATCGGGTCTCGTCGATGATTGCGGTCGTGGAGATGGTGCGGGGAGTCAAGCGCAAGTCGCCCCCCGCTGCTTCCGAAAGACGCTTGTCGCCTCCTGGTCTGGCCTCTATTGGTCGGTCAGTTCTACCGGCCTCGCGGTCAAGGTCCTCACCTTGCCGCCGCGGATGATGCGAATCTCGAACTCGACGTCGACCCGTTCCCCGGTCATCAGAGCCTGAAGGTCTTTGGGGTCGGCCAGGGGTTCGCCATCTCCGGAGACGACGATGTCTCCGGGACGGACTCCGGCCCGGTCGGCGGGACTGTTGTCGACGACCTCCACCACCTCGATGCCCTTCTCTTGATCCAGTTCTCGGGCCAGACGCGGAGGCAGAGGACGGGAGCCACCGGCCACACCCAGATAGGCGCGTCGCACCCGTCCGTCCCTGATCAGAGCACCGATGATGGTCTTGGTCGACTCATCGATGGGAACGGCGAGCCCGAGACCCTGACCGACCATCGGCCCCACCAGGGCGGTGTTGATGCCGACCACCCGACCACTGGCATCGGCGAGAGCGCCACCCGAGTTGCCCGGATGCAGGGCGGCGTCGGTCTGGATCACATTCTCCACCAGACGACTGGCACGGGAGTTGCCCGCAGTCATGGAGCGGCCCAGGGCACTGACCACACCGGCGGTCACCGAGCCGGAGAAACCCAGGGGGTTCCCCACTGCCACAACGAGTTGACCGACGACGAGGTCGGCGGCGTCGCCCAGCACGACTGCCGGGGCCTGGCCTCCCGTCAGCTTGAGCACAGCCAGATCGGACAGAGGGTCTCGTCCCACGACGTCGAATCCGGCCTCCCAACCATCGACGAAGGTGGCGCCACCCCTCCCTGCACCCTCGACGACATGAGCGGAGGTCAGCATGAAGCCATCATCGCTGATGGTGACTCCGGAGCCGGCCCCGTCCTGCCAGCCACGACGTCCCCTTCGTCTGATCGACAGCGCCACCACCGAGGGCAGGAGCCTGGCGGCCACGGAGGTCACCACCTGGGAGTAGGCGTCGAGGGCATCGGCACCG
>CAZSOF010000384.1:0-2082 GCA_964607685.1 uncultured Acidimicrobiaceae bacterium | reverse complement strand
CGAGTCGTCGTCCTCCACCTCTCCAGACTCGTTCTCGTCGACCCCGTCCGAGTCGTCGTCCTCCACCTCTCCAGACTCGTTCTCGTCGACCCCGTCCGAGTCGATGTCGGCTCCGAAGATGTGTCCAACTTGTTGCGCAACCGTCGACACTTGATCTGCCGGGCTGCTCCCGGTTGCTGCCCAAGCGATCCCTGATGTTGCCAATAGAGTCGCCAGTGCCACTGCCATAACCTTGGCCAAACGGGTCGACATGATACGTCCGATCATCCTCTGTCTCCTCTTCATGGGGGGCGCAGACAGGTTGTCGACGTCGTCAAGCACCGCTTCTGCAGCGACGCGCACCGCCGCGACCGCTTCGACCAGGTGGTTGGCCCGCTGGTTCGGATCCGGTTTCCAACCGGCGTATTTCTTCAAATCGGCGATCAACTCACCGAACGCAGGGTCGACCTCGGTCGATCCAGCTATCAGCGACTCGATCTCGGCGTCTGACCATCTGTCAGCCATTTCACCCATGTCACCCCCGGAGAGACTCATTTAGTTACGCCCTCGGTCACGATCTCGCCACGAAGTGAATTGAGACCCCTCCGCTGTAGTTGTTTGATTGCACCGAGAGTCTTGCCGGTTATCTGTGCTGTCTCCTCCAGTGAGAACCCGGCGACGACTCTCAAGGCGACCACGTCCCTCTGATCTGCGGTGAGCCCTTCCAGCAAGGCCTCGACGCGGTCTTGGTCCAGACGCGTCATAGCCTCCTCCTCAGCGCTGGGAGAACAGCGACCATCCACCGTGGCTATGTCCTCAACCGCGGTCTGTGGCTTACGACTCATACGACGCCGCTCATTGGCCAACCGATTGTGGGCGATCATGAACACCCATGACCTGAAGCGCTCCACATCTCCTCTGAACGAACCAAGATTGCGCGCTATCTGCACGAAGACCTCACCCACCAGGTCGTCGGGATCCCGGAATCCCCGAACACGGAAGTACCCCCCCAGTTGAGGGGCCAACCACGAATAGACCTCAGTCCAGGCCCAATCCTGAGCACGTTTCGCAGCAGCCAGGACGTCATTGAAGACGAGCGGGCTCATGATCGAATGTCGGAGAACCTCGGGTAAAACTTGAGTCGGTCAGCTAGCCCTCTAGCGATATTCCAGTCCCCGGCCACCGACATGTAGACGATATGGCGTCCATCACACAGGCGAGTTGGCTGGCCCGTTCTGGGAGCCCGAGGTCGGCCTGTGCGTCCTTGGTCTGGAATACGAAGCCGAAGGGTTCGCTGTGTCAGCGGCGTGTTTGGGTCGACCCCTGGCTCAGATATCGATGGCGAGTTCAGGGTCAGATGCATGATCCGCAAGGGTGGGGGCGGCGAACATCATCCACTATCTCCACGGCAAAAGGATTCTCGACGAGGCGCTTCGGCGAGCCGAGGCCGGGAGCGAACGGGCGGTTCACCGCGCGTTGATCAACCAGGCCGATCCCGCCATCGATATCCGGCGACATACGAGATTCGGCTGGGGTGTGGATGCCTTCGACCCCCATGGTGGCTGTCGTACCCCCAAGTGATCCGTGATTGGGAGGACAAGTGTGGTCTTCTTCGACCATTACTTGAATGACGACACGACCGAGAACACGTCATGCTCGATATGCGCGGTTCTCGTGCGGCGTCAAATAGGCGGAATCGTCTCCATCCGTTGATCTGTGTCCGCTTCCGCCACGGCTACGTCGCGAAGCGTTAATTCGCCAACGAGGTATGTGTTCATCCGACCTTTGCCCTGATGTGGGTTGCGCCGCGTTGTATCAACTCGTAGCGGCCGCGGATCTCTCGATAGACCGGTTCCGTAACCTGGATCTGTCCCGGCTGGGCTGTGCTCTTGCGGACAGAAAATCTACCTCTTCCCAGATCAAGACGCTGTCGTTGTCTTCACCGCGGCCAACTACGGCACGACCGATACCGCCACCGAGACCTGACCGACTACGTGATCCCGGCTATGAAGTGAAACGAGCCCGTGTACGACCTGTCTCGACGTCGGTGTCGGCTACCCGGCCGCCGCGATCGGCTGGTCCGCTTCCTCGGAACCGCTCTCG
>CAZSOF010000383.1:0-2225 GCA_964607685.1 uncultured Acidimicrobiaceae bacterium | reverse complement strand
ATGCCCTTGAGTGTCGCCCCTTCCTTGGCCAGGTCGATGAATATCTCACCGAGGGTCCCGTCTCCGTACTCGCCGGTGCGGAGGTAGACCTTGTGTCCACCGACCCTCGCCTCCTGGTTGAAGCCCGAGCGGCGAGAGGGGAGCAGGAACCGTGGCGGCTTCATGCCCTGGGCGTAAGCCTGTGTCGGTGATATGCCCGCCGGGAGATTCCCCCAATGGATCGTCTTCTCCGTCTCGACCGCGGCGGTGATCGCCTCGTCCTCGTGTTCACTCTCCTCGCCCTCGTCGGCAGTCGAATTGAGCGGTTGGGCGGCCTTGGAGCCGTCGCGGTAGAGAGCCATGGCCTTGAGCCCCAGCTCCCACGACAGGTGATAGGCGTCCTCGATCTCCTCCACCGTCACCTCGTTGGGCATGTTGATCGTCTTGGAGATCGCGCCCGAGATGAAGGGCTGGGTCCCGGCCATCATCTTGATGTGACCGTTGTGGTGGATGAACCTCTGCCCGTACTTGCCATTCTTGTTGGCTGTGTCGAAGACGGGCAAGTGCTCGTCCCTGACATGGGGTGCGCCTTCGATGGTTTGCCGACCACAGATGTGGTTGTTGGCCTCGGTTATCTGGGTCTTGGTGAATCCGAGCGCCCGCAGCAGGTCGAAATCCCAGCTCGTGTACTCGTCGACGGTGAACCCGAGTCGCTGCAAGGTCTCCTCACCAAACGTGAACACGTTGAAGGCGTGCTTCAACTCGAAGACCGCCGGCAGAGTGGCCTGGAGCGCCAGGATGTCCTCATCGTTGAAGCCCTTCCCCAGCAGACTCTCGGTGTTGATGTGCGGTGCGCCTTCGATCGACGACGACCCCACGATGTAAGTGACGATGTCCGAGATCTCCTCGGGGTCATATCCGAGGCGAACCAAAGCCGGCGCCACTGACTGGTTGACGATCTTGAAGTAGCCCCCGCCGGCCAGTTTCTTGAACTTCACCAGAGCGAAGTCGGGCTCGACACCCGTGGTATCACAGTCCATCAAGAGGCCGATCGTGCCCGTGGGAGCGATGACCGTGGCCTGTGCGTTGCGATAGCCATGCTTCTCGCCTCGCTCCAACGCGACATCCCATGAATTCCTTGCCGCAGAGAGCAGGTCGTCGGGGCAGAGGTAGGCGTCGATGCCCATCACCCGGGTGGATATGCCTTCGAAGTCGACGCCGTCGTAGGCGGCGGCCCTGTGATTGCGAATGACGCGGAGCATCGACTTCCGGTTCTGCTCGAAACGAGGGAATGGACCAACCACCTCGGCGATTTCGGCCGAGGTGGCATATGACGAGCCGGTGAGAATCGAAGTGAGTGCCCCGGCTATGGCTCTTCCCTCGTCGGAGTCGTAGGCGATCCCCTGTCGCATCAGCAGTGATCCGAGATTGGCATAGCCCAGGCCAAGGGTTCGATAGTCGTATGACCCCCGGGCGATCTCCACGGAGGGAAAGTGGGCCATTAGGACGGAGATCTCGAGGACGATGGTCCACAGCCGGATGGCGTGCTGGTAGCCCTCAATGTCGAATGTGCCGGCGACGTCGTCGTAGAACCGCACCAGGTTGATCGACGCCAGGTTGCAGGCGGTGTCGTCGAGGAACATGTACTCGGAGCACGGATTGGAGGCATTGATCCGACCCCCCGCCGGGCTGGTGTGCCATTCGTTGACGGTGGTGTCGAACTGGAGCCCAGGATCGGCACATGCCCAGGCCGCGTCTGCGATCCGCTTCCACAGGTCCCGTGCCTTTACCGTCTTGCGAACCGCTCCGTCGGTTCGGTCCAGCAAGTCCCAGTCGCCGTCTCGTTCGACCGCTTCGATGAAGGCATTGGAGATCCGGACCGAGTTGTTGGAGTTCTGGCCGGAGACGGTTGCGTATGCCTCACCGTTGAAGTCGGCCGGATAGCCACCGTGCTGTATGAGAGTCTTGGCCTTGTCCTCCTCGACTTTCTTCCAGTCGATGAAGGTCTCGATGTCTGGATGATCCACGTCGAGGATGACCATCTTGGCGGCGCGACGAGTGGTACCCCCACTCTTGATGGCACCAGCGGCCCGGTCTCCGATCTTGAGGAAAGACATGACACCCGACGACTTGCCGCCGCCGGAGAGCAACTCACCCTCGGCGCGGATCTTGGAGAAGTTGGAGCCGGCACCCGAGCCGAACTTGAAGATGCGGGCCTCCCGAACCCAGAGATCCATGATGCCACC
>CAZSOF010000382.1:0-2249 GCA_964607685.1 uncultured Acidimicrobiaceae bacterium | reverse complement strand
ATGGTCATCAGGATTCCCTATGGCGGTGGAATCGGCGCTGCCGAGCACCACTCGGAGTCCACGGAGGCGATCTATGCCCACATCCCGGGTCTCAAGGTCGTCGTGCCCTCAACGCCGCGGAACGCCCGCGGGCTGTTGTTGGCGGCCGTCGAAGATCCCGACCCGGTTGTGTTCCTCGAGCCCATCCGGCTCTACCGATCCGTCAAGGAGGACGTTCCCGACATCTACTACAAGGTGGACATCGGGCCGGTGCGCAGCGATCGGGTGGGTGAGGATGTGACCCTGATCAGTTGGGGAGCGATGATGAAGGAGACCAGGGCCGCGGCGTCGTCACTCGAGGAGGAAGGGGTTTCGGTCGAGGTCATCGACGTCCATTCGCTGTCACCTTTGGACCGGGCCGGCATTGCATCCTCGGTGGACAAGACCGGCCGAGCAGTGGTGGTTCACGAGGCTCCGCTGACCGGTGGATACGGTGCCGAGATCGCCGCCACCATTCAGGAGCGATGTCTCTACTCTCTCCGGGCTCCGGTGAAGCGAGTCACGGGTTGGGATACGGTCTTTCCGCTGAAGAGATCTGAAGCGCACTACCTTCCATCGGTGGACCGCATCGTCGCCGCAGCACGCGAGACATTGGAGGATTGAGTGGCCCGCGAGTTCAGGCTCCCGGACATAGGTGAAGGCCTGACCGAGGCCGAGATCGTTCGCTGGCTGGTTGCCGAGGGCGACCAGGTCGAGGCCGACCAACCCCTGGTGGAAGTCGAGACGGACAAGGCGGTCGTCGAGATCCCATCGCCCTATGCGGGGAGAGTCATCTCACACGGCGGGGCCGAAGGAGATGTCATTGCGGTC
This sequence comes from uncultured Acidimicrobiaceae bacterium, assembly GCA_964607685.1. Lineage (GTDB taxonomy): Bacteria > Actinomycetota > Acidimicrobiia > Spongiisociales > ZC4RG35 > JANQRA01. Next base: position 1,400 of record CAZSOF010000382.1, on the reverse strand, counting down.
GGCGCGGTGCTCGTGGTCATTGGGGATGCGGAGGAATGGCGTGACCAAGCCCGTCTTCCTGCGGAGACGGCCACGCCAGAGCCGTCACCCATCGTGGGAACGCTGAGCGAGGAGGCTGAGGTCATTCCCTCGCCGCAGGCGCCCCTGCAGGCCGCTCGTGCCACGTTCCAGGCGCTCCCCATCGTCCGCAAGCTGGCCAGAGACCACGGAGTGGATCTGGCCACCATTGCCGGCACAGGGCCCGGTGGCCGGATCACACGGGAAGACGTGGAGCTGGCCATGGTCAAGACCGGGCCGGTTTCGAAGATCGACACCACTCCCGGGGAAACGCCAGCCATCACCGAGCGCGAGGTGGTCGAGCCTGAAGCAGAGCTGGTCGAGCCCGAGGCGGAGGGGGTTACCGCGTGGCGGGACCAGGCACCCTCTCGTGTCGGCGACGAGCGACAGACCATGAGCCGGCTGCGTCGCACGATCGCGGCCAACATGGCGCAGAGCTGGGCCGAGGTGCCCCATGTCACGACCTTCGATGACATAGACGCCACGCGACTCCTCGAGGTGAGAGAGGCTTTAGGTGAGCGTCACGGGGTGAAGATCCCAATCGAGGCTCTGGTGATCAAGGCCGTGGCCCCGGCTTTGGACACCCACCCTCAATTCAATGCGACCCTCGATGGCGATGATCTCATCCTCCATGGTGCCCGCGACATCGGAATCGCGGTGGACACCCCGGACGGGCTGTTGGTGGCGGTGATACGGGATGCGGATCAGAAGAGTGTTCTCGAGCTGGCTAGGGAGGTGCGTCGTCTCGGCGAAGGGGCGAGAGAGCGAAGCCTGAGCCCATCCGAGTTGGCCGGTCAGACCTTCACGGTCTCCAACATAGGTGCTGTTGGTGGGGGCCACGGCACCCCGATCGTGCCCCCCGGCACAACGGCGATTCTCTCTGTCGGGCTGGCGCGAATGCGTCCCGTGGTCTTCGATGGCGATCTGGCGATCGCGCCCGTGATGCCGTTGTCATTGTCGTATGACCATCGGGTCATCGACGGGGCCCAGGGACGTCGGTTCATGTCGCTGGTCATGGAGAATCTCGAGGAGCCGGCTCTCTTTCTGGCGGGCTGATGCCACACGTCCACATTCTCAGTTACGAGGAGACGACCGGAGTCGCCCGGCGCGAATACGACGCAGCACTGAGACGAGCGGGGCGTATCTGGAACATCGTCTCCGTTCAAAGCCAGCTTCCGGAGGTGATGCGTGACTCGATGCGCATCTACCGATCCATCATGTACGGCCCGTCGCCGTTGACCCGCGCCCAGCGAGAGATGATCGCGGTGGTCACGTCGCAGGCAAACGACTGTCACTACTGAATATGCGCCCACTTGTACGACCTCCGTGATGAGGTCGACGAT
>CAZSOF010000381.1:0-2264 GCA_964607685.1 uncultured Acidimicrobiaceae bacterium | reverse complement strand
ACTTCCTAACCAACCCACCGCTCAGCCTGGCGATCAAGGCCGGATACATGATCCTGATGGAGGCAGCGGTCGCCACCATCCCCCGGCGCCTCGCTGACATTCTGGGCCTGAAGGCCAAACCCGGCGCCGACCTGGTGGGTCGGGCGTCGGTGAGCAGTCTTCGTTGGGCCCTTGGCTACTCACCGTCTTGGGCACTGGCCCTGCGGCGAACCGGGGCCGACGTTTCGCCCGAGTTGTTTCGCCACATTCCCGATGGCATCTAGGACCGGGCCTCCTGACCCGAAGTGGAAACGTGTTCACTGCCTGCCGGTGCCGGCCGCCACCTGGCGGAGAGGGAGGGATTTGAACCCTCGAAGAGGCTTGTAACCCCTTACTCGCTTAGCAGGCGAGCGCCTTCGACCACTCGGCCACCTCTCCAGATGGGTTGTCAGCCTGAACGGTACCGACATGGAGTTTCCCAGGGAAACTCCCGTGAGCCATCGAGCGCTCCGTGGTGAGCACGCCCACAGGATTCCCGACGGGCCCTGCCACTCGTTGGAAAGCCAACCAGACAAGTGCAGCCGGCACCTGGAGAGCCAGACCGGCTCCGGGCTCCTGCCACGCCAGGGAAAACAAGATCCGCCGCCCCCAACAGCACTATCGGGCGCATATGCAATCTGACTGCTAGTCGCCGTTGGCCGTTGGGTAGCCTCTCCAGGTGACCGACTTTCAACTCGCCCAGTACAACGTCGGACGCATACGAAGACCCCTCGACCATCCAGATGTGGCCGAGTTCGTCGCTGCGCTGGGTCCGATCAATGCCCTCGCCGAGGCTTCGCCAGGGTTCGTGTGGCGTCTGACGGACGAAGACGGCCAGTCCTCCAGCTATGTGGAGGTGGACGGTATCGACGACCCGCTTCTCATTGTCAACTACTCGATCTGGGAAGATCTCGACTCACTGATGCACTTCATTCACAAGAGCGGACACATCGCATATCTACGCAGAAGGCAGGAGTGGTTCGAGCGCAGCGAAGAACCCACCAGCGTCGCCTGGTGGATTCCCGCTGGAACCATTCCCGGAGTCAGCGAAGCTCACCAGCGGCTGTTACATCTTCGGCAGCACGGTCCGACCGAGACCGGCTGGCCCCTCACCAAACCATGGGCTGCACCCACGCGTGACGAACGTGTCAGTTCTTCGCCATCCCAGAACCGCATCCGCACCTCCGAGAACCGCACATAGCAGTACTCATGTGCGCCCGAGTTGGTCGGGGCACCCAACCCTCCGTGCGACGTGAGGCGACGAGAATGCCGGGATGCTCAGAATCGCCTCAGGCGCGGTCCTATTGATCGCCGGAGCGGTATGGGTCATGCAAGGTCTCAATGTCGCCTTTGCCCCGGAGAGCTTCATGACGGGTGACCGATTGTGGATTGGCATCGGAACCGTCGCCTTCATTGCCGGTTCTGGACTGGTGTGGTGGGGCGCTCGGTCACAACGTCGCAGTGAGTAGGGAACCTTCAATTGCTGGGCTGTTATCTGCTGCGGGCGGGGGGCATGCCCGGACTCATACCGGCTGAGAGCATCTACTACTCGGTCTAGTAGCCCGTCTGTCTCGTTCAGGTCGGAGCCACGAAAAGCGGTTGAGAACGTCGCCGACGTGACTTGGGCGGCTGACACGACGTCGGAGTCTCTCACCCAACTGAAAGCCATCAGAACAGCCGACCACCAGTCGGGTCGATGAGAAGCCCTACGACGAATACGAGTAGCTGTCCACGGTCAGCTCGCTCGCATCCCTTGGCGTCGCCGTATCTCCACCACTGTTGCTCCGGATCGCCTGTCGTCTCCAATCGAATACGCCGTGGCCGTGTCGTCACCGGGCCCCATGTAGACCCTCATCTCGCCTCCGAGCCGTCGGGACGCCTATTACGAGACCCTGCGCCTCTCGTGTGCCTGAGCATCTCTTGCTGGCGACCGGAGCAGGCGTTTTGCGGACCTGGCTGAAACCAAATTGCCACGGGAAGCCGGCGAAAAGGCAGGTAGGTTTGACCAACAGGCGAGCGAACGGCCATCTCCAGCAGACAGGCGGAGGGGGTGGGATTCGAACCCACGAGACCCAAAGGGCCCAACGGTTTTCAAGACCGTCTCCTTAGACCGCTCGGACACCCCTCCGGGGCTGTAGTGGCCCATTCTCGCGGGACGGACCCCCTAGGCTTGACTTGGGTGTCGGGAAACTGTGACGAGCCATTAGGTTGTGGTCATGAGCTCACACGTGGACATGGACAGACTG
>CAZSOF010000380.1:0-2275 GCA_964607685.1 uncultured Acidimicrobiaceae bacterium | reverse complement strand
TCACCGTCGTCCTGGCGGCGGCCGGTCTGGTGGTGACCGAGTTCGGTGCCGACCTCGTCGTCTCGCAGCTGATCTCGGGTGAAGGGTTCGAGAACCTGGTCCTGAACCTCTTCCTGCCCATCCTCATCTTCGAGGCTGCTCTCATGCTCTCCACCCGGGAGTTCATGCGCAATCTGATCCCCATCGGCGCTCTTGCCACGGTGGCCCTGGCCATCTCGGCGGCCCTCGTTGGCTTCTCGATGGAGGCCGCGGTAGGGCTTTCGCTATCGGTTGCCCTCTTGTTCGGTGTCATCATCTCGGCCACCGACCCGGTGGCGGTGGTGGCCGTCTTCCGCGAGCTGGGCGTGTCCAACCGGCTGCTCACACTGGTAGAGGGGGAGAGCATGCTCAACGACGGGGTGGCCATCGTCCTCTCCCAGATTCTGTTGGTTGCCGCTCTGGGCCAGAGCTTCTCGCTCGGGGAGGGTGTCCTCGACTTCATTGCAGTGTTCGCCGGCGGAGTTGTGATCGGGGGTGTGATCGGTGTGATGGCCGTGCTCCTCCTTCCCCTGCTGGGGCGTCTCCCTGCGGCGGCCATGTCGATTGCCGTCGCCTACGGCAGCTACGTCCTGGCCGACGCGGTCCTGGGGTTTTCTGGGGTCATGGCCACAGTTGCCGCCGGTGTCGTCGTCGGCAGCATGACCGAGAGCCGGGCCAATCGGGAGGTCAGGGAGATTCTGCACGAGCTGTGGGACGCCCTCGCTTTCGTGGCCAACGCGTTGTTGTTCCTGTTCATCGGTCTGGCCTTGGACTTCGAGCTGCTGGGTGAGAATCTGGGGATCATCGCCATCGCCACGGTCGCGGTGCTGGTGGCACGGCCTTTGGCGGTGGTACCCCTGGTGTGGTTCCTCGAACGAGTCCATGTGATCCGAAAGGTGGGTAGGCGAAACTCGGCGGTTCTCGTCTGGGGGGGCTTGCGCGGCGGGGTGGCCCTGGCGTTGGCGCTCGCACTGCCCACCGATGTGCCCAATCACGAGACGATCATCGCTGCCACCGGAGGTGTCGTTCTGGCGACCCTCCTGGTCAACGCAACGACGATCACGTCGCTGGTTCATGGTCTCAAGCTCGATCGCACGAGTCGCACCGATCAGTTCCTGGGGGCGGCGGCGCGCCTGTTCGCCATCGACTCGACGAGGAAACGCCTTGCGATGCTCGGCGTCCACGACGACGTACTGGATGCACACCTCACCGTCGCCGAAGTGGACGCCAGGGATGATCTTCTGCGATCGAATCTCAGCGACGACGAAGAGCGTCAGGTGCTGGTGTTGCGCGGGCTGAACATCGAGCGTGAGTCGTATCAGAGCCTGAGCGACGCAGGTCTTCTCCCCCCCATCGCCACTCGCACACTCATGTACGAGATAGATGATGAGATCGAGGAGGCCGAGGAGGGGAAACTGCGGGCGGAGGCGGCCCGCAGGGCTCATCTCCCCTGGTATGCCAGGCTGCACCGTGGCCTGCTGGGGATCCTTCCCCCTCCCCTGGGCGAGGATCTGACCGAAGTGGGATACATCGAGATCAGCGCCCGCCGACTCGCCGCCCAGCGTGCCGCCGCCGAGTTGGACAACTTTCAGACTCTTCCTGACTTCGATCCACTACGAATCGTCGAGGCCAAGCAGACATTCGCTGATTGGGAGAGGACGGCGGAGTCGAGGCTGAAGGACCTCGAGGAGAGCGCCGACCTCGAGCACGGCGTGTTGCATCGTCGTCAGGCGCAGGCGCTGAGCAGGATCACCGTCCGTGACGTGCTGCGGGATCTGGTGGCCACCGGAGTGGTGTCTTCTGCTGTCGCCGAGGACGCCGCGGGGCGAATCGTTGCCGAGATCGGGGGTGGGTGAGGAGGTCGCGGCGTCGACCGATGATCCAGGGGCCGGAGGTCAGGTCCAGCGGGACACTCGAGGGATTGGGTCCACAGCACTTGCCGAAAGAAGTTTGTTCCAGTTGCCCGAAGATCACCTATACTCTGGCATCCATGACGCGGATCTTCGACACCTGTTGTCGCTGTGACAGCTCTCGGGTGGTACACCCGAGTGCCACAGGCCGCGCCCGGCACTCCTGAACCCGACGCCACCACTCGAGAGCCACCTCCGAACACTGTCCGTTCTCCGTGGCGTTGGGGGCAAACCGATCCCGACAGTTTCTGTCGGCATCAACGAATCACACCCAAGGAGTGTCTCGTGTCCAGCACAAACAACGAATACGCCCACCCCGAGTCTCTCGTCACCACCGATTGGCTGGT
>CAZSOF010000379.1:0-2298 GCA_964607685.1 uncultured Acidimicrobiaceae bacterium | reverse complement strand
TCGAACCTGCGACACCCGGTTTAGGAAACCGGTGCTCTATCCCCTGAGCTACGAGGGCGTGTTCATTGATGGTAGAGGGAGTGCTGGCGGCACTACACGCCTTCGTTGACACTGGCTTCCCTGGCGACAGACCGGTTTCGATGCCATCGGGCCGACAGGGTGTTCAGACCCAGCAGGCCTCGCCCACCCGGTGCCGGGATTAGCGGATGAGGGTAGACACCGGGTTGCCGAAGCCGATGCTGCGATCCTCCGAGGGTGCGATGACCAGGACACCCTGGCCTCGGGCGAGCAGCCGGTATGAGATGAATTGGGCTTCGGTCTGGTTCTGTCCGCTGGTTCCCGAGTAGTCACTGGTTGCCAGCGGCGTGAAGAAGACACCTTCCATGGCCAGGTCGGCCTGGCCTGCCCAGAAGTGGGTGGAGGGTGAGTCGGACCAGAGAGCCAGGTCGTCGAAGTCTCCGCTGTCGGGTGCCACCCAGTTCATTGATCCCGTCCCACCGGACATGGCCACAGTCGACGTCTTCGACAAGTACACCATGGTGTAGTCGAGAGTGAGGTCGGCCTGGCCGTCCTTGGCGAGCGTTCCATCGCGGAAGAAGGCCCATCCAGGATTGCCGAGGCCGTTGTTGATGTCGAGGTGTCCGTCGGAAGATGTCACGTTGACATCACCGTCGAAGACGACATTGCCGTTGATGCGGACATGGCGATTGACGTTGAAGGTGGGGCAGTCGAACACGACGTTTCCGGTCACGGTTATGTCCGGGTCCGACGAGACGATGCTGCATGAGTACCCGAGGTCGGCGTTCCAGGCGTTCCAGGCACCCAAACCGACGGGGTTTCCGGCCGAGGAGACGGCTTCGATGAGGTCGTAGATGAGGGCAGGGTCCCCCGATGAGCAGCCATCGATGGACTGGTTGCCGGTGAGCGGATCGGCGGCCCAGCCAACACCTGCGGGCGGACTGGTGTAGTCGCTCCAGCAGTTGTACCGGTGATCCACTTTCTCGCGGGTCAGTCGTGCCGGAAGGCGAGTCGGCTCGGGCGCGGGTCGGTTGGCGCCACCGGCACCGGGAGTGCACGCCGGTGTGTTGACCACCGGGGCACAGCCCGGTGTGCCCGGTGCATAGGTCTGGATCAGGCCACATCCTTCACCGGCGGTGTAACTGCCGACGCTGTGGGTGCCGGTCTGGCCGGCGCAGCCCTCGGGCCCGTCGGCTCGCAGCAACGAGCCGGAACCGTCGACGTCGATCACCCCGTCCGAAATACACCCGGCAGATCCGTCCGAATCGGCGGCGGCCAGACCTTCGACCAGGCCGACTGGACTGCCCGAGTCGTCCTCGGCAATCACCGCTTCGACGATGATCCCGCCATTTCCCTGGACGTGGATGGCCTGACAGCCGGTACGGTCAAGGACGAGCAGGTTGATCGGAGGGCCGTCGTCCTCCGTCGTTGCCGTGGCAACGGTGTGGACTGTGGTCCGTCCCTGGGTGTGTCCGAGAAGCCGGGCGAAAAAGCTGTTTCGAATGGCGGCCATCTTGACGCCCACTCGCTCACAGGGTTCACCATCGTCGGTGTGCAACGGTTGAGTGCCGGCGCCGATTATGCCTGATGTCATCAGGGCGTCGTCATCGGCCACCGGATAGGTGACTGTGATAGTGAACCGACCCGAGTTGACGGTCAGTAACTCCCCAGGCGTGCAGGTCGACGAGAAGGCGGTGGCGCATCCGGTGTCATCGAGGGTGGTGATCTCATCGGAGTTGACCGATACATAGGCGAGAGCCGCTTCGCAGGCGTCCTCCCCGCTGGTGGTGACAGCCTCCAACACAGCGGCGGCCGCGGCACTGTCGGTGATCTTTTGGTCGGTGCTCCTCTCGAGCCACAGGGCACCGATGTCAACGGCGAGCGCCGACGTGCCCACCAGCAAGGCGAGACTCATGGCCACCAGCAGCATGGAGGCACCATGATCCGATGAGTACAAGTGTCTCCTCCTCAACGTTCATACCGGGCGGCAGCCTCGGCGCGCAGGTTCACGTCGGTCGAGAAGACCACGGCTTGAACGGTGCTGTCACGTTCGGTGACCACCTGCACCCGGGGCTGGTCAGCGGGCAGTGAATCTGTGAAACACTCTTGCGCAGCGGTCGCTTCGACACCGGCGGTGTCTGTCAGGCGGGACCAGGCGGAGCCGTTGTAGAAGGCGACACAGATGTACTGACCGGGGACCGTGGTCTCGAGGTTTCCCTGCGCCGCGGCGCGGGCCACGTCCCGGACATTTCGTAACCAGTCGGTGTCCGCGGCGTCGGG
>CAZSOF010000378.1:0-2313 GCA_964607685.1 uncultured Acidimicrobiaceae bacterium | reverse complement strand
ACTCCCCGAAGCGGCCGCAGCGGTGTCGTGATCGGAGGCCGACCATGCCGACGATGAACGAAGCCACCTCGGCGTTTCTTGCCAATAAGCGGATCGCGGTGACAGGCGTTTCGCGGACTCCCAAGGAGCACGGTTCCAACACGGTGTATAAGCGTCTTCGGGACCGGGGTTACGAAGTGTTCGCTGTGAACCCCAACGCCGATCACGTGGAGGGTGACCGGAGCTACCACGACTTGAAGAGTATCCCCGGCGGTGTGGACGCCGTCGTCATCGCCACTGCACCGGACAAGGCTGACGGCACGATGCGGGAGTGTGCGGAGCTTGGCATCAATCAAGTGTGGATGCACCGTTCCTACGGCCAAGGCAGTGTCAGTGACACGGCTACCGCTTACGGCCGCGAACACGGCATCACCGTGATCGATGGAGGATGTCCACTCATGTTCGAACCGACCGCTGACCTCGGCCACAAGTTCATGCGCGTGATCTACAGCGGTCACGTCCCAAAGACCGTTTGACCGCGGCGGGCGGGCTGGCTCAAATGCAAACGCACAGGAGGACACAAGAGAACGCAAGAAGACACGAACCTCATCTCCATCGCGCCGTTTCCCCTCGTTTTGCCTCAAAAGGGGACACCAGAGGACACCAGGGGACACGAGCATCGGCGATCTTTTGACCCGAAGGTTCGGGGTTCGATTCCCCGGGGACCCACCGAGAACTCCAACTGCTAATTGGTGACGGCGCATCCGCTCGAATCCGTGAGTTACCGCTGCCATCGGACCACAAACTCGGGATTCCGCACCCGCACATACGGGCCTAATAGTGCTGCTGGGGGCTGCGGATCCAGTTTCCGCAGCCTGGCAGGAGCAACACGCGGGTCTGGCACTCCAAGTGCTTGCCGCCTTGTCTGGCGCGGCCCTTGTTCCACCCTGATCAAGCGGTTCTTCGACCTCTCCTCAACCTCGGCTCGCCGAGATGCTCCGGCGCGCGCAACCAACCCTTGACAAACAACAGACATCGCCATGCAGGTCAAATGTGACGTTCGGCACTACACCGGGAGGGCGTTGGAGTAGAACCTGGGAACATGACGAGAAGTACAGTCATGTACGTCGTTGGGATCGTGATGGCCCTTGGCGCAGCCGCGGCCATGCTGTGGAGTTCTCTCGATGCTGCCCCTCTCATAGTGATTGGGATAATCGGGCTGGTATTCATCGCTGTTGGCGCTCGGGACCGCCGCAGTCACCAGTCATAGCGGCGAGGAGTCGCCAAGCCGGTCACGCGACCGCCGGGCATCTCGGGTGCTCACATCCCAAAGACCGATTGACTGGGCGGACGGGGCTGTCTTTGACGCAAGGTTCGGGGACCTTCTGAAGACTCTGCTGCAGGTCTCAGACTGTCGCAGTCCCATGGTGTTGCTGGCCATCGGGGTCAGGATGCGAGCAAGCCCAAACAGCGTGTAGCCCCGAGCGGTGTTGTTCTGTCCGGGAGCCGCATACCGATTGCTAGGTCTGAGTCGTGCCGAACAGCTCATCTCGTAGCATCGTCTCGTGGATCTCGGCTGTGAGACCCAGGCGTCTATCGACAGCGAGAATGCGGATGGAGATCTCTTCTTCTGTGCCCCTGAGCCGGGACAGCTGACCGCCGTCTTCAACCAGGCCTCCAAGGCGATACTCATCCAGTTCAGCCAAAAGACCACCTGGTTAGGCCACCGGCCTGACGCCCGAATCACCTTCTTGCCCGAACACCTTCGTCGCCCCAAGGACAGCCCGGTCCGTCCACCCAACCGAATCGGAGCGATCCTGCCACACCGCGCTCCCGTGAGCCGATGACCTCGCAGATCCAGAAAGCCGACGCAACGTGGTGACCGATCTTGGGGTTCTTCTCGATGACAGAACCTGAATTGGAGATACTCGATGAACATCGACTACGCCAAGGCATACGGGAACGAGCGCATGGCCCACGCCCAGATCAGGCGTCGGCAACGCGAGGCGGTCTTGGCGGACAGAACCGCCCGAAATGTCTCCAGGCGCCGGATCCGCGGTGCAGTTGGAAACGTGCTGATCCTTCTCGGAGAGCGTCTCTCCGGGACACACCCGCCACAAGCGCCAGCCGTAGGAGACATGGCACATACCTGACGCCCCAAGTGCCGTTGCCCAGGGGGCTTATCCGTCCCTCATGCGCTTCTCGTCCACCGAGCGATGGCGTTATCCCCGGCTGCCTCCCTCGGCGAGGGCGACCATGTGCCAGCTTTCTTGGACTGTCGACGCCCCGCGGAGTTTCGGGTGGTTATTGGACGGTGATGGTGGCTTTCATCCC
>CAZSOF010000377.1:0-2328 GCA_964607685.1 uncultured Acidimicrobiaceae bacterium | reverse complement strand
CGATAGTCGATGACGTTCATCACATAGAAGCCCTGTGGCCTGAGGACGTCGGCGATCTGTCGATTGAATTCGGTGGTCGTCAGATGCCAGGGGACCGACGCTCCACTGTAAGCGTCGCCGATGACCACATCCGCATGTCGCAGCGGTATCTGTCGCAGGGAGATGCGGGCATCGTCGATGACGACATCGATCTCACGGGTCAGAGCCAGCTCTTCGTGACCGATGTCGACCAGCTTGGCGTCGATCTCGAGAACCGTGTTGACGCTGCCCGGCCGGGTGGCAGTGATGTAGCCAGGCAATGTGAATCCGCCACCGCCGATGGACACGACATCAAGACTTCCCGGCCCGGCCTCAGTCGTGATGACGTCGGCTATGAGCCGCACATATCTGAACTCGAGATGAGTCGGGTCGTCGAGGTCGACGTAGCTGTTCCTCAGGCGGTCGAGGATCAGCGTCCTCCCGGTCGGGCGGGCGTCGTCCACCGCCACGACGGCGCAGTGATAGGCCGTTTCGTACTGACACGGGCCATCTACGGCCAGGAGAACCAGAGCGAGGACACCCGCACCTCCCACCGAGAGCAACGCGTACCGTCTCCCGCCGGCCCAAAGCACGATGCCGGTCAAGGTCAGAGATGCTCCCAGGACGGCCACTATCGGTCGGGTGGGGAAGGCGGCGATGAGAACGAAGCCGGTGACGAAGGTGCCGACTATTGCACCTGCGGTGCCAATGGCCGAGTACGTGCCGACAACCGTCCCGGTCTCATCCAGCGATTCGAGCCGGATCTTCACGATCACAGGGGGTACGGCCGACAGCAAGGCCGCGGGAAGGAAGAAGCTGAGAAGTGCAGCAGTCACGATGGAGATCGCATCAGTGGAGAGCTGCGGCCCGATCAGGTCGATGATCATCGGTGCTGCCATGGCGGTGAGGCCACCAGCCACCATCAGCGGCCCGGGCAGTCCCCGGGCATCCACGTGGTCGGCGGCGCGACCACCGAGCCAGGCTCCCACCGAGATGCCGGCCAGGATGACTCCGATGATGCCGGTGAACACCTCGAGACTGACGCCCAGATAGGGAGCAAGGAGACGAGCCGCCAGTATCTCGATGACGAGAACGGACGCCGAAGTGAAGAAGACGAGAGCGCGGGCGAGCGATCTACTCAAGGCTCACCCAGCGTACGGGTCTACTCCTCCTCGTCGGCCGGACTGCCGAGCTGAGCAAGGACCTCGCTGGCTACCTTCGTGTTGTAGTCACGGACCCGGCCAGGTGTCAGGAACCATTCGATGACGTACCAGACACCGAACCCGCCTCCAGTGAGTACGAAGAGGATCCCCAGCCCGATCCGCCCGAGAAAGAAGAGCTGGATGGGGAAGATGATCGACAGGGCGACCATGAGGGCCATGCTCCGTTTCCGCTCGTTGAACCTGGCGACGAACGTCACCCTCTGCTCATCGGTGAGGTTCCCGAAAGCGGTGGCAGCAACCGGCGGAAGATCATTCGGTTGAAGGGTCATGACCTCGAGGATATCGAAGTCGGCTCATCGGCGGGCCGCTGCTTCTATTCGTCGATGCCCAAACCGGCTATCCACGCCCTCCCGTAGCGGTATTCGAAGAACACCAGCCAGGGTTGGACCCGCTCGTCGTCGATTCCCAGGGCCAGGTATGGGAAGTTCCAGCACTCGGCGGGTATGAGTGCCTTCCTCGAGTGGGCCACCGAGGCGGTCACCTCCGGCGTGGCGTCGTAGGCCTCGAGGAAGGGCTTGGCCACGGCCACGGTGAACTCGGCCGGGGTTGTCGGAGCACTTCCGATTCCCGGCAAGTGACGCAGCCGTGAACCGTTCATGAGCGTCGCCACCTCATCGGGGGCGATTTGGCTGGGCGGCCCGGTCAGGGCGACGACCAGACCCTCCGGGCTGACGAGAGAGCCGATGTCCTGTCCGCTGCGAAGACGCCTGGCCAGCGCCCTGACCAACCGCGCCGGGCGAGGATCTGCGGAGAAAGCCTCGAGATCGACCTGTTCAGTCAAATAGTTGCGATAGATCCAGGCGTTGCCATTTGGTGTGTCGACCGGCAGCCATTCGGTGTTGCCGACCTTGCGAATCTTCCCGAGGCTGACGATTCCCGAGGCGGTGGGGTCGTAGTTGTAGATGACGTTCCTGCCACCCGGCTCGCCATATGCGGGGAGCCGTTGCTGACGGCCGAGCCGCACGATCGACCAATGGGTGCGTCTTGTGCCGAAGATCAGAGTCGGCACCTCGGAGATGGTCCCAAAACCAACCACCATCACCAGCGTCAATCCCAGGAAACTGAGCGGAATCTGGAGTGCTTTGAC
>CAZSOF010000376.1:0-2333 GCA_964607685.1 uncultured Acidimicrobiaceae bacterium | reverse complement strand
TTCCGACAGAGGATTACGTCACATGGTCAAAGCTATGGGATAAGGCCTAAACGCACCGAAAAGACGCCGGAGGGGACTAACCATGAGGCCCTACTCGCCCAAACTCCAAATCGTCGAGGGCGCGTTCTTGGCTGGTTTTCGTCGGAAGAGGACTCTATTGATGGCTTCGCTGACGACCACAATAAGAAACCACGCCCATGAAGGCCATGATGAATCCCGGGGATGTCGTGACAAAGCTGGGGGCGGCGGCGATCGGAAGGTAGCAGAGGTAAAGGTGACGATGGTGACTGCTGCGGTGGAGGCCATTTCCTGTCACACAGTCAGACGTCGAGCGACACACACTTCCCGCGGGGGAGATACGGACAGCGATGTCGCCTGTCCGGGTACATACCAGCCAGATCCCTGATGTCGCGGACCGCCGTACCGAGGGGTCCTCGGCTTGTCGTTTGAAAGAGCTCGAGCCGGGCATCCCTGAGCCAGACGCAGGTCAACACCCAACCGTCACGTCACACGCCCTCCCAAATGTGCGATATGTGCGGGCTTGCCCGTAGCGTGTCACCGCTGTGCCGGTACGTCGTAACAGGTGGATCGGTCAGGGCTGTGTAACCGTGAAGGCGGAGCTCAGTCCCTTCTGGTAGTGACCCTTGATGTTGCAGACCAATGCGTAGTTGCCCGCCTCGAGGCCAACGGTCAGAGTCTTCGTTTCCCCGACTTGGATGTCTTCGATTTCATCGATGAGGGTCAGACCTGGTCCGTCTTCGATCACTTCGCTGCCCGATTCGTTTGTGGGGAGATCATCAATCGCCAGATCGGTCTTGAACACCACGAACTCATGCAGCAAGTCGCCACTATTCGTCACCTCGAAGGTGATCTCACCCTGGGGTACGGACTGGGCGTCCAGGGTCATCTGCATCGTGTTGGCATCGATATCGACGAGGTCAACGGAGACGGTCGAGGCCGGTCCCGCTGGCGCTGATTCACCCGAACAGGCAAACAGCGCCACTGTCATCACCGAAACCAGGATTGTGAGCTCCTTTGACATCCACTCCTCCGGATTCGGGGCTGGTGAACGTATCAACCCGTTCATGAGAAGAAAATGAGGCTCCGACCTGCAGATTCCTCCAGTCTGTAGATCTAACACAACCAGCAATGCACTGTCGAGAACGATTCTCCAGGAGTGGACCGGGCCAGGCACTACCGAGCGGATGGCCGGTTTGGTGTTCCTTTGACCGGGCATTCGATGATTCGACTGGATCGGGTGAAGCACCTTGGCGGCTGTGAACCTCTAGTTGTCCCTTCACTCAGACGTTGTTGATGGGTAGCCGGCTGGCTGGTGCCGCTCTGATTTCGGTGTGGAGTCGATGCCAGTTGTGGTCGTGGAGCCAGCCGGGGAGCGATTCGAGGCGTGCTTGGTTTGATGTGTAGGGCTGGTCGTAGGCCCATTCGTTGAGGAGGGTCTGGTTGAAACGTTCTGCTTTGCCGTTGGTCTGTGGCCGGTAGGGGCGTGTCCGTAGATGTCGGATTCCTGCGGTGGAGAGGGTCTGTTGGAACGACCGTGACAGCCGGTAGTTCCAGACGTTGTCGGTCATCACTCGCTGCACTGAGACGCCTTGACTGGCGAACCAGTCGATGACGCGAGAGATGAACCCCGCACAGGTGTCCCCTTGCTCATCTTCGAGGGCTTCGACGTAGACCACCCGGGAGTGGTCGTCCACCGCGACATGCAAGAAGTCGTAGCCAAGACCCTGTTTCCGGTGGGGTCGGTTGAGTCGGCCGTGAACCCGCCAGCCGCCACCGTCGGGGATCCGTCCCAGCTTCTTGACATCGACATGAACCAGCTCCCCCCGGTGCGTCCCGTTCATACCTTCGTACGATCCGTCTCGTCGGCGGGTCAATGGCATCCAGCCGAGACAAACCACGTCGACGAAGCACCCGCTCCACTGTCGACCGAGGCATTCCCAAGACGTATGCGATCCGATGCGGCCCCCACCGACGAGCCCGCCGCAGCTCACATATCCGATCCTCAACCTCCACCGGTGTCTGCTTCGGTGACCTCAACGACCGCGAAGACCGGTCCTCCAAACCAGAAACCCCATCAACCCGGTAACGACGCAACCACCGGTAAGCCGTCTCCCGAGACACACCCATCGACTCGGCAGCAACCGCCACCGGCCAACCCTCCACCTCGATACGTTCCACCAAGATCAGCCGACCATTCGGCGTCAAACGAGCGTTACGGTGAACCACGAGAGCCTCTCCTTCGGAATGGAGCAGTTACACCCCAACCGAAGCCGAGAGGCTCTCCCAAATCAACAACCTCTAGAAGAAAGACA
>CAZSOF010000375.1:0-2334 GCA_964607685.1 uncultured Acidimicrobiaceae bacterium | reverse complement strand
GCCTTCACACCCCAGGAGCTGGCCAAAGTCGCCGAGCTCGCCTTCGAGGGGACGGTCACATCGGTGGACGGACCAACGGTGACCCTCGAAGTGAGCCACTGGTTCAAAGGCAGCGAGGAGACGGAGGTCGTTCTATACGCACCATTGGGAATGGAGGCCCTGATCGGCGGGATTTCCTTTGTCGAAGGGGGTGCCTACCTGATCAGCGCACAGGACGGCAACGTGAACTACTGCGGCTTCAGTGGCCCCAGCAACACTGAGTACAGGTCGTCCTTCGAAGCGGCTTTCGGAGCCTGAACTTGATCGACCAAGGAAAGAATGGAGCCCGGTGAAAGGCGCCGGGGTCCATTCTTGAAGGTCATGTTTGAGCGAGCCAGCGTGTGCCAATATCTGCGTCCGGCAGGCAGGAACTGTCGAGTCCAAGCCGGTAATCCACCGGACGACACGACCTGAGCGCACCGATTAGGGACCAACAGGTGTGTCGCATCGAGGAAGGAAGAATGAAATGATTCGGCGTCTCTGTTTGCTGGTTGTCATCGCTGCCTCGATCGTTGGCTGCGAGAACGCCGGCACAGACGACAACACCTCCGGCGGGGATACCCCGATCGGAGGCCCCTACCCGGTTGCGGATCTCTCGATCAGGGTCGAGCATCCGGACCGCGAGGTCATCGAGTACCGGCTGAGCTGTCTCGGTGATACCGCAACCGTCACCCCCGACGACGTCGATGTCGACGCGGAAGCTGCCTGTCTCGCGCTGGCCAGGAGCGACGTAGTCACCCGGCTGGTCGAGGGACCACCCGAAGACCAGGTGTGCACCGAGCAATACGGGGGTCCCGATCTGGCCACGATCACCGGGACGATCGATGGTCAGCCGGTCGATGCCACTGTGGACCGGACCGACGGCTGTGGCATCTCCGACTGGGACGATCTTCTAGCCGACTTGTTACCTCCCGCTGTGGGCGTGACCGAGTAGTGGGGGTGCAATAGCTCCCGGCGAGACCGAGCGCGGGCCGTGCCAACCACTTGGTCACAGGATTCGACCACCATCGTCGCTCGTGGATTGGTCACCGCGTTGGGCTAATGGATCTCGGTTATCGTACGCCTGGCTATCCGCCTGAGGAAGCTTCGCGACCCATGGATCAAGTCTGGTTCCTTGGGGGGCTGATGTTGGTAGACCAAAGCCTTTGCGCGAGAGGGAGGTGAGCGGATGGGGTCTTATGTGTTGGGTCTCCGGGAGATCGATCGGACGCGGATTGCGGTCGTGGGCGGCAAGGGCGCGCACCTTGGGGAGCTATCGCGGATCGAAAGCATCCGGGTCCCGGCCGGCTTTTGCGTGACAACAGACGCGTTCGGGCGGATCGTGGCGGAAGCGCCTCAAATCGACGATCGGCTGGATCAACTGTCGCGCCTCAACGCGGACGACCGCGAGACGATCCGGACGCTCAGTGCTCAAATCCGCCGGACTATCGAAGCGGTAGCCATTCCCGACGATTTGGTGGCGGCGATCACGAGCCAGCTCGCCCGTCTCGGTGGGCACGCCGCCTACGCGGTCCGCTCGAGTGCAACGGCGGAGGACATGCCGTCGGCGTCGTTTGCGGGCCAGCACGACACGTACCTGAACGTGGTCGGGTCAGCAGCGATCCTCGAGCACATCGGCCGGTGCTGGGCGTCGCTCTTCACCGAACGGGCGGTTGCCTATCGCCTGCGGGGCGGCTTCGACCACCGGAAGGCCCTCATGGCCGTGGTGGTACAGCAGATGGTCTTCCCGCAGGCGGCTGGGATCCTGTTCACGGCCGACCCCGTGACGTCCAACCGCAAGGTCGTCTCGGTGGAGGCCAGCTTCGGCCTCGGCGAGGCCCTGGTCTCCGGCCTGGTCAACCCCGACGTCTACAAGGTGCGGGACGGCGAGATCATCGCCAAGGAGGTCGCCCCCAAGCAGCCTGCTATCCAGGCCTCGCTAGGAGGCGGGACACAGGAACGGACAACAGGGCCGGAGCGGCAGGAGCAGCCGGCGTTGACGGATGCGCAGGTGGTGCAGCTCGCACAGTTGGGCCGGCGGATCGAGGCTCACTTCGACCACCCCCAGGACATCGAATGGTGCCTGGCCGACGACGACTTCCAGATCGTCCAGAGCCGCCCGATCACCACGCTGTTTCCCATCCCCGCAGCCGAAGACGGAGAGAACCACGTCTACATCTCCGTCGGACATCAACAGATGATGACCGACCCGATGAAACCCCTGGGACTCTCCTTCTGGCAGATGACAACCCCGCGGCCCATGGCCGAGGCCGGCGGGAGGCTGTTCGTCGACGTCACCCGGGCCCTGGCTTCGTC
>CAZSOF010000374.1:0-2334 GCA_964607685.1 uncultured Acidimicrobiaceae bacterium | reverse complement strand
CCCGCTACGTGTTCGGGATCCCCGGGGAGGAGACCCTCGAGCTGAACCGCGCCCTCAATGCGTCCTCGATCGAGTTCGTACCGGTGCGCCACGAGCAGGCGGGGGCGTTCATGGCCGATGTCGTCGGCAGGCTCACGGGTCGAGCGGGGGTGTGTCTGGGGACGCTGGGGCCGGGTGCCACCAACCTGGTCACAGGAGTCGCCGATGCCTTTCTGGACCGGGCGCCCATGGTGGCCCTCACCGGACAGGCCGGGCAGGAGCGGATGCACAAGGAGTCACATCAGCATTTGGACGTCGTCAACCTGATGGACCCGATCACGAAATGGAATGCACGGATCGGAGATCCGCTGATCATCCCGGAGGTGGTGAGGAAGGCCTTCAAGCTCGCCGAAGGGGAGAAGCCGGGTCCTACGCACATCGAGCTCCCCGAAGACGTCATGGGTGAGCAGTGCGAAGGAGAGCCATTGCCCCGCCGCGTCCCTGTCCGCTCAGAGCCCTCCGATACCGATGTGTCGAGGGCCGCCGAGATCCTCGCCGCCGCCCGCTCGCCGGTGGCCCTGGCAGGCAACGGCGTGGTTCGAAACCGGGCCGTCGACGCGCTGCGGTCGTTCGTCAGGCGAGTGGGGATCCCCACCGCGACGACGTTCATGGGTAAGGGTCTGATCGAACCGGACGATCCGATGTGGCTCGGTGCAGTCGGCCTGCAGGCCGGCGACTTCGAGATGGCCGGCTTCGATGGGGCCGACGTGGTGGTGGCGATCGGATTCGACCTCGTGGAGCTCTCTCCGAGTCTGTGGAACCCGTCGGGGGACAAGACGATCGTCTGCCTCGACACCCTTCCCGCCGAGATCGATCAGCACTTCCTGCCGGAGGTCGAAATGGTGGGCGACCTCAACGCAGTGCTCAATCAGCTGGCCGCAGCCTCCACGGAAACCTCACGGCCGGGGGGCTCGCCGCGGTTGCGCCAAGCGGTGTTGGACCGGTTTGAGCGGGCCAAGGACGACACCGGTTATCCGATGCAGCCGCCCCGGGTCCTCTATGAGATCCGTCAGGCGCTGCACCGCTCCGACCTGCTGATCTCCGACGTCGGGCTGCACAAGCTATGGGTTGGGCGGATGTTCCCCGCCTACGAGCCAAACACGGTCCTGATCGCCAACGGGCTGGCCGGCATGGGTTTTGCGGTGCCGGCGGCTATCGCCTCCAAACTGGTTCACCCGGACCGCAAGGTGGTGGCCGTATGTGGTGACGGCGGGTTCCTGATGAATGTCCAGGAGCTGGAGACGGCGGTCCGCTTGCAGACTCCCTTCGTCAGCATCATTTGGGAGGACAGACAGTACGGCTCGATCGCATGGAAGCAACGACGTCGGTTTGGAGAGCACTTCGGCACCGATTTCACGAACCCCGACTTCGTCGGTCTGGCCGAGGCGTTCGGGCTGGCTGCGTGGAGGGTTGGCACAGCGGACGAGTTTGGCGAACTGCTCCGTCATGCAATCGAGCTGCCCGTGCCGTCGTTGATCGTCCTCGACATCGACTACGGACTCGAGCCGGCGATCGCCATCGAGCTCGGTGAGGAGACGATGCGCATGTAACGAGAGGGCCTCGGCGGGATCGCCGAGCCCCTGCTCATGCCGAGTCAGGCCCGAAGCGAGCGATCGCCCTGGTCGACGGGGTTCGACTCGTTCCGATGCCCCCGCTCTCACTCGGCAAAGCCCTCCTCACCCACCAAACGCACGAACGAAGCGCCGACCACGTTCTGAACATGACGAAACACGCCGTCGAGCTTCTCGTACAACATGACCATCTCGTTTCCCCCGGGGCCGACCGGCTGCACCAACCTGCCGCCCTCGGCCAGCTGGTCTTGGAGGGGCTGGGGAACGCGCGGGAATGCGGCCGACACCAGAATGGCGTCGAAAGGTGCGGCATCGGGAGCACCAAGCGACCCATCCCCGACCCGGATGTCCACATTTCCGATGCCCTGACTCTCCAGATGAATGCGGGCCCGCTCGGCCAGACCGGCGAATCTCTCGATGCTGACCACCTCGGCGGCGAGGTGCGCCAGCAGTGCGGTTTGAAAACCGTACCCGGTGCCGATCTCGAGGACACGGCTGTCTTCGCCCAGCTCCAACACGTCCATCATCCGCGCCGAGAGCGACGGTTGGGTGGTCACCTGATCCTGGGGGATGCGCAAGGGACGGTCCTGATAGGCAGCATCCACCAGGTGATCAGGCACGAACTTGGCTCGGGGCACCTCCCGAAACGCACGGATGAGCCGTTCGTCGGTGATGCCCGACCGACGAATGACTTCGACGAGGTCCTCCTGGGTGGGCCTCATGT
>CAZSOF010000373.1:0-2340 GCA_964607685.1 uncultured Acidimicrobiaceae bacterium | reverse complement strand
TCTGGTGACCATCACCAAGCTCGGGGTCGTCGTCTTGTGCCCCGTCATCTCCGAGAAAGGTGCCGAGGCGCCGGGCAACAACGAGCTGTCCGAGGAGTTCCCACCCTTCCCGGACACCTTCTAACGGCCCTGAAACATCGAGGATCGGGTCGGCACATCCCGATTTATCCCATCGGGGGCCTGGTCGAAAGGCCCCCGATGGTTTGCTGCCGAGAAGACCAGACACCTTTGGACTGCCAATAGGTATGGAGGGTCGATCTACCCTGGCCCGCCGTGTGTACCTGCCGATCCGTGCGATCCCTCGGGTCGGCGATTGCGCCCAGGAGCACCCCGCTCGGGTTAGGTCTATTAGTGACGGAGGTTGTTTACATCCCGGGTTCTCCGGATCGGATAGGAGAACCGGTGACCGAACAACGGTGGCTGGTGAACAACCGGCTGGGTTGTCTCATCCAGCCATGCGCGGTCTGACCATGGCCGAGGTGGGCAACAGGGAAATAGGTCGCGTTGAGGACGAAGTCCCAACGACAATTGGCGATTACGAGGGTTGGTGGCGGTCCGCGTCAAACACACGTCAAACCCGCCAGGGCCGCGTAGCCCACTACTCCCCCACTCGATACGTGCCGATGTGGTGGGGGTCAGTTGGTCAACTCGTTGATCAGTATCACCACGATCAATCCTGCGACGACCCCCCATACGGAGAAGAGCACCATTCGCCCGGCGGCTCTGTCGCGGGCCACCACGGTGCCGAGGACGGCTAGGGACGGTGCTATCAGAAACGGGATCGAAAAGTCGAGACTGTCGGGGCGAAACAGCCCGTAGAAAAGCAAGATGACGTTCGCCAGTACTACGCCGGCAACGGTCCGCTGCGATGTCTTACCGATTGTCTCGCTCATGTCCCCCTTCAGCGCCGGTAGCAGCTACTCCTTCCACTTCGAACGGCGAAACAGGACAAAGACGACGAGGAACGTGGGCAGCCCGATAGTCAACGCCAATGCTGTTCCTGTTGGCATCTGTCATCTCTCAATTGATGGCTGACTCCCACAGAGTCAACCGGAGTCGTGTACCGGTGCCAGGGTCGAAGGTCACAACAGTCCAACATTTAGCCTCCCAGAGCCCACCCCATATGCGCCGATATCCGCCCCTGTTACAAGCTGGAGAGTCGCTGCAGGTCGTTGTCGGACAGCTCGAGGTTCAGTGCCTGGTCGATCGCTTCCATGTGGTGGGGTTTGCTCGGTCCGGCAATCGGTATCACACCTGGCTGCTCAAGGAGCCACCCCAATGCAACCGCCACGTTGGAGACCTCCCACTGAGCGGCGACTTCGGTAACCGCTGCGATGACCTGTTCCACCCTGTCGTCGATGTCGGTATGCATGTCCGGGCGGAGCGCCATCAGCGAACCCTCCTGTGGTGGCTCCCCTCTGCGGTATTTGCCTGACAGCAGGCCACTGGCCGATGGGCTGTAGGCAAGAAACCCGATCTCCTCTTCCCGGCAGATTGGAAGGACCGTCTCTTCAGCCTCTCGCTCCACAAGGTTGTATTCATTCTCGACGAAGAGGGGAGCAGGAAGGTCGAGACGATGGGCGGTTTCAAGCCATTCCGTCAAGGTGGGACCGTCGATGTTGCTGACCCCCCAGCCCAGGGCCAAACCATCACTGATGAGAGACCCGAATCCGTTCAGTGTCTCCTCCGCCGGGGTCTCCGGGTCGGGTGCATGCGCCAAGACCACGTCCACCGCTTCGACACCCAGGCGCGCCCGTCCTGTGGCGGCATGGGAGAGCACGGTATCGAAAGAGAGGTCCAATTGGAGTTTCGCCTGCCTCTCGATAACGCCGACCTTGTCGACGATGGTCATCCGATCCACCCTGTCGGGATCAGCGGCCAGCCAACTGCCGATCATCTCCTGTGACCTTCCCGCCGCGTAGCTGAACGCCGTGTCGACGACGGTGATGCCCAAACGTGCGGCAGCGTCCAAAGCCAGGTGTGCGCCTGATTCGTCGAGCCCTTCCCCGATCAGCGCCGACGGAGACCCGGCGCCGCCGAAGTTTTGACTCCCAATCGCAGCGCTTCTCGCCATCTCTCGCTACGAGTCTGCCACACACATCTCCACCGGGGACGCGCAGAATCACAGAATCAGGCCGACCGATATCCGCCATTATGCGCTAGCCGCCGCACTCTCCCCCTGGCCCCCCGAAATAGGTGCAGTTCGGGTCAGAAAGGCAACGACTGCAGGTGATTTCGGGCCGACGCATCTAGCCGTGTCAAACGTATGTCAAACGCCAGGTTGGGTGTTCGTTTGAGTCCGTCCTGTGAGAGGAAGCTCGGCTCTGCTTACTCACCACC
>CAZSOF010000372.1:0-2356 GCA_964607685.1 uncultured Acidimicrobiaceae bacterium | reverse complement strand
GCCGTTCAGGTCTATCCACGAGAAGTGCCACACGGTGCAGCCACGTCGTCTGGCTGAGGCCGCTGCTTTTCGGTAACACCTCATGAGCAGACCCCACGCCGAGGTGCCGCCACGTGCGCCTACTTGGAGTCGACAGGTCTTCCAACGTAGGACAGGCTGAGGAACTTCCATTCACCGTCGATCTTGATGAGGGTGAAATAGTCGATGTTGTGCCGCTTGGCCTCGTCGCCGACGAACAGAATGGCGTCGGCTCTGACGAACCCAAGCTGGCCCCCGTCAATGTGGATAGTCCAGTCCATCACAGGCTCGGCGTAGACCGTTGGATCGACCCTCGCCCGCACAGAGGCGAGCCACTCCTCGGCTGACATCGTCGACGCAGTCCACGTGCCGTCACTTAAAGAGGCCCAGCCAACATTGGCATCGGGAACGACCATCTCCGCGACAGCGTCGAGGTCATAGCTACCCACGGCCGTCAAGAAGGCTTCCACCGCCGTTCTCACGGCCTGCTCGTCCGAGCCACCCATTCCCGGAATATACGCAGCACATAGGTGCCGATAGGGGCGGGTCGATGATGGCTTGCTATCGCTCGGATTCGTGAGCGGGCGCGGCTGGGGACTTCCGTCGCTGATCCGCAGGCTCCTGATGATTCGGGCGTTCTGGTCAAGCCGTTGGGAATCATGGGGCTCCAGTTCGGGTCTTTCGGCCCTAGCACGGAGGTGGCGAACGCCTACACCTTGGTGGATAGGTACCCCACCAGGGGAGGGGTCCGTGAGGTTGTTCCCCTTTCACCAGACGGCGCTTGGCTTTGTTGTCCTGCTGATTGTCGTCTTGTTCGCGGTAACAGCGGGCGAGGTCGCCGACGAGGAATCCGCCGCCGGAAGCTTGCGGCTCGAAGGCCGACTCCCATGAGACAGTCAGGTGCCGACATCACGGACGCAACGGAGGAGGTGTGACATGCACGGCAGGCGGGACGGATGGTGGATGGGGGGGATGATGCTCCCGATGATGCTCTTCTGGGGGGCAATCATCCTTGGCGCCATTTGGCTGGGGGGGATGATGCTCCCGATGGTGCTCTTCTGGGGGGCAATCATCCTCGGCGCCATTTGGGTCATCCGCGGCGTTGTGGAACGGCGGCCACATAGACGAGACGAAGCAATCGAGATCCTCGATCGCCGCCTCGCCGAAGGCGCCATCACCTTCGACGAGTATCGCGAGAAGAAGACCACCCTGAGTGGCGGGTAGGTGAACGACATGAGACGCATCCCGATCTGGGCGGGGCTGGCCGCCGCAGTGTTCGTGGGGCTATGGAAGCTGACCAGCGGTGCGGGTGCAGGTGCTGCTGCAATAGCGCAACGAGTCGCCGAGCGATGCGAGCGCATGATGGCGAGCATGCCCGCTTCGTTTCCTCCCAACCGCATGATGGCCGACCTGGAAGCCATCAACGAGAGGACGGCCCGCATCCTTGAAATGTTGGAGGGAAGCATGGAGGTGCCACCTGAGTCCGGTCATGGCTGAGGCTGACCTGTTTCGGCCTCTGGGACTCGTGTCGAGTCCCGGCTCCATGCCTCCCTTACCTCGATCAATCGAATGAACCGGATGAGGAGATGAGACTCATGAGCTTTGTCAACGAGGCGGTCTGGGACCGGATCATTAGGGTTGCTATCGGCGTGGCGCTCTTGTACTTGGGGTGGAGCGGCATCGTCGAAGGTGGCTGGGGCACGTTCTTCAAGATCTTTGGCTTCTTTCCGCTGGCCACCGGGCTGAGCGGATTCTGTGTCCTCTACAGACTGTTCGGCGTGAGCACCAATGGTAAGACCTACCAGGCCGGTACAACGGTCACAGCCGCCTAGTTGTGACAACCGGAGACGTTGTCCCTGGCGGGATGGTGTGATGGGTTGAGCCCTCCTGATGAGGTGGCATTCTGTACCGGTCTTGTCGGCCGACGAGCCCGTGACAGTACTTGTGCTTGAATCCGGAGCCACGCGGGAATCGGTCATTGCGGCCGATCTTCACACCGGTCTGTCACGGACGAGCAACCAGCTTCGCCACCACTTCCACTTGCTGTTGTTGTCGGCCCAGTTCGCCCTCCCAGCGCGCCGGAGCCGCTCCGCCCACTCCCGCAGTCGCTGCTCATCAGCGTCGAGGCGGTGCGCGCGGTCGCCAGCGTGGTCTGGCGGGCCGCCGGTTGTGATGTGCACGCGGCGTGCATGCGAGAGTTTCGGCCGGTGTCGCCGGATTCCCCACCCGAAGGGTTCCCTCTCCACCACAAGGGGATTCGCTGTGGGCCTGCCTGGATTTGAACCAGGGACCTCATCCTTATCAGGGATGCGCTCTAACCAGGCTGAGCTACAGGCCC
>CAZSOF010000371.1:0-2361 GCA_964607685.1 uncultured Acidimicrobiaceae bacterium | reverse complement strand
CCACTCGCGAGGTTGAGGTCGGCGGGAGATCGGTGCCACTCACGCCCAAGGAATTCGATCTGCTCTTCTTCCTGGCGTCCTCTCCGAGGCAGGTGTTCTCCAGATCTCAGATACTCGAGCATGTCTGGGTTTCGAGCACCGAGTGGCAAGACCCTTCGACTGTCACGGTTCACATTCGTCGACTGCGCCAGAAGATCGAATTGAATCCGGACTTCCCGAGCCGCATCACCACGGTTTGGGGCGTCGGCTATCGATTCGAACCATGAGGCTCTTCCTCACCGGCGCGGCTCTCCTCATGGTTGGTATGGGGGTGTTCGAGGTAGCCATGCAGCCATCCACAGACGAGAGGCTTGGCGCCGCTTTCGTCCTGTCCCTGATGGCTTTGGGCTCTGGCCTGGCCGCCTTCCTCCTTCCTGTTTTGGCGAGGAGGGCTGTCTCCCTTCGGCACACCATTGTGGTTCTGGGGTCGGTGGCACTTCTCAATCTCGCGGTGGCTCTCGTCGTGGCCGGGCGCCAGATGTTCCTCTCCGAGCACGACGTGAAGTTGCTCTTGGTGCTGGTCGGCTTTGGTGTGGTCGCGACCCTGGTGTTTGCGGTCTCTGTCAGTGGCCCGCTCGCAGAGGATCTGACGCGAATCGCCACGGCGTCCTCGGCGATTGCCGGCGGAGATCTGTCGGCGCGCACAGAAGTGAACCGCTCAGACGAGGTGGGCCGTCTCGCCAGGGACGTCGACGCGATGGCAATGGCACTGGAATCTGCCCAAGAAGCGAGAAGTAGAGACGAGCGTGCGCGTCGGGTGCTATTCGCCGCCGCCGGGCACGATCTGCGTACTCCTCTGGCGTCGATGCGAGTAGCAATCGAAGCCATTCAGGACGGGCTGGTAGATCGGCCCGGCCGGTATCTCGATTCGCTCGAGGCCGACATCGACGCTCTGGGACGGCTCGTTGAGGATCTCTTCGTCCTTGCGAGGATCGAGTCTGGCGATTTGTCCCCGGCGACGGATGCCGTGGATCTGACCGAGGTGGCCGACGAGGCGATCGAAGTCTTCCGCCCCCTTGCCTCCGCCAAGGATGTGCGGGTGAGTCTCCAAGCCGACCATCGGGTGATCGCGCGTGGTGACGTGGAAGCGGTGGCCCGTGTCGTGCGGAATCTCCTAGACAATGCCGTCCGACATTCACCTCGGGGCGGCCGGGTACTGATCGAAGCCGAGAACGGCCCGAGAGCTCAGCTCTCGGTCGTCGACGAGGGAATCGGCTTCTCTCCTGAATTCGTGGACTTGGCGTTCGATGGCTTCACCCGGGAGGATGCCTCCCGGGTACGGTCAGGTGGGGGCGCGGGCCTGGGGCTGGCGATCGCCAGGGGATATGTGGCGGCGATGAATGGCGAGATTCGGGCGTTGCCCGGTCCGGGCGGGAGGGTCTCGTTCTGGCTGCCCAATTGGGACGACGAAGCCGACAGTTGAGACATGCCACCCGGGCGACGCAGTCCGCTCGGTGAGCATCCCGACAAGGGGGATCCCTATTCGCGCCGGGCGAGGAGTGGCGATTCTCACGAGCCGACATGTCAAGTTGTCTGATCGCATCCAGTCACACATAGCGGTAGTGTCGGCCCACGCGACGAAAGGGGTCGACAGACATGTCCATCGCAGACAACAAGGCGCTCATTCGCCGACTCTATGAAGAGGTGATCAACGAGGGGAACCTCGACATGATCGATGACCTCGTTTCCCAAGGTTTCGTCGAGCACGAGGCTGTACCGGGGGTTACTGCGACGGGCCCGGCGGCGCCGAAGGAAACCTTCAAGATGTTCATAACGGCCTTCCCCGATCTGAATATCACTCCTCATGAGATGATCGGCGAGGGAGACAAGGTGGTCGTGCGGGGCACGATATCCGGCACCCACAAGGGTGAGTTCATGGGTATGCCGCCCACGAACAAGACCTTCGAGGCTCAGATCATCGACATACTCGAGATCCACGACGGCAAGCTGACCGCCCACTGGGGCATGACAGATCAAGCGGCGATTATGGAGCAGTTGGGGCTCGCGCCCCCTATGTGACGATCCGGGAAGCCGGGCTGGGGGTCGCACACCAGAGATTCTCATCCGTCCTCGCCCAGCATGTGCTGGGGCGCGCGGAGGTGAGGCCCTTGGATTGGCACCGCCTGAGCCTTGAAGATCGAACATGCGGGGACGAGCACTGACGCCGGAAGAGGCGGCGCGTGTCTATGACCGGATAGGGCGATTTCAGGACTGGCAGCGCTTCTATGAGGGGCCGGCAACTCGGGACCTCGAGGCGCACGCCGGGTTCGGTTCGGCGGTCGCAGTTTTCGAACTCGGATGCGGCACCGGGGCCTATGCCGA
>CAZSOF010000370.1:0-2362 GCA_964607685.1 uncultured Acidimicrobiaceae bacterium | reverse complement strand
CGACGAAGTAGCGCAGACCATCACGCACCCTCTCCTGAGTCTCCACCTCTCTGATTTGCTGTGTTACAGCGACAACCAGGAGAGCGCCGACCACCATGACTCCGGCCATCTCGAACAACGCGTGATCGATGTGCCCGGAACTTACCACCGCCCGCGGAAACAGCACCGCGAAGCCGACGAGCCCCGTGGCCACACCAGCCCTCCCCCCGAGTGCAAATGTCGCGTATGCGATCGGCACAATGATCAGGATCCGCTCAAGGCTTTGCCTGGGGGCAAGGCCGATAGGAGACTTGTCCGCAACCGCCGACAGCACCGGGAGCATGTCTCCGTAGTGCAGGAGCGCGGCGACCGACAGCATGCCGATGGTGAGCACAAAAGGTAGTAAAGAGCCGTCCACCCTCCGCTTCCCTACACCGAAGCGATATTGCCGGCGACGCAAGTCAATTCTCGGCATCAGCCTTTTCAAACGCATCGTGGTTCTCTACTGGATGTTGATTCTCGGGCTCGTGCTGACCGACGCAATCAAGGTCGTACGAAGCGACATCCGCCATCTCTATCCATCCTCTTCGCAGGGCCTGCAGCACCGCTTCGGTCCGCGAGCCAACCCCCGTCTTGTTGAAGATGTTGACCATGTGCGCCTTGACAGTCGGCAGGCTGAGCTCCAGCCTGGCAGCTATCTGCTTGTTGCTCAGGCCGGCTGCCGCGAGGCGCAGCACGGTCAGTTCACGCTCCGTCGGGTGCCCGCCGTTAACGGATGTTACAGCCGGACCCGGGGATCGCGACGCCAGTAACAAGAGCTTGGCCGTCACGTCCGGGTGAAGGACCGCATCACCCGCGTGGATGGAGCGAATGGCCTGAATCACTTCCTGGCCGCACGAGTGCTTCAGAAGGTAGCCGGCCACACCGGCCTCAAGCAGCCCAAGCACGTAGCGATCGTCGTCGTATGCGCTCAAGATGATGACGGCCGTCGTCGGATTGGAAACCTTGATCCGCTTGGTCGCTTCGATGCCATTCAGTTCTGGCATGACCACGTCCATCAGGACGACGTCCGGCTGGAGCTCCTGAACCAGAGTCACGGCTTCTGCGCCGTTGGCTGCCTCACCTACTATCTCCAGATCAGGCTCCTTCTCCAGGACCCTGCGCATGCCCTCTCGCAGCAGCTCGTGGTCGTCAGCCAGAACGACGGAAATCACTATACATAGCTCCCTAGAACCCGCCTACAAGAACATAGTGAAGCATTTCACGAGCGTCTTCAAGAATCTTTGGTACTAGACCTATCGGCATAACCGGGTACGGATGTCCGCGGCGGTGCATTCGGCTGGCCGATGTGGCTCAACCTCATCGATGCGAGAGTGCAGATAGAAGGATTGGAGGAGGTACCAAAGTGGCCACCACCAGAGACGAGCGTAGGACACCGAGGTGCCTCCTCTTTGTTATTCCCCGATTCGCTAACAACCGAGATTCTGACAAGAGGCGAGGGACGAGCCCTGGCCTCACCATCAAAGGAGGCAAGGGGAAATGGATACCTCGACTTACGTAATCATGGTTGATCTGCCTCTTCTCATCCTGGGATTGGGCGTCGTTTTTGCAGTCGTCTGGAACAAGAACGGGGTCGGCGTTCTCGGAAGGCACAGCCACCACTTCAACACCCGGGTCCTCGGAATGTCGGCGATGCTCGGTGTGTGGTTGCTGCTCACCATCGCGTCGCTCGGACTCGGATTTCTCGGCGGCATGTTGCTTCTCTACCTCGTGCTGTTTTCGTTGGGCCGCGCGGCCGCTTGGATCGCGACCGTTCTGATCCTGGCGTTCCTGGCATCGATTCCATTCCTTTGGGGATGGGCGCTGCTGAGACCAGCGGTGTGGCGATAGGAAGGCCCAGTTCGCCTGCGGTGCGGGAGTGGAACGATGAGAGTGAGCGAGAGTCCAGCTGAGAACGGCACGGGGCTTCGCGTCATGCTATGCCACGGGGTGCCGGTGATGCGCGGCGGACTGCAAGCCATCATAGACGCGGAGCCAGACATGGCAGTGGTTGCGGAGGCGGACGGTCTTGTCGATGCCCGCGAACTGATTGCCGAAGTTAGGCCAGAAGTGATCGTCTCGGACATCGGCATGGACGGCGGGCATGGCCTCGATGCGATTCGCGCAGTGAAGGACGAGGCCCCGTGGCTGCGAATCCTTGTCCTGGCGGCGCATGGCTCGGCAGATCTCTTCCTCCTGGCTATGAGAGCGGGAGCTGACGGATACCTGGCGCGGGACGCGGAGCCTGTGGAGGTCGTCAACGCTATCCGCTGTCTGAGCAACGGGCAGAACTATGTGAATGCCTCGATCGTGACCATGCTCGTGAACACTTACGTATGCAAGA
>CAZSOF010000369.1:0-2366 GCA_964607685.1 uncultured Acidimicrobiaceae bacterium | reverse complement strand
TCTCCTGTGGCTTGATGGTCCGGTATCCGACCAGCATGAGAAGCCCGGCCAGGGCAGGCATGGCGATATAGCCAACAGCGCCACTGAACAGGAGAACACACAACGCCATCACCCCACTGGCGATGATCAACGCCAGTTTCGATCTGGCTCCCGCCGCCTTGACCAGCGAGCTGGCCGACATGGAACCACCAACCGGCATTCCCTGGAACAACCCGGCCAGGAGGTTGCCAGTTCCTTGCCCGATGAAATCCTGCGATGCGTCGGGGAATTTGCCGTCCGGGTTGGGGAGACTGGCGGAGATGCCTGCGCCTTGTACCAGACCGACGAAGGCCAGAGCGAACGCCGGGATCAGCAGCTCCGGTATCAGCGAGAGGGTGGGGATGGTGATCCAAGGCAGTGAGCCTGGGACGTCGGTGATCCCGATCAGTTGGGCCACCTCCATACCGAACGCGGCCACGACCGCTGACGTCACCACGATCGCCACAACCATGCCCAGGGGCCCGAGCCTGGTGCGTTCCAGGATGACAATCAGAGCGACGGTCGAGGCGCCGATGACGATCGACCCCCAATGCGCCGCCCCCAGATTGAACAACAGGTCGAGGGCACGTAGCACCCTGTTGGAGCCTTGCGCTGTGTAGCCAGTCAAGTTG
The DNA here is from genome assembly GCA_964607685.1 of uncultured Acidimicrobiaceae bacterium. GTDB lineage: Bacteria > Actinomycetota > Acidimicrobiia > Spongiisociales > ZC4RG35 > JANQRA01. Next base: position 1,716 of record CAZSOF010000369.1, on the reverse strand, counting down.
TCGAGCTGACCGAGGATGATGTTCACGCCGACCGCATTGATGAACCCGACCATCACCGACTTCGACACCCAGCGCAGGAGGGAACCGAGTTTGAACAACCCGGCGACCAGCATGACCACCCCGGTGAGGATGGCCAGCGTGAAAAGAGCTCTCTCGTTGCCGTGTACCGCTGGTACGTCGGCGACCACGATCGCCATTGCACCGGTGGCCTGAACAGCCATGAAGGTGGCGCTGGTGAACAACGCCCCGCCCAGCGTCCCGTACATGTAGCCGTAGAGTCCGAAGACCGGGTTGACGCCGGCCAACAAGCCTCCTGCCAGCCCATCAGGAACGCTCTCCACACCCAGCACAACGCCGGCGACTGCGTCCGCCTTGAGTGTTTGGCGGTCATACAGACGTCCGAGCCAACTCTTGAAGCTCAGCATCAGCCGGGCCGCACCCTACAGTTGGCTGGCTTTCGGATGCTCATACTCTCGGCGGCGAACCAGGTTTCCGAGGCAGCGCCATCTGGTCCCGAGGCAGAAGTGGCATGACGGGTCAGTTGTTCTGAGTCAGCTCTTTTCGATGGGGATTACCCCAATTCGACGCTGGTCTCCCAAAGTTCTTCTTGACGGAGTACGAGATAGTTGCCCACCAAAGATCGTTGGCGCTCTGGATTGGACAGAGACTGCGGTGGGTGCAGTCGACTGAACGCGGTGACCACGTCCTTGGCGTCCTTGTCATCGGCCTTGGTGGCCTCGAGGATTTCTCGTATTGCTTCCCCTAGATCGTCATAGGTGGCCGCCGTGAGTACCGCATCGGCAGCTTCCCACGCATATCCGTCGCTGCGGCCTCTTGGGTTCTCTGCCAGCCAGATGTTCATCCGGGCAAGTAGCTCATCGACCATCCTCATGTGGTCAATATCGACCGCCTTCAGCATGGTATTTAGGGGTGGATCAACGTCAGGCGACACAAACAGGCGCAGCGATGAGAACCCGGTCTGGTGCTTGGCCTGCCAGTGATGTGGAGCCAGCACGAGAAGATGCCCATATCTCGTCGCCAAGGAAGCTGCGACAACTCCCAGAGGCCCCTTTGAACTAGCGGGCGATCATTCCGATCAGCACACCCATCATCACGATGCCGAGGCCGATCACGAGGGCATGGGCTGGAGCGGTCCGGCCCGGCAGTAGCCGTGAGGCCAGCATCGGGTCGCTGTAGGCCACTGTCCCCAAGACGACGATCAACACACCGAGGAGAATGAGGAGAGCCGACATGGGCCCGGGGAACAGGATCATCAGGATCAACCCGATGACACCGAGGGCGAATACCGCCCTGGTGAACATCCATTCCGGTAGATAGGCACCGAATCGCCTGTGGGCTCTGTCCATGGTGCGGTCCACGAAGGCGATGATCCGGACTCCGGTTGGCGGTTTTTCCACCGTCCCTGGCTTTGCCATCGGCTTGTCGACGGCGAAGGTAGGCGGGGTGGGCTCCGGGTTGGGGAGCACGATCACGGTCTCGGCCTTCCTCTCCGACTCCGACACTGGTTGTGGCTCTTTGGTCTTCTTCGGCCGCAACCCGAACCTGTGCCTTCGCTTGCTGGTGGTCTGCAGCTCCTCACTGAACGTCTTCACGTCCTCGAGTTCGATCAGGATCTGATCACCTTCGGCCTCCATTCGATATCCCCTGGGAATCGGCTCCAGGTGAATCTCGGTGAGGGCCCAACTGCCGATATCG
>CAZSOF010000368.1:0-2372 GCA_964607685.1 uncultured Acidimicrobiaceae bacterium | reverse complement strand
GTCCTCACCACCAGCATCGACGACGAGGTCGATAGTCACGCTGCAGTCTTCGGGGCGGCTGATCATTTGACCAAGGCTCAGATCACGCCATCGTTGCTGCAGCGCTCCATCAGATACGCAGTCACCCAGCACCAGACACTGAGCGCCCTCGAGCAGAGCGAACAGCGGTTTCGAACGACATTTCGGGTTGCCCCGGAAGGCATGGCACTGACCGACACGTCCGGTCGCTTCCTCGATGCCAATCCAGCGTTTGTCGAGATGTTCGGGTACGACCGGGAGGCTTTGTCAGACATGACGCTTCCCGACATCGCTGATCCGGAGGACGCCATTCCCGCCGAGTCCCTGTTTCACGAGGGCGTCATCGAGGCGGACACCACTGTCAAGGAGATCAAGTTCGTGGCCGAGGATGGGGATCCACGACTGTGTCTGGTGACGTCGACACCGGTCAATGGACATCGCTCCGGTCCCGATGGCTATCACATCATTCAGCTGGTCGATGTGACCGACTTGAGAAACGCCCGCCTCGAGCTACAGCGAAATCGCAGAACTCAGAACGAGTTTCTATCCGCAGTGAGCCACGAGCTACGCAATCCGCTGGCGGCTGTCATCGGGTTGGCCGAGCTGCTTCGTGACCCCGGGCTGTCTCTCGATTCCGCCACGCGTGCCGATCTGGTGAACACCATCGTCGAATCCGGTTTCGACGTGGCCAACCTCGTCGAAGACCTGGTCACGGCCGCCCGGCACGAGGCCGGTCAGCTCGAGGTGGTAGCAGTTCCCGTTTCACTTGCCGCCCAGGTCAACCAGGCGCTGGAGACCATTGGGTACACCGCGGAGATACCGGTGACCGGGTCTTCGTCACGAGCCGTGGCCGATCCGTCCCGAGTGCGCCAGATCATGCGCAACCTCCTGACCAACGCGGTCAGGCACGGGGGAGAGACGATTGTCGTCGAGCTCGATGACTTCGAAGAGATGGCCAGGGCGGTTGTGGTGGACAATGGTCCCGGTGTGCCATTTGAGGTGGCCAACTCCGTCCTCGATCGTTCCGCAGACGACGGGGGCTCGTCCACAACAGGTATCGGGCTATCCATCTCTCGTGATCTGGCGACGTTGATGGGGGGTGACCTGAGATATGTCCGCGACGAGGGGCTCACTCGCTTCGAGCTCTTGCTTCCCACCCATCGGGACATCTAGGGCTCACAGGCCGGGGGTGGAGGTGACAGGTCCTGTTTCATCTTGATTGTCGCTTCCGGTTGGTGAGCATGTGGTTGGGGGTGTGTCCGTTCATCCAGTCGCCGTGGTTGGCGCGGCTGTGGTAGTCGACGAGCCAGGCGTTGGCTTGGGCTTGGAGCTGGTGTCTGCCGATGAACATTCTCCGGTGGAACGCCGGCCGCCAGCAGTCCTCGAGGATTGTCTGGTGGAATCGTTCCACGACAGCGTTGTGGTTGGGTGACCGGGGTGGGATCCGCCGGTGGGTGATCCCACGGTCTCTGAGATGATCCCTAAACCGGTGTGCGGTGAACTCGCCGCCGTTGTCGGTGATGACCGCTTCAAGGTTCCATCCTCGCTCCTGCCAGCGGCGTCGAAGCAGTTCGACGAATCGGATGGTGTCGTCTCCGGTGGGTCGTCCAATGTTGATCAGCACGTCGGCGGTGCGAGTGTGGGTGTCGACTGCGGTCAGCTGCCACACCTCCCCGACACCTTTGAGTTTGCCGATATAGAAGCAGTCCAATCCGAGGAGAGCCCCCGGATACGGTGCCCACAGACAGAAACCGGAGATGTCGGGTTCTTGGGGTCGAGGGTCGAGGGCAGCGTCGGTGACCAACCCAGACGTGAACAGAGCCAGCCGGGCAGCAGCGGCATACCTTTGGCTACGACCACCCAGCCCATGACGGTTCAACAGGTTCTGCACACACGTCTTCGAAATGTCATATCCGCTCTCGCCGAGCCGATCCGCATAGCGGCGTGCCCCCAACCCCGGTTCGGTGACCGCCAACCGCAGCAACTCGGAAACCACCCAGGTCGGTGTGGCGTTCGGCTGGACAGACTCACGTCTCTGCTTAGGACGAAGACCCTCCGCCCCATACACCTCGAAAATGTTCCTCCACTGGTGGACCGTCTTACGAGACACCCCAAACACACGGGCTGTCTCCGACACGTTGCCACCATCGATGGCATGAGTAACCGCGGCGACACGCCGCTGATGCACAATATGGGTCGGGGTCAAGGTGACCGGCCTCCTCTGGTCGTTGATAACCACAGGATCGGTCACCAGACCCCCAAACCCCGGCATCTGTAACCACCAGGTGTGGCCAGTGAGCCCTAGGGACCAGGGTCCGTGGGTGCACTGTTAGTTTCCGGCGAACTCGATGGTG
>CAZSOF010000367.1:0-2393 GCA_964607685.1 uncultured Acidimicrobiaceae bacterium | reverse complement strand
TCCCAGTCACGCGCCATGCTGACCACAGTCCATCCCAGCTCGACTCCAACCTCGGTGATGGGCCGCTCCTCTTCGACCGTTTGCGCCCGACTCAGGTAGGCATACTCACGTTGGGCGTCGTCATGATCGATGAGCAGCGCCAAACCTGGTTGTTCACTGCCTGCCGCCCACTCCAGCATCTCCCGATCGCCGCCAGAGTTGCCTCCGGCAAGGATCGGCCGTCTCCCCAGTTGGGTCTGGATGTTGCTCACCTTCGCCGGTCCTTCGTTGGCGTCTCCCTGGAGACGTGAGGTCCGCTTCAAACCAGGGACGCCGTTCTCGTCACGGGAGTACTCGTAGGCAATGAGGGTCCCTACCACCAGCTCGGGAGGAACGTCATAGATGTCCTGACTCATGGAGCGGACGAACTCCGTCCCTCCCCCGGTCACAATGGCCACGGTGAATTGGCGTCGCCGCAGCTCTTCGAGGAGCTCCAGCATCGGCCGATATACGACGCTTCGCAGAGGACGGCCCAGATCGGCGTGCTTGGCATTGGCCATGAACTCACGGACACTCTCCGTGAACACGTCGGGAGCCATGCCCGTAAACAGACCGGCGAGGGCCAGAGCGATCCGTTCCAGACCAAGAGCCCCTGCGGCCTCCTGGTCGCTGTTGAGCAACGCCGCGAACTCCGGCTTCTCAGAGAGTCCGGGATCGTCGGCGACCGCGCTTCTCATGGCGTCGACGAAGAAGTCGAATTGGACATACGTGGGCCGCTCACACCAGAGCGTCCCGTCGTTGTCAAAGCAGGCGAATCGATCAGGAACGGGAACATCCGCGGTCGCCTCCAGAAACTCCAGCAGGGCATCCCGGGTGGACCCGGGACGCCACGACGGCAGGATGTGGGCCATCTGCTACGAGCTGGGGATTCCGGCCACCAGCCTCTCCAACACCTGGTCGATGCTGAAGCTCGCAGGTGCCTGCCGCGGAGGGAAGTCCTTCAGGGTTCCCAACATCTCAGCCACATAGGCCTGCGCTGGAACCAGGACCCACGCACGCTCGAGCAGCCAGTCGTAGTAGGTATTGGAGGTGATGTTGGCCCGCTCGAAGGGGTCCGTCTTCAGGTTGAAGATCCGGGGAACACGCAGAGGAGTCATCGGCTCTGCCCATATGTTGAGCGTGCCCTCCGATCGCTGCTCCATGAAAACGATCTTCCAGTTGTCGTACCTCAATCCGGTGAGATCCCCGTCGTCCGACACATAGAAGAAGTGCGTCCGCGGACTCTCGTCGACTTCGCCGGTGAGATACGGCAGCTGGTTGTGCCCGTCGAGGTGGACCTTGTACTCCTTGCCGTTCAGCTCGGTGCCCGATCTGAGTTTCTCGGCCATGTCGTCGACCCCGGCGGCCGCCAGCAGCGTCACAAACCAATCGTTGTGGCTGACTATCCCGTTGAGCACCGTTCCTGGCTCGAAGTGTCCCGGCCAACGAATCATCGCCGGCACCCGGTAGGCGCCCTCCCAGTTGGAATTCTTCTCATTGCGGAACGGTGTCATCCCGGCGTCGGGCCAGGTGTTCATGTGCGGCCCGTTATCGGTGGAGTACATGACGATGGTGTCGTCCGCAATCCCCAGCTCGTCGAGAAGGTCGAGGAGCACACCGACGATGTCGTCGTGATCCAGCATCGTGTCGTGATACCCCGACTGCCAACGCCCGGCCCGACCCTTGCTCTCGGGCTTGGGATGGGTCCGGAAGTGCATGTGAGTGGTGTTGAACCACACGAAGAACGGCGTGTCCGCTTCGTGCTGGCGCCTGATGAAGTCGATGGCGGCGTCACGGAACTCTTCGTCACACGTCTCCATGCGCTTCATGGTCAACGGCCCTGTGTCCTCGATCTTCTGCGTCCCGTCCTCGTTGGCCCAGGAACGGATCACTCCACGCGGCCCGAACCTCTCTCGGAAATTGGGGAAGTCCTCCTCGCTCGGATAGTCCTCGTGCTCCGGCTCCTCCTCGGCATTCAGGTGATAGAGGTTCCCGAAGAACTCGTCGAACCCGTGGGCAGTGGGGAGGAATTCGTCGCGATCCCCGAAGTGGTTCTTGCCGAACTGGCCGGTGGCATACCCCTCATTCTTCAACGCGGCGGCGATGGTCGGATCTTCGGCCCTTAGCCCGATATCGGCTCCCGGCATGCCCACCTTGGTGAGACCGGTGCGATAGGGGTTCTGGCCCGTGATGAAAGCGGCGCGGCCGGCGGTGCAGCTCTGCTCCCCGTAGTAGTCGGTGAACCGGACTCCCTCCTCGGCGATCCGGTCGATGTTGGGGGTGCGGTAACCCATCAGCCCGTCGGAATAGCAACTCAGGTTGGTGATCCCGATGTCGTCGCCAAAGATGACCAAGATGTTCGGCTTGTCTGCCAT
>CAZSOF010000366.1:0-2400 GCA_964607685.1 uncultured Acidimicrobiaceae bacterium | reverse complement strand
TCCCCGCCCTCGAGCGTGAAGCTTGTCGGCAATGAACTGCGCCTTGACCTGTTCCTGAACGCCCTGGCCGGCGTACTCTACCTGGGCGATCGGAACAAAGAACACCCCCTCCATTTCAAGATCGGCCTGGCCTGCCCAGATGTGCGGAGAACTTGTGATTGTCGAGTCCGACCAGAGTGCCAAGTCATCGAATGGATAATCGTCATTCGGATCGTTCGGATCACCCTCGTCATCGGGGGCGATCCATACCAGGTTCCCTGCACTGCCCCCATCCATTTGGACCCGCGAGTCCTTGGACAAGTAGACCATCGTTTCCAGTAGGGAGATGCTCGCCTGCCCGTCCTTGGACAGCAATCCGCTCCGCATGAACACGAAGCCCGGCGTCCCGGCCGGGTCGTCGTTGTCGACTATCAGATGGCCTGTGCTCGAAGTTATCGCCAGATCGCCGTCCATGACCATGCTTCCGTCAGTGATTGTCAGCGTGTCTTTGACCTCTAGCAAGGGACAGTCCACCCAAACGTTCCCAGTGATCGAGAAGCCCTCGCCGGGAGCAACGGTGCAGTCGGGGTGCAAGCTCGACCATGTCTGCCAAGAACCAACGAACGTGCCGCTTGGAGGACCTGATGGTCCAACATTGGCAATGAGGTCGTGGATTCTCGGATCATGGGGTCCCTCGCATGCTGGAATGTCTTGCTCGTTTGCGACGGTTAGAGGATCGGCCGCCCAGTCCCAAGAAAGCGACGAGGTCGTATAGCCGTCCGTGCGACAGTTGTAACGATGATCGATGGGTGCACGTGTCAACCGGGCCGGGAGCGCCGTTGGATCGGGGTTTGGAACATTTGGTCCGGCACCGCCGGCAGTGCACGCCGGCCAGTTGCAGCCCGGAGTCCCGGGTGCGAAGGTCTTGATGAACCCGCAGCCCTCACCGGGGTTGGGACCCTCGTTGGGGCAGCCAGGTGGGCCGTCGGCCCGAATAGTCGCATTGTTTCCGTCTATGTCGATAGTGCCACCATCGGTTGGACAGCCTCCGGCAATGCTGGCATCCGAGTCAACGGCACCCTCACCCGGAAAGACTTCGCTGGTGACCGGGTCCACGACCTCGTCGATAATGATGCCAGCGTCGTCCGATCCAGAGGCCTTCATCACTTCGCAGCCGAATCGATCGAGCAGAAGCAGGTTGATTGGAGGCCCTTGCGGCGGAGGCAAGAACGCCCTGGCAACGGAGTGAACCGTGGTCGTTCCCTGATCGAAGCCTAGGAGCTGGGCGAACAGGCTCGTGTGGATGGCGCTCATTTCGACTCCGACGCGCTCGCAAGGATCGCCGTCTTCGGGGACTACGGCTTGCGTTTGTGCGCCAAGCGCAGCCGAGGTCATCAAAGAGTCTCCATCGACCACCGGGTGTGTGACCGAGACGGTGAAACGGCCGGTGGTCACGGTGTGACTCTCGCCTGGGGTGCAGGACGAGGAAAATGCAGTCGCGCACCCCGTGATATCGAGCGATGCGATCTCCTCGGAGTTGACGGCAACATATCCCAGGGCCGCCTCGCATCCATCCTGGCCGGTCCCGTCGAGAACGGCAAGAGCCCCTGCAGACGCGGCGCTGTCGGTGACCTTCTGGTCTGCACTCCTGTCGAGACGCATGGCGGCAAGATCGATGGCCACGGCAGATGCACCGAGGAGAAGGAGCAGCGACATCGCGACCATGAACATGGAGGCCCCGCGGTCGGATTCCCTGATCATTCTGATACTCATCGTTCGTACCTGGCGGCCGCTTCCGCTCCGAGAGTCACATCCGTCGAGAAGATGATTGCGTTTATCGTGGTGTCGCGCTGAGTCACGACCTGCACCCGGGCCTCTTGATTGCCGTTACGTCCGTCGTTGAAACAAAAACCATTTTCGATCACACCGTCGTTGTCCACCCGAGTGGCCGCGTCTTCCTCCGTGACAAAAGCAACGCAGATGGACAGGTTGGGCACACCCGAGTCGAGATCGCCCGACGCGGCAGCTTGGGCCAGATCCCGAACCTCCTGAAACCAGCCAAGGCTCGCCCCGTCGCCGGGGAGTGTTGCCGCGAACCGACTTGCCTCGCGTGTCGCGTTCTGAATCGAATTGCCCCGGGCGTAGGCGACGGCCGATGTGACCACCCCAACAAGGAGCATCACCAACAGGACGAGCGTGAATGCCATCTCGACCAAGGCGGCCCCGCGGTCCGCCCCGCCATCACCTCTACCCGCTCGTTGCAAATCGCCTCCCGAAACGTTTCGATCCCACACCACTCTGAGTGGTGGGTGACTACCGAAAACAGTGCCACAGCGCGAGGGAGCACTGAAAGGACTCTTTTTACATGTGCAACCACCATATGCGAATTCGAGCAGTGGAGGTTCAGCCGCCGCGCCTAGG
>CAZSOF010000365.1:0-2442 GCA_964607685.1 uncultured Acidimicrobiaceae bacterium | reverse complement strand
GGCCCCATCTCGACGCCGGGCTGATCACCGGGACCGACGTTGAGCTTCTCGATCCTGGTCTGCACCCCATCGATGAGGCGATCACCGGCATCGCCGACCGCCACCACCGCCGAGATGGCCATGCAGCGCTCCCCCGCCGAGCCATATCCGGCGCTCACTGCCGCATCGGCGGCGAGATCCATGTCCGCATCGGGCAGCACGATCATGTGGTTCTTGGCTCCACCCAGCGCCTGGACCCGCTTCCCGTGCCGGGTGCCTGTCTCGTAGATGTGGCGGGCGATGGGAGTGGAGCCCACAAACGAGACGGCGGCGACGTCGGGATGTGTGATCAGGGCATCTACCGCCTCTTTGTCCCCGTGAACGATGTTGAACACACCATCGGGCAGACCCGCCTCGGAAAGCAACTCCGCGGCCAGCTGCGAAGTCGAGGGGTCCTTCTCCGAAGGCTTGAGGACGAATGCGTTGCCACAGGCGATGGCGATGGGGTACATCCACATGGGCACCATCGCCGGGAAATTGAACGGTGTGATCCCGGCCACCACTCCAACCGGCTGGCGGATCGTATAGGTGTCCACCCCGGTGGACACTTGCTCGGAGTAGTCGCCTTTGAGGAGGTGGGCGATGTTGCAGGCGAATTCGATGACCTCCAGCCCCCGCTGCACCTCGCCCAGGGCATCATCGATGGTCTTGCCATGCTCTGACGTGAGGGTCTCCGCGAGCTGGCGACGACGCGCCGCCACCAGCTCACGAAAGGCGAACATCACATTCTGGCGCTGGGTCAGCGATGAGTAGCGCCACGAATCGAAGGCGCGCCGTGCCGAGCGAACCGCGGTGTCGACATCGTTCGCAGAGGCAAAGGCAACCTCTCCCGTCTGCTCACCGGTGGCCGGATTGAAGACCGGGCCGGAGCGGGTCGAGGTCCCGGAGACAAAGGACCCGTCGACCCAGTGTTGGATCTGCTTCATGGAAACAACGCTAGTTGTCGGGGCAGTGCACGGGTAGCGGCTCGATCTTGGAACACGGCCCGATAGGGTTGGGTCGGTGAGTTGGTTGAGTATCGATCTGGATCTCGAGACCATCACTCTCATAACGGCGGTGTTCCTACTCTGGGTAGCCCTGATTCACGTGCTGGTTGCCTCTGGGCTGCGTATCGGGGAGCTGGTGTGGTCGGGCCAGCAACCACGTCTCCTTCGGCCTGCACTGAGAGTTCGATCGGTGGTCTATGCCGTGCTGCTCATACTCTCCGCGCTGGTGCTGGCGATGGCCTCCGGTCTCATCGAGTGGAACCCGATACCGGATGCCTGGATGCGTTCGTCCACGTTCGTGGTGACCGCGTTTCTCGGAGTCGGTGCGATCTACAGCATCTTCTGGGGGTCGACATGGGAGAGGATGCTGTTCGCACCCATATTGGTACTGGGTGCCGTCGTCGCCGGTTGGCTCACCTTCGGATGAGCCGGCACCCACCGGTACACCATCGTGCCGCTATTGGGTCTTGGACCTGTCGATTCGGATCGGTACCCAGGGGTCGGTGTCCTCCCAGCTGAGTCGGGCCGCAGCCTGCCAAGCGTGCTCGTCGCACATGATGCCCTCCGGGATCATGAACACCGCCGGCTGGGCACAAAGCTTGCATCGCTGATGCCGGGGTGTGGCCTGGCCCCCGACAGCCTCGTCCTCCGAAGTCGATACCGGGCGCGTGGTCTCCTCCACCGATGCGATTCTCCCACCGGCCCGGTCCCCGGTCGGGAAGATTTGGACCGCATTCTCCACGTAGTGGACACTGATGTGACCACACGACTCACAGACCTGGCGCGCCAGACCGGCGGTGATCGTGGTGATCCTCTGTGTGTGACCGCACACTCCGAAACTCCGCCTCTGTCTCAACCCCGCCTCCCTTCAGACTGCCCTCCCCATCAAGCTAGCCGCGGTTGGGGAGCCTTTCCACCGATTCCTGCAACCCAGAGTGGGTCCCCCGACTCATGGGCGAATTCGTCCGGCTGCACCACAATCTTCAGAGTCTCGCCAGGGAGGTTATGGAGTGTTTGCGAAGAAGGTCAGAACGGCTCGCGTCAGATGCGGGCACCAGCGAACCGTCACGGTCCACACCCCGGTGATCGAGAGAACCGTATGCGAATCCTGTGGTCACGTGAGTTTTCACGCTCCGGAGGGGTTGTCCGGAAACGCCCAGAGAAACCAATTCGAGCGGGAGATAGACCGCTCGGGGAAGCACGCGGCGTAGAGCCATCCGGGGGCTCCGGGAGATGGGGTCCCGGAGCCTTCGGATCCGTCTCGAGCCGCGCTCCCCAATGAGACGCGCCCAACCATGAGCCGGATCAGCGTGATCAAGGGAGACATAACGACCCTCGACGTCGATGTCATCGTCAACGCGGCCAATCGCTTTCTGGCCGGCGGCGGTGGGGTCGACGGCGCGATTCACCGTGCCGG
>CAZSOF010000364.1:0-2446 GCA_964607685.1 uncultured Acidimicrobiaceae bacterium | reverse complement strand
GACAACCGGTTCACCGGATCCCTGATCAACGTATTCCAGACGGGTCGAATCGACCCCTATTGAAGCCATCGAAGGCTCACTCCCTCGCCCAACTACTACCACACAGACACGAGTTTGTAGAGGGACGCCAACCCGTCATGCGGGGGAGGGGGCATCCCCCGGCAGTATCACCTCACCTCACCTCGCCTCTCATGGCCAGAACCAGGTCATTCGTTTCGGTCGAGATAGACATCGCGAATGGTCTCCGGGGGGGGGGCTTGGGTGAAGAAGATACTGGTGAGGCTTGGGCGGGGGAATATGTCCGAGACACAGCCACCCTGAAATATCCGATATTCGTGTCCTCGCGTCATGACTGGGCCTGGTTCCCTTCTTGGTCGTTCTTCTGACAAGACGGTCAAGAGACTGCGAGATTGACCTGCAGTCGTTGGTGTGTCGTCGACAACGCGACCTAATGGCGTGTGACTACCGATCGCGTGTGAGGCTGTGGCGTTCCAAGAAGGCATCGACCTTCTCACGTTCACCGGGCACTTCGACATTGACGATTCGCACCACACCCTTGTCAGGTGAAACGGTCACGTGTTGTTCCGCCATGTGGTTCAGTGTCTCGCCGGCGACGGTGAGCGTGTCTGAATAGCTGACCCGAAAGGTGTTCGCGTCGTCGGTCGGCATGACATGGTGGCTGTATTCGACCCGGTCGAACAGGCGATGGGCCATTTCCGATGCTTCTCGATAACTGCCAACGACCGCGTCCGCTCCACTTACGTGCTTGTCGCCGATGGTGTACTCGACTCGATCGGCCATGACCGAGGCGGCAGTTGCGTAGTCGTCGCCGTCCAATGCTTCGGCGAGCTTCTCGACTAGTTCGATCGGTGAGTTCACCAACCGATGCTAGGCCTTGAGTCAGCTGCCTTCTGGAGACGATCGGCACAACACTCATGGAGCGGGGGAGTGGTTTGGCTTGTGCAACATGTGGCGTGTTTGACCTAGGTTTGACGCGGCCCGCAGCCGAAGCCCGGATCGCCAACAACCACGGGCATTTCTGGCGCAACCGCACCTAATTCGGGGAGCCTGGGGAAGGTGGCCACCCGGTTGGCGGTTGGTCTGCTCAGATAGGTCGGGGTCTCTCATTGAAGCCCGAGCAGCTGTGCCGTTCGCTCCAGGTTCTCGGTACCCCACAAGGCGTTGCCGCTGAACAAGATCTGTGTAGCACCAGCCGCTTCGTAGCGTTTGATGGTGTCGAGCACCTAGTCATCGGAACCCATGATGATGCCGCCCTCAATCCCCCCTTGCTTACCCTCCACGGTCGCAACGTCGTAGACACCGAACTGTTCGCCGAGCTGCCTGGCGTCAGCCACTACTGCGACATGTGCTGAACACCGCAGTGCGTCCGGGTCTCGACACGCTGCCCGCGCAGCGTCGCGCAACACATCCACCTTGTGGGCAAACTGCTCCGGGGACAGGGTCAGGGGTGCGTCCCAACCGTCCGCAAACGTGGCCACCAGCGGGATCACCCGTTTCTCACCCACACCGCTAGCCGTTATGCGCCGCTTGCAGTAGGGACAGCGGGTATCGTTCTGGGTAGAGGCGAGTGTCGACTTGGATCTTCCTGAAGCCGGCCCTCATGCAATTGCGGCTCCGTGCCTCGCGACCGCCCTGCTGGTCCACATAGGCGTAGCGATGTGAGCCGGTATCAGACCGCCGCTGTCGTGTGGCTGGTGGCAGCCGGGTTGGGTGCTGCGGTCACAGTGATCTTTCGGGATGATTCTGCGTGGTACGCGATCACTCTGGTGGCGAGCGCAGCTGCAGTCCTCGTCGGCGTTGGGCTCCTTTGGCGCCCGAACGCCACAACGATCCTTTATTCAACGATCGTGGGGGTGGGATGGGTTGTCACTTACCTGATCCTCATAGCGATTCAATCGGACGACATGCAGGCGTGGACCGCTGACGCGTTCCTCGCTCTAGTCGGAGGCGTCGCAGCCTTTGTTGCCTACAGGGCGGGTCAACGATCAGCTGGATGAGTTGGGACATTGCAGGGTGACCGCCCGCCGCGTTTGTCGGAGCGGCTTGAGGCCGGCGTCGTTGCAGGAGCACCCACGCCGGCGCCCAACGTCGAGGTCCTGGTGGTGCAGGTCGAACGGTGATCAGCTAGGCGGGAGGGCACCGCGACGCATCTCGGGGGAGGCAGCCTGAGCGCGCACTCTGAGTTGCATCTGGCGCCCGACGTACGTCTGGCGCCGACCGGCATGGCTCGGTGGAAGGGCCGGCAGCCATTGACATTTCGAGGACCACTGCACCTGTTTCGGGTCCGGGGAAGCGGCGGCATGGCTGGTGCTAATGCCGGTTATAGCGCCGCTGTATTCGGACGATCCCGGGTCGGCCGCACCCCGGTTTCGTCCGATGCAACCCCCGTTGCTCTTTGGTTTCACTCCCGGGCTCGGTCGTTCTG
>CAZSOF010000363.1:0-2458 GCA_964607685.1 uncultured Acidimicrobiaceae bacterium | reverse complement strand
CCGATCCCGGATGATCTGAAACATGGGCGATACCGCTCGTGGTCTGTTGATATGCGCGAGTTAGTCGGGCGAGGGGGCCTCAGTCCGACGGGGGGCCTGGGTCAACGTTTTGTCGGGCTGGCGCTGATAGTCCATCAAAAGGAAGTCCTCGGCCTTAGTGAAGTCGGCCGGCGGCTCTGCGGAAACCAGGGCGTTGAGCGCTTCGGTCTGGGGTGGTTGCGGTGGGCAGTCCTGATCACAACAACAGGTTGCTCGCACTGGGCTGTGGCCGTGCCGACGTGAAGAACGATCCTTCAGGCGGATCAGGTTGGGACCTATCCGTCGGCTCGCAAAGTCAGGGTGAGGTGAGGGACTTGGGGAGGTGATCGTCGAGGAAGCCGTCAAAGCTCGGCGTTCTGGTCCTCACGGGGCCGCTCATGATCTGGGTTGGCGGCGATGAAGTGGAATTGGGCACGCGCGCACACTGCGGGCGGCGCCGGTTCGGGATCTGACGAGGTCGGCCACCTCCTAGCATCCGGGCAAACTGCTATTCCACCCGGGCGAGAGGACAGACGTCATGGCCACTGAGAGAGTTCTTCACGAGCGGCCCGGCATCCTGAGCAGACGTGGGTCTCTGCTCACGTTCCTTGGTCTGACTTTCGCGTTTTCATGGCTCATCTGGCTTCCGAAGGCCGCCGTCGCCCAGGGCGTTGATATGCCACTGGTTGTGACACTCGCCGGGCTCCCACAGGTCGGTGCGTTCGGTCCGAGTGTTGCCGCGGTCGTCCTGGTCTTCGCGTCGCAGGGATTTCGTGGGGTGCTGGCCTTTCTCCGTCGGGCGGTCGTTCTCCGGTTCGAGAAGCGGTGGCTCCTTGCCGCCTTGTTGCTGCCACCGGTCATCGTTCTGGGAGCGTTGGCGTTCGCCGTCGCACAGGGCGAAACCCCGGAGTATCCCTGGGCTGGTGAGCCGATTGTCCTCCCTGTCGCCTTCGTGTTCATACTTCTGCTTGGGGGGCCGTTGCAGGAGGAGTTCGGCTGGCGGGGTGTGGCGCTCGACCCCATTCAGAGCCGGTTCGGGGCGCTCGGCGGGGGCCTCATCCTCGGCATCACTTGGGCCGTCTGGCATATCCCGCTCTTCTTCATTCCCTCAGAGACCATCTACTACGACCGCCCGTACTTCGGTTTCTTCGTCTCCATCTCGCTTTTGTCCGTGCTGATGACGTGGGTCTACAACAACACCAACGGGAGCCTCTTGCCGGTCATCCTGATGCATGCGACATGGAACTGGGCCAACGCGATGTTCCCTGCCATCGATTCGGATGCTGGGGGACTGGCGCTCCTAATGTTGCTCGGGCTCACGACCCTCGCAGTCGTCGGCTATTGGGGACCTGCCCGCCTCGTGAGGGCACCTGCACACGATCTTCCCCTCGATCGTGACGCAAGGACACGCCGCTCTAACCGCTAGTCACTCAAGAGACGCTGCTGTCCCGGTTCTCCGTGTTTCCCCCCTGGCCGACCCTCACGTACCGGCGGCTTTGTGCCTCGTGACCGTTGAGGTCGGCTTGTGAAGGAGTCGACAGTGAGTTGGGCGAGTCTGCGAACCTCAGCAAAGGTAACCATCGCCGCCATCGTGGCAACAGCGCACAGCTACCTCAGCGGCTGCCCTGACCCGTAACCAGTCAACCGCACATGACAGCAAATCTGTCCCTCAGGTCGTCGACGGGTCACGGGCTTCGCGTCGTCTGAGCCAGGCACCCATGGCTGCAATCGCCAGGCCCCATCCGAAGTAGACGATCTGAAGCCAGTGCACCGGCGGCCCCAGGTAAGTGACCTGGACAACGATCCAACCCATGAGGGCGAGACCAACCACGATGTGGCCCCAGCGAACCCACTGTTGGTGACGAAGGGAACCGATCACAACCACCAGGGGATATAGGCCGTTGACCACGAAGAGGGCGAGACTTGCGAAGACGGCCGAACGGAAAGGAAGTCGGTCGACGACATCACCGAGGATGTCTCCCCACACGATGCCAACTGCTCCTGCGACCGCTCCGATTGCCAGCAGAATTTCAAGCCAGACAAGCAGCCACTCCTGCCTCGTCAGTCTCTCTGTTCGCTCCCCCGACTCAACACTTGAGGGACGATTCCGAGAAGTCGACAGAGTCTCCACAACGTTGCCATCATGAGCCGATCCTGGGGACCGCGAACAGGGGACAAAGCCCTTTCTCAGCTGGGTCGGGTGGGTGGTTGCGATATGAACGTCCCAAGGGCAGCTTCCCTCCCTTCCGCACCACCCTGTAGACACAAATATCGGACGATACTTGTGTCTGCTCAGAGCTCCTGCAGCTGCGCCGCTACTCAGCCTGTCGACCCGTCGCATGACCCGGGTCATCCTGCTCGGGATACGTCGCCTGATCCGTTGATGGTCTGACGCAGGACCGGATCGCCCGAGTATTCCAAGTTGCCAGAACCGTTGATG
>CAZSOF010000362.1:0-2466 GCA_964607685.1 uncultured Acidimicrobiaceae bacterium | reverse complement strand
CCAGTGTCCTCCGTGGAGCCTTCGATGGTGATGATCGGGGCATGTTCTGCTTTGGAACCACCGGTGGAAAGCTATGGCTGACCAGGGATAATGGCGACTCGTGGAGCGAGCTTCCACCCTCGTTCCCACGCATAGGGGCGATCCGGCTATTCACATGACGGCGACACTCAAACTCCCAGGAATGCTGGCCCAGGCCATCAGCGGTGGGGCGTCACATGCAGTCGATGGCGGGACTGTGCAGCAGGCGCTGAAGAGCCTGTTCGACCAGGAGCCCGGACTGCGCAACCACATCGTCGATGAATCCGGCTCTATCAGACCACATGTGTCGGTGTTCGTGGATGGGGTCAGAGCCAGCCTCGGCACCCCGGTGGGCGACGACTCCGAGGTTCGCATCCTGCACGCGGTGAGCGGCGGCTGATCGTCGGGCGCGGGTGGTCAGTAAACCGATCGAAAGGCGCTAGGTTGCTGATACGAGATGCGCATCCTCGTTGCCGATAAGTTTCCCGAGCGGCAGCTGGAGAAGCTCCGCAAGCGTGGTCACGACCTTCGTTACGAGCCGCATCTGAATGCCAATGACCTACCCAGGGCGGTTGCCGACGCCGAGATCCTGGTGGTCAGGTCCACACCGGTCATGGCCGCGACGATCGAGACGGGTAAAGAGATCGGTCTGGTGGTCAGGGCCGGCGCCGGAACCAACACCGTCGATGTGGAGGCTGCCTCGTCCCGGGCGGTCTATGTGTCCAACATACCGGGGGAGAACGCAGTGGCGGTTGCCGAGTTGACCATGGGCCTGATGCTGGCCCTCGACCGGCGCATCCCGGACAACGTGGCTCAACTGCGTGCCGAACAGTGGCAGAAGTCGGAATTTTCCAAGGCCAGAGGACTCATGGGGCGAAGACTCGGCATTTTGGGCTTGGGCTCGATCGGAATCGAAGTTGCCGGCAGGGCACGTGCGTTCGGCATGAAGGTATTGGGGCTGGACAAGCCCGACCGACCGGAGGATCAGCAGGAACTGCTCGCCGATCTCGGCGTGAAGCTCTATCCGGATCTCGAGGCGCTCCTTCCCGAGTGTGACATCGTGAGTCTTCACGTTCCGGCTACAACGGACACTGCCGGGCTGGTAGACGCCAGGTTCCTGAGTCTGATGCGCGACGGAGCCTGTCTGATCAACACGTCACGGGCCGACGTGGTGGTGGCCGATGACCTGCTTCAGGCCCTGGACTCCAAGAACATGTGGGCCGCTCTCGATGTCTTCCCGGACGAGCCGGAGGCGGGGGAGGGAACATATCACTCTGAGCTGGCCAAACACCCCAGGGTCTACGGGACGCACCACATCGGAGCCTCGACCGAGCAGGCCCAAGAGGCTGTAGCCAAGCAGGTGGTGAAGGTGATCGACGACTACTGCGAGGGTGCGGTGCGGAACGTGGTCAATCTGGCCGAACCGATGCCGTACACCATCGTGATCGGCATTCGCCATGTCGATCAAGTGGGGGTTCTCAGCCGTGTCTTCGCCGTGCTCCGTGGTGCGGGCATCAACGTCGAGCACATGGCGAACCATGTGTTCGAGGGCGCTCGCGCCGCAAAGGCCGTCATGCACATCCACGGGGACTTCACCGACGCGGTGCGCAAGGAGCTCGAGGACCTCGACGCCGTCTTCAACGTCTCAGTTTTGAGGGAGACCCGCTAGCGGTTCCGCCGAGGTCGATCAGACCGTCAGCCTCACAATTGGCCTGGTTTCGTTGCGGCGGATGATCTCCACGAACCCATGTTCGCCGAACATGCCGAGGGTGCCGGTGAAGTAATCGACCGCCGAGGAGCGCTCTCCATCCACCGGGTAGGCCTCGATCACCTCTGCGCCCTTGCTCTTGGCGTATTCGATGGCCGCCGCCAGCAGGCCTCGCCCGATGCCTTGACGCCGCTCACCCGTTCGGACGACGAAGCAGTTGATCGACCACGGCTCGACCTCGTCGACCGGATGGAGGAGGTGAGAGCGGCGAATCGTGGGGAAGTCGTCACGGGGACCGACCTGGACCCACCCCACAGGCTCGTCGTCGACGTAGCCGATAAGACCCGGCGGAGGCCCTTGGGCCGCGATCTCGGCAAACCTGTCCTTGTTGTCCCGCTCGTCCTCGTACCCACCGTCGGGTCTCCTCCAGTGCATGCAGAAACAGCGCCGGGCCACACCCCTCTCACCGAACACCCTCTCGATGTCGGCGAACCGCCGGGCCGTCAGCGGGTGACACATCAAGGCACCGGCATCGGTATCGGCTACATGCGACCAGGTCAGTTCAGGCTCCGAGCGAGTCGATGTCACAGTGCGAGACAAATGCGAGCTCAATGATGTCGGCCTCGGCCATGGGCTTGGCTGGTGGGCTCATCTCGAGCCGTTTGCGGGCTGCGTACCTGGCTATTGAGGTCCTCCGTCGCTCCTCATCGAGCTGCTTGACCTGGTGGTAGTCGAAGATG
>CAZSOF010000361.1:0-2476 GCA_964607685.1 uncultured Acidimicrobiaceae bacterium | reverse complement strand
ATGCCACACCTGCAACATCGGCGTCGACTTGGCGCTGGACCAAAACCGCCAACTCAGTTGTCGCACCGGACGAGTACGAGTCGACTCGATCGCTGAAGGCGGAGGCCATGCAGTCGGCTACCGCCCTTATCGCCGCTTCGGCTCCTGTCACCCCGAGAATCGTCGTGTATTGACCAGCGAACGAAGCATTTTCCGAATCTTCCGCGACTCCTGACGATCGGACAGCAACCTTCCCATCCAGGATCCTCAACCCCTCACGAATCGCGTCGGCCACAGAATCGGGGACGGACAGCTCACTCGTTGCGCTGGCCGCGACGATGCGCCGAAAGCCTGCGGTGGTGACTATGAACCCGTTGGGGACCCGGTAACCGGCCTGCAGCAGTTCGCCGAGTGTGGCCGCTTTGCCGCCGACCGTGGCAACGTCGCCCTTGGTGACAGTGTCCAGATCAACGGTGAGCGGTTCGCCGGTGTCCGGAGTTCTGAGCTTGTCGCGGCCGGTCTTCCGGCTCATCCTTTCGCCCTCACCAGTGTCACCTCTCGAGGTCTTCATCATTTGCAACTCCAGGCGTCCCGAAATTGCTCTCGCCCTTGCTCCCATGTGAATTCGCCCGTAACCCTTCGATGATCAATCGCAACGCCCACTTGACGGTTTCGGCTGCCTCCTCGGCGCTCATCTCCAAGTAGTCCTTGAATGCACGCATGACGGCCGAAGAGCCGAGGATGAGGACGGTGTCACGAAGCAAAGTGAATTCGGGTTCCGGTACGCCTTCAGCCACATAGCTCAATGTCTGTTCGATCGCCTTTAGCCGTTCGGGCATGAACCGCCGCCTCGCCTGCTGACCAACATCGGTGGCCATGGCGGCCCGAAGCGCGGGTTCCATCGCCGCCGACTTCCGATACATGTCAGCGATGAGATCGACCAGCCCTTCCACGGACTCCGGCGGTGATGACAAATCAACAGCGAGCCCCGACCTGGAGACCACATGCTCTCCCAAGGCGTCGACCAGACCCTGCTTCGACCCGAAATGGCGGTAAATGGTGGGGACCGAGACGCCGGCCTCCGCCGCCACCGATGGAACGGACAGCTCACCCACGCCGTCGGAGACGATGACCCTGATGAGTCCCTCAAGCACGCGTTCACGAGTCATCGCGGCCTGTTGGTCTCGCAGCGAACTGTTGTATTTCCGGGTCCCAGGCATCTGAGATGAATCCTATTATGAATATAGGGACCGTGTCAAGGTGAATGCATGGCCCCCTGGGGCAAGAGCAGGAGCAGGTCGGGAAGTTGCTCGATCAACTTGGGCTTCCCGGGTTGGAAGGCAACAACTCCAACCAGCTGTCCGGAGGGCAGAAACAGCGAGTGCGATCGGGCGAGCCCTGATCAACCGACCGTCGACGATCCTCGCTGACGAGCCGACCGGCAATCTCGACACTTCAAACACAGATACCGTCTATCAGCTGTTCCGCGACATCAACCGCCAGCAAGGCACCGGCCCTGTCCGATCTTCCAAGGCGTACGCCTCTGCGAAACCGACCTGCGACGTACTTGGCGAGAGCCCCCGAAATAGGTGCAGTTCCACCCAGAAAGCCAACGAACAGAGTGGATTTCCGAGGTCGTCGATGGCTCGCGTCAAACGTATGTCAAACGCCACAAAGGCACAAAGACACTCAGACTGCGACCGCCTACCCGCTCAATACGTGCCTGAGATGTGCTGCCGATCACCAGCCCTACCGGTCACTGGGGTGAGTGGAGATTGAGCAGCAGTGGGGATCGTTCCCCATGGACATTCAGGCACATATTCGGTGTCCGGGTAGCAAGCGGACATTGGGAGGACGTCGTGACCACGAACGCGTCGCCTCGTTATCGGTTGGTGTCGACACGTAAGGAGGTGGTGCGAGCCTCGGGCATGACGTTGCTCTCGGCGTGCGGTTCAGAATCGCTGGATTGAATGGTCGCTCTGAGACACGAACGATCTCTGCGGTTTGGTTCCGTTTCGGTCAGCTGATGACGATTCGTGACTTTCAGCCCTAGAGGAGGCCTCAGCGCTATGTAAGAATTAATTTACGTAGTGTAAGAAAAACCTGATAGAAGGAGGGCATCATGAGCGCACTCTGGATTTCGCTCGCAGCTCTGGGTGCGGTGGTGATGGTGATCGCGCTGAGCCGGACTGTCCGGGGTTACCGTCCTGACCCTGAGTTGAGGAATCTGCCAGCCACGCCTCTTGAAAGGCTGGCTTGGATGGGTCTGGCGGCCGCAGGTGGGGTGCTGGCCGGGATGGCGGTTCTGGTCTTGGTCTTTGGCGTGGTGGGGTTTCATGAGCAGTCCGCGGCAAGATTCTCGTTGTGGCTTCTAATTCTGGCCGGCGTGGGTGTGTGGACGGCCTACTGGTACTGGACCACGCAGAAACGAGGGAGCCTGGTCTTGGACGAAAGGGATCGAGCGGTGCTCGCCCGATCCTTCAGCGTGGAGTCGATG
>CAZSOF010000360.1:0-2498 GCA_964607685.1 uncultured Acidimicrobiaceae bacterium | reverse complement strand
CAGCCGCAGGAACCCGGACCAGACTCGACTCTTCGACACCGAGGAGATGGGAGCCCTCTCCACCGATGAGGTGCCTGAGCCGGAGGATGAGACGGTCTGACCGCCTAGACCTCGCCCAGATATGCCTGCTGCATCTGTGGATTGCTCAGCAGGCCCTGGGCGGTGTCGCTGAGGACCACCTGACCGGTCTGTAGGACGTACCCACGATCGGCTATCGACAGGGCCATGTTGGCGTTTTGCTCGACCATGAACACGGTGGTTCCCGTCTTGTTGATCTGGTCGATGATCTCGAAGTTCTGCGCCACCAGCACTGGTGCCAGACCCATCGAGGGCTCATCCATGAGCAACACCTTGGGTCGGGCCATCAATGCCCGGCCCATGGCGACCATCTGTTGCTCCCCTCCGGAGAGCGTCCCTGCCTTCTGACCGAGTCTCTCCTTGACCCGGGGGAACAGTGCGAATATATGCTCCATATCCGCTTCGAAGTTCTCTTCGTCCTGCCGTAGGTAGGCGCCGATCTCGAGGTTCTCCTTCACCGTCATCCTCTTGAACAGACGCCGATTCTCGGGGACCATCGAGACTCCTGCCTTGACCCGATCGGCGGTGGTCCACCCGTTCACCTGCTGGCCATCCAGATAGACATGGCCCCGGCTGGGCTCCACGATTCCGAGGATGGTCTTCAGGGTGGTGGTCTTCCCCGAGGCATTCCCTCCGAGAAGGCACACCATCTCACCGCTGAATATCTTCAGGTCGACGTCCTTGAGGATGTGGGCTGCCCCGTAGTGGGTGTCGACTCCGCGGAACTCGAGGACCGGAACCTTGCCATCCGCGCTGATCATGTCGCTTCCTCGAGGTCTGCGGGCCGTCCCAGATAGGCCTCGATGACGTCTTCGTTGGTCGAGACCTCGTCATAGCTTCCCTCGGCGATCTGGATCCCATGGTCGAGGACGACCACACGATCGGACACACCTTGCACAACCTTCATGTCGTGCTCGATCATCACGATCGTGAGGCCCTTCTCACTCCTCAGCTTGCCGATCAATTCGGTGAGCTCGACGGTTTCCCGTGGGTTCATGCCTGCCGTGGGCTCGTCGAGCAACAGCAACCGGGGATCGGTGGCCATTGCCCGGGCGATCTCGAGACGGCGGCGATTGGCGTAGGAGAGGGCGAAGGCGGGTTGATCGAACCGATAGCCCACCAGACGGGAACCGAAGAAGGACAGAACGTCTTTGGCCTTCTCCTCGATCATCTTCTCCTCACGTTTGAAGCTAGGTGTTCGCAAGATGGCGCTGAACACACCGCTTTTGGTCCTGCAGTGCTGGCCGACCATGACGTTCTCCAAGACGGTCATATTGGGGAAGAGTCTCACGTTCTGGAATGTGCGGGCGATGCCGGCGGTGGCGATCTGGGAGGGAGCGTGCCCCGAGATGTCGAGCCCGTCGAAGAGAACCCGGCCGGCGTCCGGCTCGAATATCCCGGAAACCACGTTGAAAAACGAGGTCTTTCCCGCTCCGTTGGGCCCGATGATGGAGACGATCTCCGTTTCCTCGACGGCGAAGTCCACATCCTGGATGGCGCGGACGCCGCCGAATGATTTGTCCAGCTTCCTTGTCTCCAGGAGTGCCATCAGGATTGCACCTTGTCTGCGGTGAACTCTCCGCCCTTCTCCAGCCAAGCGTCCTGCAGGAATTCGTCCTGATGCAACTCCTGTTGTCGACGCTTCGACGGCACCAGGCCTTCGGGTCGTTTCAACATCATGAACACCAGCAGTGCGCCATATATCAAGAGCTTGTACTCGCCGAACTCCTGGAGCAGGCCGGGTTGGTTGGGCCCTCCCAGGACTCCGATCAGGACGACAGCACCGACGATGACGCCGACGATGTTGCCCATGCCGCCGACGATGACTATGACGAGGATGACGATCGAGACCAGGATCTCGAACGAGTTGGTGAACACCGACCCCACCTTGGCGGCGAAGAGTGCTCCGGCAAAGGAAGCGATGACGGCACCGGTTATGAATGCAGTCAGCTTGGCTTTCACCGTGTCGACACCCACCGACTCGGCGACGTCCTCGTCTTCGCGGAGCGCGGCCCAGGACCGTCCCACCCGGGAGTCTTCGATGCGCCACGAGATGTATGAGGCGACGAGGACGAAGAACATCACCAGGTAGATCATCAGGTGGGGTGTCGTGGCGTTGACCTCGACACCGAGAATGGGGATGCCGGGGATGTTGCGCACTCCCTGGGCCCCGCCGAAATACGGAGACAGCCAGTCGGAGAGCAAGAGGAGACGGACGATCTCGCCGAACCCAAGAGTGACGATGGCCAGATAATCGCCCCGCATTCGCAGGACGGGAGTCCCGACCAGGAGACCGGCGAGAGAGGCAAACAAGAGGACTATGGGGAAGGCCTGCCACCAGGTGAGCATGGGGTCCCAGGTGGGTGAGATGGGTGAGGTGAGGACGCCTGTTGTGTAGGCACCAACGGCGAAGAAGGCCA
>CAZSOF010000359.1:0-2501 GCA_964607685.1 uncultured Acidimicrobiaceae bacterium | reverse complement strand
ACGAATTGAGAGATACCGATGTTGTGTTTGGTGGCGTGGTCGAGGATCGCGATCCCCAGGGCACCCGACTGTGAGGACATGGCCACGTTCCCCGCCGGGGGATAAATCGGGGCAAAGGTGCCGTTCAGCCTCACCGAAGACGCCGTGTTCAGCAGTCCCATGCAGTTGGGCCCCACCATGCGCATCCCCGACTCCCTGACGACGTCCAGAAGCCGCGCCTCGTCCTCGGCCCCGCGTCCGCCGACCTCGGAGAAACCGGCCGATATCACGACCACTCCCCGCACGTCGGCCTCGGCGCATTGGCGGACGACTTCGAGGACGAACCGCTGGGGCACCACGATGAACGCAAGGTCGACGGTGTCGGGGACCTCCTCGATCGTGGCGTAGGCCCGGACCGATCTGATGACTCTCGACGTCGGGTTGACCGGATAGAGCGGCCCGCTGAACCCCTCCGAGAGGATGTTGTTGAACAACCTTCCCCCGATCGACGACAGATCGTTGGAGGCTCCGATGACCGCGATCGACCGGGGAAAGAAGAGAGGGAGAACCGAAGCGGCTACCGCCCGCTTCTCACGCTCCGCCTCCCGCGCCAGTGATGTCTCACTCTCATACACGGGGAAGTCCACCGTGAAGACACCGGAATCGAGGGTGCGGGTCATCTCGTATCCGGAATTGCGGAACACCCGCATCATCTGGCGGTTCTCGCCCAGGACGTAGGCGCGAAAGCCCTTGATCCCGTGGGTTCGGGCGTATGAAGTCAGCAGCTCGAGAAGCATCGTTCCCAACCCTCGACCCTGCTGATCGTCGGCCACGGCAAAGGCGACCTCGGCGCGGTCGGGGTCGGAGAGATCACGGTCGTAGCGACCGACGGCCACCATCTCGCCTTCTTGGAGAGCGATGAGGGCCATCCGATCCTTGTAATCCACATGAGTGAAATAGTGGATCTCCTTGGACTCCAGCGTGTTCTTCACCCTGAAGAAGCGGTAGTAGCGCGACTCGGGCCCGAGCCTCTCGAAGAAGGAGCGAACGTGGTCGCCATCATCGGGTCGGATGGGCCTGACTCTGGCCCCCCCACCATCACGCAAGACCACGTCGAGTTGGTACTCGGAGGGATACTCAGCCATTTCTCGACATCACCATCGCCTGGAAGTTAATGGGGACCGGCCAGCTCTCATCCCAGCACCACATGGAGTTGGTTGTGGGCGGCGAACCGGTACACTTCGACAACGGGAATGGTCGGGGGATATGTCCCTCACACAAGGCGCAGGCGACGATGTCTTCGTGGGACCCGGGCCCGGTTCCTCTCCCCTCCCCCACCCACCGGCCCGGGTCCCACGTCCTTGCACGGGACGGGCCCGCAGCATTGCGCTGCGGGCCCTCACCGTGCCCGGGGTGGGGGTCGAACCCACACGAGCCGCAAACCGGCTCAAGGGGGTTTAAGCCCCTCGCGTCTACCAATTCCGCCACCCGGGCAGGATTGCAACCGTTCTGTGAGCGCCTATTCACGCGTCAGGCGCGACGAACCCTCACAGAACGGTTTCAGGCTATAACCCCAGCAGCTCCATCGCCGCACCGTCCAGGGTGTCCTTCTCGGAGATGAGAGTCTCGCCCACTTCCAGGACCTCTGTGATGACCGAGGCGATGACGGCACCGGCGAGGATCACCGGCGCCCGCTTGGGGTCCAGCGACGGGATCGCACCGGTCTCCTCGACCGTCAGGGTGGCGAGATGGTGGAGTACGCGGTCCAATTCGTCGTTGACCAGGACGTAGCCGTGAGTATTCGACCGGTCGTAGGCCGGACGGCCCCCGGCGATGGCGGCCAGACTGGTCCAGGTGCCGGCGACACCGATATGGGTGGCCACATTGCCAGGGCTGGCATCGGCGAACTCCTCGAGGACATGAGCCCGCGCCAATTCGAGGGAGCTCTCGCTCGGTGGGCGATCGGGCAGCAACCGCTCGGTGAGCCGAACCGAGCCCATGTCGATCGATATACCGCTGTCGTAAGTGACGAACTCGGTGCTCCCCCCACCGATATCGGTGACGACCACCGGGTCCGTCACCTCGAAGTCACAGGTCGCCCCGTCGAAGGCGAGGACCCCCTCTCGAACCCCGGAGATCAGCTCTGGCCGCACACCGAGGAGAGCCTCGACACGATCGAAGAGCTCCTCACGGTTCGAGGCATCGCGGGAGGCCGACGTGGCCATGGCATATCTCTCCTCCACATCCATTACATTCATCTGTCTCCCGTAGCGAGCCAAGACGTCCAGAGTCCGCTCCATCGCCGACCGGGAGAACTCTCCGGTGGCATCCACCCCCTGCCCCAGCCCGGTGATCTCCACCCATCGCCCGTCTTCGGCCTCTCCATCGGTTATCAGCAGACGCATCGAGTTGGTACCGATGTCGACGATGCCGACCTTCGGCCGGTCCACGTTCACGGGCGGTTGATCCACTCCGGGTTGAGCCCGCCATCGACCACACAGGCGACCTCGCAGTCGAGGGGC
>CAZSOF010000358.1:0-2509 GCA_964607685.1 uncultured Acidimicrobiaceae bacterium | reverse complement strand
GAATACGGTCCGGTTCCTGGCCTGGCGACCAACGATGCCTGGCACAGTGGCGGATCCGGATGAGCGCAACGCGGCCCCCCGGAACAGGTTCGGTTGGCGAGGAGAGGCCTGTCGCTATTGAGGTTTCCGACGGTCGGGCGATTCGTGTCAAACAAGGGTCAAACAGGCTGACGGGCAACGTTCGAAAGGGGTTCCCAAGCTCGAACAACATGACTAATGATTCTGGTCATGAGTGAAGCCACCCTTCCACTCGCCGAAGTCAAGAAACGACTCTCCGAAATCGTCGATCGCGTCGAGCATCACCACGATCGAGTTGTCTTGACGCGCAGAGGGCGGCCGGCGGCAGTCCTAATGAGTCCCGATGATCTCGAATCACTTGAAGAGACCCTCGACCTGCTCTCGACGCCGGGAGCCATGGAAGAGATCCGGAAGGCTCAAGCCGAGATCGACTCGGGCCTTGGGATCGAAGCCGACGAACTCCGAGCGACCTACCTGGAAAAATGACCAGCTGGAGGCTGGTGGTTGCCCCATCCGCCGAACGCAGCCTCGCACGACTCCCGGAGAAGGTGGCCCCGGCCATCGTCGAATTCATGGTCGGACCGCCACTCGAGGACCCCCATCGCGTAGGCAAACCTCTCGTCCGCGAACTGGCTGGATACATGGCTGCAAGGAGGGGCGCCTACCGGATTGTCTACCGAATCGTCCAGGAAACGTCTCGTGTGGAGGTGGTCCGCATCGACCATCGATCACGCGTCTATCGAACACCCTGACCGCATGGTCCAACACCACCAGATTCCTAGTAAGGACAAGTGGTTCTGACCAGGGACTTCGCAAGGCCATGTCAAACAGAACGTCGCCGCCGAATAGGCCGAAATAGGTCCAGTCAGCGTTCAATCGCCAGTGGCAGTGGTTGAAATCGAGCGGAGGCCGACACCCAGGTCAAACGTGGGTCAAACATGCGGACCCGGCGTTCACAACGGTGGCGTAGGTGACTGATTTATTGGAGGATCCGAGCTCACGCCAGCAGCGTCTTGACGTGGTCCGCCGCCACGACCTGGGGTTCGGTGTTGGCGAGACGGCTGCGGTGTTGCCTGGTTGCTGCGTGCATCTGTTCATTGGCCAGACACCGGTCGATGGCTGCCGAAATCGTTTCGGCGTCGGCAGCGTTCCTGTCGACCACGGTCGCCGTCCCGAGGGCTTGGGCGCGTGCAGCCACCCCCGGCTGGTCCCTTCCCCACGGCACCAACACCATGGGGACGCCGTGCCAGAGCGCTTTCATCACCGAGCCGTGTCCGGCATGGCTCACGAGCACGGACGCCCGCTCAAGCGCCGCAGCGTGCGACAAGGACCGTTCGACGCGAGCATTGGCCGGTGGAGGCGCGATCTCCTTAGCTGTGCGGTCGGTCCCAACCGTTGCGACGATGCGTAGGTCCTTCCCAGCAGCGGCATTGAGAGCAGCCTCGAGGAGCGGCAGGTCGTCTTGCAGTTGCGAACTGATCGTCACGAGTCCCCATGGCGGGCCCGGCTCAGCGAGATACTCCGGCACGGCAAGGGCCGGTTCCCAAATACCAAGCGGTCCGACGTAGTGATGCCGCGCTGGCAGTCGGTCGAAACCGAAGTCAAAGACATGGTCTGTCGCGTGAAGAACAAGGTCCGCGGTTTCGAGGAGGGATGCATACCTCGCAATCAGTGGGATAGCGCGTGGGCTGAAGTCAGCTTCGAGTGGCCGCGGCGGATTCGGTCCCACATAGAACGTGCTGTTGACCACGACCCAGGGACAGCCTGGGTCGACAGCCCCAACGACCTCGACGCCAAACAACGACGTCAGCAACACATCCGGCCTACTTGCACGAATTGAGACGGCCACTGCAAAGGCAACTGCCTCCGCCCAAGCAGTCATCCGCTGCTGAACGATCGGACCGGCTTGGGCCACGTCGCCGTCGGTCTCGCTCATCGCATCACTCACAGCCGCCACCAGGGCCGGGCCGAGGTCGTACTCCGGCGGCAAGACCTCGACGCTCATACTCAACCCCGCGACTGCTCGTTCCACAGAACGGTCGCCCACCAGCGAGACGTCATGGTCTCGATCTCGCAAAGCGACTGCCGTTGCCAGCAGCGGCTGCAGGTCACCACCCGCACCCGCAGTCGCGACAAGGTGGACACGAGCCATTGCCTCCAGTCTTGCATGCGACTACATCACCCCCCAGCATCGGGCGGTCCGATCAATGTCGCACAGCCAGTCCAAACCCGCTCTCCAGCCGGCATCATGCCCTAGCCCTCCGCCGCTCTCCCGGGCCCCCCGAAATAGGTGCAGCGGCCCTTGAAATGTCAATGGTTATCAGCTATTCCGTCCACTGGCGTTAAGCCGCGTCAAACGTATATCAAACGCCATCAGTCCGGAACGTTCAGGTGGTCACACGGCCGCTAGCCACACTGCCGTGAACACCAAGAGGCTCTACGAGGTGGTGGGGCCGAGGAGCTTCCACCCCATCTGCCATGACCACTCGTT
>CAZSOF010000357.1:0-2514 GCA_964607685.1 uncultured Acidimicrobiaceae bacterium | reverse complement strand
TCGGGTTGGTCGTGGTGACGGTCGTAGGTCGCGGTGTAGAAGAAACAATGATCGCCCGGCTGCAGGGTGAGACCCGACTCCTCGAGGGCACGATCGAGATCGGTGTCCTCTATGTCGGTCTGCGGGGGGATGCCGGAGACATCCAGACAGATGGCAGGACCGAAGAAGAGCATGAGATCCATCTGGTCGATCGTCAAAGCCGCGGGGTCCGGATCGAGATGACTGAACGAGTCGACGTGGGTGGGGCCGTTGTCGTTGAGCATGAACCCCAGTGTCTGGAACGAGAATCCCGACGTGAAGCGGGGGGCCGTCTCCTCGTGCGTGGCGTGTTGAAAGGTGACCGTCTTGAGATGGCCGGGATACACCTTCATCCCCTCGTAGATCGGTTGTGACAGGTCTATGAGTCGGCTCATTGGGGAGACTCCCTTCATCTAATACATGACCACACCGGAGTTGACGTTGATGTCTGCTCCGGTGATCCCTCTCGCCGCCTCGGAAGCGAGGAAGGCAACCGTGTTCGCCACATCGGTGGGCTCCGTGAGTCGTCCGAGGACCGACTCCGCCTCGAATTCGGCTCGCACCTCCTCGAACGTTATCCCCCGCGCCCGGGCTTGCGCCTCCATCACCCAGTCGAGACGCGGCCCGGCCACGAATCCCGGCGAGACCAGGTTGACCCGAATCCCCTCCGGACCCGCCTCGGCGGCCAGGGTCCTGGTCAACCCGATGAGCGCGGTCTTGGTCGCCGAGTAGGAGGAACGGCCAAACAACGGCCTCTTGCCGCTTATCGAACCAATGATCACGATGCTTCCCGACCCCTGGTCGACCATCACGGGGATCACGGCACGACTCATCTGAAACACACCGAACACGTTGACCTCGAATGTGGAGAGCCATTCGGTGGGCTCGACTTCCCAGAGCCGACCGCTGGGCCCTCCAACGCCACTGTTGTTGACCAGAACATCGATGCGACCGTGTCGCTCCACGACCGTGTCGACCATGTCCGCCACCGATCGGGGGGAGGTGACGTCGGTGGCGGCCACCGTCGCCTGACCCCCGGCCCTCTCGACCAGGCTGGCGGTGGTGGACAGGTTCTCCATGTTCCTCGCCGCCAGCACCACTGCATCTCCCTCCCTGGCCAACCGAAGTGCGATCTCCCGCCCGATCCCCTGGCTGGCTCCGGTGACCACGGTGACCCGGCGATCAGTCACCCATCGCCTCCATGATGTCGGGGAAGAACTCGGGATTGAGGCGAAGACGGGCGCTCACCGCATGGCCCTTCATCAGCTCGGCATCGGCCACCACCGCGGCCGGCTCGGCGACCGCCAGCGAGCCTCGTGGCTCACATCGCTGGGTCGTCACGGTCTTCATGAACTTGCCGACCCAGAGCCCTCCGGTGTAGCGAGCTGCGCCACGGGTGGGGAGGGTGTGATTGGTCCCGATGGACTTGTCGGAGAAGGCGACCGTGGCGTGAGTGCCGATGAACAGACTCCCATAGTTGGTGAGACGCTCGACGAACCAGTCGGGGTCTCTGGTCTGGACCTCGAGGTGCTCGGGTGCGATCTCGTCTGCCACCTCGACCAACTCATCGTCGTCGGTGACGAGGATGACCGTCCCGTAGTCCCACCACGCCGGCCCCGCCACATCGGCAGTGGGCCATCGCTCCAACCACCAGTCGACCTCCCTTATCGTCTCCAAGCCCAGATCCTCCGAGGTGGTGGCCAGGATGGCCGGGGAGGTGGGGCCATGCTCTGCCTGGCCGAGCAGGTCACATGCCACCACCGACGGGTCGGCCGTCTCGTCGGCTATTACCATGATCTCGGTTGGCCCGGCCAGCAGGTCGATCCCCACCCTCCCGAACAGCTGACGTTTGGCCTCTGCGACATAGACATTGCCCGGCCCGACGATCATGTCCACCGGATCGGAGCCCTCGAGCCCGAACGCCAGCCCGGCGAGGGCCTGGACCCCGCCCACACAGAAGATCTCATCCGCCCCGGACTCGACCATCGCCCACAGTTGGGGACGATGGATTCCCAGCTCGTCGCGAGGGGGTGCCGCCGCGGCAACGCGGGACACGCCCGCCACCTTGGCAGTGGCCACTGTCATCACCGCCGATGCGATCAGCGGGTACAGACCTCCGGGTGAATAGGCACCCACCGAGGCCACCGGGATCTGCTTCTGGCCGAGGACGACACCAGGGAGAGTCTCCACCTCGAAATCGACGAGAGTCTCCTTCTGCAGCCGGGCGAAGTTGGTGACCTGATCGATCAAGAACCGTGCGCTCGACTCCACAGCCTCCGACATCTCCTCGTAGCAACGGTCGATCTCGGCCTCGGTGACGCGAAATGAGGGTGGGCTCCAGTTGTCGAGACGCTCGGAGTGTCGTCGCACGGCTTCGGTCCCCTCGCGCTCCACGTCGGAGATGATCTGCGAGACGGTCTCTCGCACGCTGCGGGTGACCTCCTCGGGAGTGGGCTTGGGCTCTTTCAGATACTGCACCGGTGGCGCACCTCGGTC
>CAZSOF010000356.1:0-2522 GCA_964607685.1 uncultured Acidimicrobiaceae bacterium | reverse complement strand
GCTCGAGATCTCTTCATGTTCTCCGCAGCGGCATGGTTGCTCCATCGCATCCACTACGACACCCCCTACACCGTCGAGCACGAGGGACATCCCGCACTGCTCATCCACGGCCCGCTCCAGGGTGTGTACATGGTGCAGACCGCCGAGGACTGGCTCGGGGAGGTGGCCCGGCTGGAGTCGATCACATACCGGCACCTCTCGCCGGCATACCTGGGCGATCGGCTGGAATGCGGCGGGCGCGTCATCGACGCCGATGGCGACCGGCTGGACCTCGACCTGTGGGCCCGCACATCGGATGGCACCACAACCACCACCGGAAAAGCCAGGTTCGTGGCCCGATGATCACCACAGGCGCCGGTGTCCTCGCCCGCATGCTGGAGGGCTATGGGGTTAGTCATCTCTTTCACGTCCCCGCCGTGCTGCGTCGCACGATGGTCGAGATCGAGCACCACACGTCGATCAAGCGGGTGCGCACCCATGGCGAGAAGTCGGCCGCCTACATGGCCGATGGCTATGCCCGGGCGTCGGGCCGCCCCGGCGTGTGCGCGGCTCAGGTGGTGGGTGCGCTCAACCTGGCTGCGGGTCTGCGTGACGCCTATCTCGCCAAGTCGCCGATCATCGCCTTCACCGGGGGCCGCGATCCCCACACCAAGTTTCGCAAGGCATATCAGGAGGTCGACGACGTTCCCGCCTTCGAACCGGTCACCAAGATGAATGTCACCGTGGATACGGTCGAACGCATCCCGGACATCCTGCGTCAGGCGTTTCGAGTGGCCACCACGGGGGCCCCCGGCCCGGTGCATGTCCAATTCGCCGGGAACGAGGCTCAGATCGATGCCGGTGAGGCGGACATGGAGATCCTGGTGGAGGACCAATTCGCCCGAGTGCCGGCTTTCCGCCCCATGGCCGACGACAGCGATCTGAGGGGTGCTTTGGAACTGCTGGTGACTGCCGAGCGCCCGGTGATGATCGCAGGCGGCGGGGTGAGGGCCTCTGGTGGAGGGGAGGACCTGGTGCGACTTGCAGAGCGGCTGGGGGTTCCCGTCGCCACCTCTCTGAACGGAAAGGATCTCATCCCCGACCCCCACCCCCTCTCCGTCGGGGTGGTGGGAACCTACTCACGTGGCTCAGCCAACCGGGTCGTGCTCGCCGCCGACCTGGTTTGTTACATCGGTACCGAGACCGGCGGGATGACGACCCATTTCTGGAAGGTACCCCCAGTGGGGACACCCGCGATCCAGATCGACATCGACCCCGAGACGTTGGGGCGCAACTACCCGTTGCGGGTCGGGATCCAGGCCGACGCCCGCACCGCGTTGCGCCGGATGCTGGAGTTGGCACCGGCCTCGGTCGATCGCGGGACGTGGCCGACGACGGCTGCCCGCCATGTGGCGGCGTGGAGAGAGCAGCACGCATCGCTTCTGGAGTCGGATCAGGTGCCCCTCCGCCCCGAGCGGCTCTGCGCCGAATTGTCCGATATGGTGCCCGACGACGGGATCGTGGTGGTGGACACCGGCCATGCCGGGATGTGGATGGGTGGCATGTTCGAGATCCGGGCGCCCACCCAGTCCTACATTCGGAGCGCCGGCCATCTCGGCTGGGCCTTTCCTGCCGCCCTCGGGGCCAAGTGCGCAGTACCGGACAGGCCCGTGGTCTGCTTCACAGGCGACTCCGGGCTCTGGTATCACATCGCCGAGATCGAGACCGCCGTTCGCTGGGGAATCAACACGATCACGGTGGTCAACGACAATCATTCCGGCAACCAGTCCAAGCGCGGGTTCGACCGGGCCTATGGCGGGAGGCAGTCAGAGAAGGCCCTAGAGATGTGGGTGTTCACCGACGTCGACCTGGCTCGTGTCGCCGAGGACATCGGAGCCATGGGGATCCGGGTGGAGAAGCCATCCGATCTCGCCCCGGCGTTCGACCGCGCCCTGTCCGCCGACCGCCCCGTGGTCCTCGATGTCGTGACCGACATCGAGGCGATGGCCCCGCTGGCGGTGGAGCCGGGCCAGGAGCCGTCGGGCAATGGATGACTGCTAGTCGACGATGAGCACCGCTTTGCCCATCACCTCACCGTCGGCCAGCGCGGCAAAGGCCGTGTTGGCCTCGGTCCAGGGGAGCTCGAGCCCTATCTCCGGATGGAGCCGATCGGTGGCCATCATGTCGGCCAACAGCTGGAGATCCTCACCGAAGGTCGGAGGCTCTCCGCTCTCGTAGACGAAGAAGGCTTCGATCGCGGCACCGGCGTGACCTCGGAAGTCGGCGAACGCGATCGTCGAGCTCTCCTGCGCGGAGTTGCCGAACAAGACGATCTTGCCACGAGGCGCCACGTGACGGATCGCAGCCTCCAGCGATCTGCCGCCCGCACTCTCGAGGATCACGTCGAAGCTGTCGTCAGACTCATCAACGTCCCCGATCACGGAGCTCGCTCCCAGCGCATCGAGCCCGACGGCGCGATGCTCGCTTCGGGTCACGGCGGTGACCGTCGCCCCGGACCGAGCCGCCAACTCCACGGCGAAGCG
>CAZSOF010000355.1:0-2538 GCA_964607685.1 uncultured Acidimicrobiaceae bacterium | reverse complement strand
CGGCGACTATCAAGCGCATGATTCTCGAACTCCGGCAACCCCGACACCGATCATCGGATTTCTTAACGATCTGTGAAAAGCTGCATTCGTCACAGATCACATCTGCGGTATCGACTCAACCCGGTGCGAACCTCGGCCCGCAGACTCGAAGCTTGGGCTGTGGTGGTGGCCGGTACTGTCCCAACGACTTCGCAACACCGGAGGAGATGGCAGCCTTCATGCCGCGGCTCGCGCAGATCAGGCGGTGGAGGGGGCACCGTCGGGGGACGTGGCCAGAACGGCTTGTACGCGCTGAACAGCTACTTCCCAGGTCGGTTGATTCCGGAGGGGATTCGTTCACGCACGGGTGATATCACAGGCGTTGAGTGGGACGGGAGTACGTACACGGTTGATTTCGCGGGGCGAGACCTCAGCGGATGCAGTTCGGTGGCCACCCCTTGGCGGACCGAGTGCCGATGGTGTCCTGACCTTGGACAATGCAATACCCGTACCATCAAGTGCGCCGGAAGGAGATGAAGGTGTGGCTGGTTCCGGTCAACGGTACGACTATCGGCCAATTCGATTTCAACATCGTCATCGCCTGCTGGTGACGCAGCTGGACTCGACCATGTAGACCACCCATAATCCATGTTGGGTGCAAAGAAGAACCTGGATCATCATCGCGGTCGTTGCCGCTATCGCCTTGATCGCCGTGGGCTGGTGGCTGGGCTCGCCACTCATCCTCGACACCGAGGTCAACGAGGAGTTCCCCATGTCTGCCGACGCAGAGGTACCCGAGGACATGACCCGAGAAGAGGTCGAAACTCTCATGGAAGAAACCGCCGATGAGCCACCGACCAACGTCGAGGAGCCAATGCCCGAGGAAACACCCGAGGTGGTCAAGTCGGGACAGTTCACGGACTTCGATAGCTTCCATCAAGGTCAAGGCACCGCAACCGTCTACAGGCTGGATGGCGACACCCACGTGCTCCGACTCGAGGACTTCGAGGTAACCAACGGGCCTGACCTCCACGTCCTTCTCGTGCCGCATGAAGACCCAGGAGGCCGAGACGACCTCGACGGGTACGTCGACCTCGGATCACTAAAGGGGAACATCGGCGATCAGAACTACGAAATCCCAGACGACACCAACATCGCCGAATACGGCTCTGTCGTCATCTACTGCCAACCCTTTCACGTGATATTCAGCATCGCCGGCCTGGGGTGACCCCTGGTTCGCAGAGCACATGTCCCACCGGACCACCCCATCAGCGGCTGGAAGCGCTAGCCGACGACCTGCAGGATGAAAGACAGCGAGTCCGCCGAACCAACGTGGCAGTTGCATTCACCTGGCTCCTCAAGCAACCAGGAGTCACGCCGATCGCTGGACCGGGCAAACCCCACCACATGGAGGTTATCGAACAAGCACTAGACCTCGAACTGTCCGACAACGAAATGCAACGGCTCTCCAGCTTCCAGGGGAGCGCATAACATCACTTATGGTGCGGGGGGAGTCGGGTACAACACGCTTGTGGCTTGTTTGACAGTTGTTTGACGCGACCTTCAACGCCGGGAAGACCCCGATATGCGTTGGCGTTTCGATCTCAACGCGACCTGTTTGGTTCTAGTCCGGTGCTCTCCGGTTTCGTGGAGGCATGCGCCTTGGTAGATCGGACCGCCGCTTTTGTCGAGCAACGCTGCCAGGATTCTGGACAAGCCTTCGTCGGTGGATGCGCCTAATTCTCACTGCGGTCGGGGCGGAGTGCGCCAGTCGTTGCCGAGGGCTCCTGTACATCCGAATATCGCCCCTTGAGGTCGCGAGACATGTCGGTATCGAGCCACTGGAGTGGGGGCTTTGGACCCTAAGCAACCGACCTGCGGGACTTGGCGTACACGGAATCCCCGCCGCCATAACCGGCAATCCGGAGCGCCCTCACCCGCTCAATGTGCTGCGATCTAGGGCGGATGTGACTTCTGACTCTTGACACTTCCAGAGGGGAGGAGTAGCGAGAGGCCATGAGCGATTCGACGCAACCAAATCGGCTAGCGATGATCATCACGGGCGCCCTGATGCTGCTCGCGTCCGTCCTCTATCTGTTGTTGATGGAGGACCCATTCCCGATGTGGTTGATCATCGGCGGTGCAGGCGTGGTGTTCATCGGGGTTGGATCGGCGATCCAACGCCAGGATTCAGAGCGAACCCACCGGTAGGCACCGGCACCTCAACGGCTAGCCCGAATCCCCAACAACGATAGGTCCCTTCGCGCAAGACGCGCCTGATCAGTTTCGCGACAGATTCAGAGCCCGCATCTTTCCGGACTCACATGTAGTAGTCACGTTCCCGATGATCGGGTTCAGATGCGGCTCTCATATCGGTCTCTGGCGTTTGACATACGTTTGACGCGGCTCAACACCACCGGACGGAATAGCCCACAAACATTGACATTTCGAGGGCCAGTGCACCTATCTCGGAGACCCCGGGGGCCAGCCGTATTCTCCGAGGGCTTCGACCCCTCGAGATATGTGTCGCTCTATGGGTTCGAGTGGTGTCATGTCGAC
>CAZSOF010000354.1:0-2539 GCA_964607685.1 uncultured Acidimicrobiaceae bacterium | reverse complement strand
CGCTGTCGTCACTGGGGCGTATCTGGCGGCAGGAGGATGGCAGGGGGGATTCGATTCTGGTGCTGCGCTCATAGCTGCCATCACAGCGGCACCCGTCTGGATGACTGCCTTCTACTACCCGGCCAAACGGTGGAAGACTCAGTCTGCTGAGCCAAGTCCAGATTCGCTCACGCCGAGCGCCCGATAGTCGCCAGTGAGCACCCATGCCCGGCCATACGAGTCGGGCATCGGGGAAGTGGACCCCGTGAACCTGGTGAACGATCAGCCAGTGCCTCGGTGACACTCAAGCTCTGAACCTCGGCCACCACCGATCAACAGAAGGTTCACGTCGTTCACGAGGTTCACGACATGGGTTGCAGCCCTGGATGCAGACGGCGACGATCCTGTCCAGGTTGGGGTGTTCGGGGGTGGTGTTCCGGGTGGAGGAGGGTCGAGATCGGGAGGAGGTGGTGAGGGGGTTGGCCGACGGGTGGAGGGGTAGGTCGGGGGAGAGATGATCCTCCCAGAACAGCATGGCGTCGCTGGTGGATCGGAGCCTCTGGGGGTAAGGGAGCTAGCCATCGCCGCTTTCGTCGATGGCCTTTTCTGGGTTGTAGAAGTCGAGTCTGTCGAGGGGCATCACGACCGATGACAGGATGTTGGCGAGGTGTCCGCTGATCCGTTTGATGTAGCGGTAGAAGAGTGCGCGGGGGGCGGCGTATCGACTGGGCAGGTCTGACATTACGAATTGTTCGACATGACGGTCGTAGTGGTCTTCGTCGTCTTCGATCGCCTGAATCAATTCGTGTACGCGTTCAGTGTCTTGTTCGGCGAAAGCTTCACGGGTCTCCTTGATCAGTTCAGCAACGTGCCTGCGGTGTTCGAGGAGTTCTGAGACATCGTCGCTGTCGGTGAAGTCGGCGCCCATCTGAGCCAACTCCAAGATGTCTTTGCATTTGTCGCCGATGCGTTCTGCGTCTTTTGCCAGGGACATGTATGTCAGCATCAAGCCTTGGTCGACTTCGGCGCCTCTGACCGTCCCGTGGATGAGGAGTTCGCGACGGATTGCCCGTTCCAGCCTGTTGATGTCTTTGTCGAGTGAGACAACAGACTTGCCACTGGACACGACATCTGCCTCACCGAAGAGTGATGCGGTTGCGAGCCGGTAGGCGTCTTGTCCGCTTGCCAGCATCTCTAAGAGTTGCTGCTCGACCGACTCCAACTGGTCGGCATCCCTGAAAATCGAAAACATGAGCTTCTCCTATGCAATCACGAGTATGACAAGAGGAACCAAGATGAAGAGTCCAACCACGTAACCGGCAACAACCGATTTCCTTCTTACCGCAGCCCGTGCGGTGCGCTCAGCCAGATCGAGCGGGATCCGCCTGAGACGCGGCCACGGGTAAACGATCAGGACTCCGATCACGTTAAACGACACATGCGCCAGGGCTATCACCAACGCATCGGACGAATCAGCCGCTATCGAAGCCAACAGCGCAGTAACCGTCGTTCCCACGTTCGCTCCCAACGTCACCGGGAACGCGTTCCGCAACGTCAATACACCAGCGGCCACCAGCGGAACGAGCAGAGACGTTGTGATACTCGAACTCTGGACAGCGACTGTCATCACCAACCCGACCAGCATCGCCGCGGCACCGGCTCCCTTCCCTAATAGACCGTTGATCGCATTCTCGATGCGGCCCGACATGACCGCCTTCATCTGGTGGGTGATCATCCAAAGGGAAACGAATATCAGAAGGATCCCCGCCACGAGGAGGATCGGCCCTGTCGCAGAGTCCCAACCCAGTGCTCCGATCGTTTCAGAGAGCCAAGCAACGGGCACCTTGATCGCCTCTTTGATCGGACTGTCCCCGGTCTCCACAGGGGGTAGCCACCCGACGATCGGGCCAGCAAGCCAAGTGGCGACCCGCGTGATCAGCCCGAAAGCGACTTCTAGTGGAAGCAGGACAGCAACCGCCAAGATATTGAAGTAGTCGTGCATCGTGGCTGCCGCAAAAGCTCTCTGGAAATAGGCGCTCTGTCGCAAGTGCCCAAGGGAAGCGAGGGTGTTTGTGACGGTTGTGCCGATGTTCGCTCCCATGACCATCGGCACCGCAGCCTCAACTGACAGCACACCAGCACCCACCAGACCCACAATCGTCGCTGTCGTCACAGACGATGACTGCACCAGAACAGTGGCCAGGACACCGGCGGCCAATCCAGCCATCGGATTGGCCACCGATGAGAAAACCTGGTCGACCAAATCGTCGCCGAAAGAGCTGATCCCCTCTTCGAGCGCCTTGACCCCAACCAGGAACAAATAGAGGAAGCTAAGAGCCAACAGCAGACGAACCACCGTCTCCCCAGCACCCATAAACCCACCGTGAGCGCGAGAGTCACCACGGGTTTCTGGCTCTCCCAAAGACACAAAACACGACACTAGGTCTTCAGTAGATGAGGAACCCTCCGAGAAGCTCGATATCCGGTGCGACATGGAACGGGCAGGTGCTTTCGTGCACCTCGTGAACCCGGTGAACGATTCTGCCAGGCCGTCCTGTCA
>CAZSOF010000353.1:0-2544 GCA_964607685.1 uncultured Acidimicrobiaceae bacterium | reverse complement strand
TAGTCGGCACCGGGGCGACGCTCGATGTCGCTCGCGATCGAGCCTACGAGGCAGTAGAGAAGATCGCGTGGCCAGATGCCCAATACCGGCGTGACATCGCCGGGTGAGTGCCACATCGCCGGCTGATCGCCCCCCTTGTCGAGAATCGAGCCTCGAGTCTCTGCTCAACCGAGCAGATCATCGATATCGGCCCTCAGAGCGTCGGCGGTGACCCCCACCGGGTAGATGACTCTGAGGGTCCCTTCACGGGTCTATCGCCATCAGAGAGGAGGTGTGTGCCACCAGGTAGCTGCCGTCCTCCGTCGGCTCGTCGTACTCGAAGGTGACTCCATATCGGGTGGCAACGGAGCGGACGTCCTCCTCGGGGCCCCACACACCGCGGAAGTCTTCATCGAATCGGGTGACATAGCGCCCCAGCACGTCGGGCGTGTCGCGGCCCGGATCGACCGTCACCATCATCGTCGTGACGTTCCCGACATCAGAGACGTCTTCCAGTGCGCGAGCGATGGTGGACAAAGTCGTGGGGCACAGGTCCGGGCAGTAGGTGTATCCGAAGTAGATCAACACGACGCCGCCCTCCAGGGCAGCCAGGTCCACCCGATCCCCATTCTCATACACCAGGGGGTCCATGGCCGGTGCCGGCTCCGGAGACTGAAGCACGACACCCGAGTACACATGCGGTCGGGCAACCATGATCAGCCCCGCCAGGAGGCCGGCCCCGGCCATCGCACCCACCAGCCACCACAGCCAACGACGCCGACTTCTGGCTTCGGTCTTCGATGTCACCGATGCCGTGCTCACGGATAGCAGAGGAAAACGTGCGCCGCTTCGTAGAGCAAGGAGACCGCACCGTCGGAGTTGCGCAGTTCATCACCCAGCAGCGATATGTGGCGGGTGAGACGGTCGGCGTCGGAGACCAGCGTGGAGTACCGATAGTCGCCCCTGACCAGGCCGGTGCCGTCGACGATCGCGAACACCGGGTCGAATGTGACGTCGTCGGATAGGTCGTAGTACACGCCGAACCCGCTCCCGACGACATCGCGGATGGTCCCGGCCTCACCACCCACCCATCGCCACAGGTTGCCGTCGGCACCAGACACCGTCGCCGCCGTTGCCAGGGCGTCGGGATGGGAGGTGTCCAACGCCACGGTCACCATTCGGAACTCGGCGCCGCCGAGATCGACATCCCGAATCCGCCCCCCGACCTCTCCCAACGTCTGGTTGATGTCGTCACACACCTGGCCGCACTCCACCGGGGCGAAGGTGTAAAGGGTCACCGACCCGCGGCCGTCCTCCGACGTGAAGGTCTCGCCGTTCTGATCAACCAGGGAGAAGCCTGGAGCCACCCGGATCCGGGGAAGCACCTGAACCGGCTCGAAGATGGCAAAGGCCATGGCACCAACGACGACCGCCACCCCGAGAGCGGTCAAAGCCCTGAGGAGTCTGCCCAAACCCTTCGTAGACTCCGCTCCATGCCGCGATCCGCCGTGGCCACCATCGCCGTCCTTCTGGTCGTTGGCTGTCTGCCGGGAGCCGAGCTCGAACAGGGCCCCGGCATCGTTGGGACCTACGTCGTCAACGGAGTCGATCCCAACGGCACCGCATACACCGGGAGAGTGTCCATTTCCCGGGGCAGTGCGGCCGACCGGCTGGTCATCGAGTGGGTGGTCACCGGTGCCATCCTCCATGGCGAGGGGACGCTCACCGGTGACAGACTCGCCGTTGTCTGGACCACTGCCGAAGACCCGAGAGGTGTCTCCAGCGGCACCGCCGAGTACCGGATCATGACCGACGGACGGCTGGTTGGCACCAGGACCATCGACGGGGTCGATGCCCCCGGAACCGAGGAGATCTTCCCCGAACCTTGACCTTTGGCCGGGAGTCATCGAGCCCATCCTCTCTTCCCGATCGAGATGTTGTCCCTCGTCATGAGGCTTCGGTTCCGGCCCTCGACGCTCTCGACCAACCTTAGGGGCCGATACCCGGTGCGTTCAGCTGCATGTTGGCGATCTGCTCGATGAGTTGTGGCCCATAGGCGATGAGGATCAGCAGCACTGCCCCGATGAGCCACGGTTTGAAGGAGTCGAGCCACTGTGGTGTCAGCTGAGGGTCGCGCAGCGATTCGGCAACGGGCACGTCGGGGACTTCGGCCGGATCGGCCTTGTCCCCCCGTGCTGTCTTGAACATGATCCAGACGTACATGAGGACTGCCACGAAGAGAATCCCTCCCCCGACGCTGACCCGGACCAGGTGCCCGGACCACTCTTCGGGCACATAAGGCGCCTGGCCCAGTGGCGTGCGTCTCGGAGCTCCCAGCAGTCCGAGAACGTGCATGGCGTTGGAGAAGATGATCATGCCCACGAACCAGACCCAGCCCTGGATGACGGCCCACTGCGGTTTGTACAGCCTCTTGCCGGTGACGTGGGGAACCAGCCAGTAGCTGATACCGATGAAGGACAGCGTGACCGCGGTGGCCACGGTGAGATGAAAGTGCCCGGGGACCCAGGTGGTGTTGTGGATGACCGTGTTGATGCTGTAGCTGGC
>CAZSOF010000352.1:0-2587 GCA_964607685.1 uncultured Acidimicrobiaceae bacterium | reverse complement strand
CTCCGGTATCGAGTTCTGTGGGGTCACCATGAAGGTCGGGTTGAACCACGCCCGCCACTCGAACAGGACCTGGTCCGCGGTGTATTCGCCAAACCGCTCCGGGGTCTCCGCGAAGGCAGTGAGCACGTCCTGGCGGAACTCTTCTGGGCTCAGCATCGATGGCACCAGGTCTTCGGTGGCGATGACGTCCGGTGCCACGACCCGCTCGTTCACCACCCGCAGCACACTGGCCTGACTTCTCGGGCCCTTGTCACATCCCTCTGGTGGCTCGTCGGAGACGCAGATCTCGGCCCAGACCTCCTCCGACTCGAAGACCAACCGGTCCTCGTAGAACCGCTGCTCACGCTCCAGTCGTCGTCCCACTCCACTGGACACATTGACTTCGAGCAGGCCAACCAGCTCGTCGTAGGAGAGGTCACCCAAGGTCGTGGTCTCTGGATCGTGACCCAGGTCGGCCACGACGTCCTCGGGGTTGTTCTGGTTGACGACGGCCACCAGGCCAAAGGAGTCGTCGATGATGGTGTAGAGCAGTGTTGCCAGGGCGATGACCGCCACCACCAGGGCCAGAAGACAGGCTATTTGGAAGACCTGGGCACGACGGGTGCGTCTTCCCAGGAGCCCGAGGTACTCCGAGTCGGACGGGTAGTGGCCCTGCCGCCCTCGTTCCGATGCCTCGACGGTCATTCGTACTCCTGCCGGAACCGCTTCACCAGCCTTCGGCTGAGGGCGTTGAGACCCAGGGTCATGAAGAACAGAGTCAGCCCGATGGCGAAGATGGATTCGTATTCGATGCTGCCGTAGCTGAGGTCACCACTCGCCGCCTGGGCGATGTTGCCGGTCATCGCCTGCGCCCCCTGGAAGGGATTGAGGATGTAGCCAAACAATGATTCCTCGCCGAGATGGAAGTTGCGTGGTGCCGAGCCGGCAGCGATGGTCACCACCATCGTCTCCCCGACTGCGCGCGACATGGCAACCACCAGCGCGGCGGCCACCCCCGAGAGGGCGGCGGGAAGGACGATTCGGACGGACACCTCGAACTTGGAGGCCCCCAGTCCATAGGCGGCCTGACGAAGAGAATCGGGGACCGCACTCAGCGCATCCTCGGACAGCGAGCTGACCAGGGGGATGATCAGGACTCCGACCACGATCCCCGCCGACGCCACGTTGAAGAACCCCACCGTGCTGGTGCCGAACACTCCCCGCAGGAGTGGGGTCATGAAGGTGAGGGCGAAGAAGCCATAGACCACCGTGGGAATGCCCACCAGGACCTCCAGTACCGGCTTGAAGAAGCTCCTCACCCGATGGCTGGCGTATTCGGATAGGTAGATCGCGGCGGCGAGGCCCATCGGAACTGCAACCAGCATGGCGATGAAGGCGATCAGCATGGTGCCCAGCACGAGGGGCCAGATGCCGAAGGATCCCGCCGCCGGCGCCCATACGGTGGTCGTGAAGAACTCGACGGGGTTGACTCGTTCGTCGCCGAAGAAGAGGAGGGACTCCGCTCCCAACTCGTAGAGGATGCCGATGGTGGTGGCGATCGATATCGCCCCACAGACGAAGAGAAACCCCCGGATGGCCATCTCCCCCGGTCGGGCACGCCTCTTCAGTGACCCGCGGGCCTCCTCGACCTCGACCCGCTCCTCAGTCGTCATTCTCCATGAAGCCCTTTCTCACTGCACTTGTGGGGAGCCCGGCCGA
The DNA here is from genome assembly GCA_964607685.1 of uncultured Acidimicrobiaceae bacterium. Taxonomy (GTDB): domain Bacteria; phylum Actinomycetota; class Acidimicrobiia; order Spongiisociales; family ZC4RG35; genus JANQRA01. The sequence continues at coordinate 889 of CAZSOF010000352.1, read as the reverse complement.
CACTTCGTGGCCGGGCTCGCGGATTGTCATGATCAGCCGTCTTCTGCCTCTACCAACCGGCGGCCGCGCTTATGTTGTCCGCGGCTCCACGCAAGGCGTCGGCGGGGGCGGGGAAGTACCCGACGTCGCCGATCACCGTGTTGACGTTGTTCAGGTAGTAAGCGATGAATTCGGCCACTTGTGGCTTTTCCTCGATGACTCCGGCGTCGGTGTACATGAACAGAGGCCGGGAGATGGGATAGGTGTTGGCATTCACCGAGTCGGCACTGGGGGCCACCGGGCCATCACCGGCGTCCACGGCCACCGCTATGAGTTGGTCGGCGTTCTCCTGGTAGTAGGCGTACCCGAAGAACCCGATGGCACAGGTCGAGGTGAGATCGCCTTCGGTGCAGCCATCCTCGGCGACACCGATGACGGTGACGTTGTCCTCCTCACCCACATCCTCGGCGATAGACGCCGACATCGGTGACGGATCGGCCTCCTCGAAGATCACCTCGTTGAAGTAGTCGAAGGTGCCCGAGGTCTCACCTGGCCGGAACAGGGTGATGGGGTGCGCCGGGAAGTCCGGGTTGACATCGGCCCAGGTAGCCCCGGCACTCGTCAGAGAGAAGGCAGTGCCGATCTCCTCCAGGGTCAGCTCCTGGGCGAAGTAGTTGCCATTGCTGACCACCAGAGACAGGGCGTCGGTGCCCACACGGATCTCGATCGGGGTCCGGGACGGCTCCAGTGCCGCGCAGAGGTCGACCTCGTCCTGTTCGATGGCACGGCTCGCATTGGAGATGTCTGAGGCGCCTTCACCGCAGAAGCGATCGAATCCACCACCGGAACCGATGGAGTCGATGGTGTACGCCGGGCCACCCTCATCCTCCCACTTGGCCATGATCGCCTC
>CAZSOF010000351.1:0-2594 GCA_964607685.1 uncultured Acidimicrobiaceae bacterium | reverse complement strand
TCGGCCAGCCCGTCATAGAGGTCGTCATGCATCTGGGCGACGAGGTCCTCGTCGGAAAGGGTGGAGAGATCCAGCTCTTCTTCTGACATCCGTCCTTCTCCCGCTGTCCCACTGTGTGGGACGAGTACTGTACAGTGGGAATTGGCCGAGATTCTATAGGGGAAAACGCTGTGTGAAAAGCGGCATTCCCCGGGCCAAGGCTCCCGGTCCACTGTACGGTATGCCCAAAGCCACAGGAAGAGAGGACGAGTGAGCGACGCACCAACCTCGGCCCATGTAGTCGTCATCGGGGCGGGGATCGTGGGCAACTCGGTGGTACATCACCTGGCGGAGCTCGGTTGGCGGGACATGGTGCAGGTGGACAAGGGCCCCTTGCCCAATCCCGGCGGCTCGACCGGTCATGCCTCCAACTTCATCTTCCCCGTCGATCACAACAAGGAGATGACCCACCTCACCCGGGACAGCCAGGAACAGTACGAGGCCATGGGGGTGAACACTTTCAGCGGGGGCATCGAGGTGGCCCGCACCGAGGCCCGGATGGAGGAATTGCGCCGACGCATGACCTCGGCCAAGACGTGGGGGATCGAGGCTCATCTGATCTCGCCCGCAGAGGTCGGAGAGCATGTTCCCTTCATCAACACCGACATCATCCTCGGCGGCTTCTACACACCGTCGGTCTCGGTCGTCGACTCCCTGCAGGCGGGAACACTGATGCGGGAGAGTGCGATGTCCAAAGACGCCTTGACGGTGTCACCGAACACCGAGGTGCTCGACGTCGAGATCAAGAACGGGCGACTGACGGCCGTGGTCACCGATAGAGGGCGCATCGAAACCGAGTACCTCGTCATCGCCTGTGGGGTGTGGAGCCCGCGAATCGCCAGGATGGCCGGCGCCACGATCCCACTCACGCCTGCGGTCCATCAGATGATCGACGTCGGTCCTCTCACCATCCTCCAGGACACCGGCAACGAGATCGGCTACCCAATCGTCCGTGACATGGACGCATTCATGTACGAGAGACAGACCGCCGGCTCCATGGAGGTCGGCTCCTACGCCCACCGACCCATCTTCCACCACCCTGACACCATCCCCTCCATCGAGGAGGCGCGATTGTCGCCCACCGAGCTACCGCTGACCCAGGAGGACTTCGACCCACAGCTGGAGCAGGCTCTCGAGCTGATGCCGTTTCTCGCTGAGGCCGAGATGCGGTACGGGATCAACGGACTGCTGTCGCTCACGCCCGACGCCATGCCCCTGGTCGGGGAGACCGAGGTGCGCAACGTTTGGAGCTGCGCCGCCATCTGGATCAAGGAGGGCCCGGGCACGGGACGAGCCCTGGCCGAGTGGATGACCCAGGGGTATCCGGAGGTCGATCCCCACGCCTCCGACGTCGCCCGCTTCTACGACTACCAGCGCCGCGAGACCCACATCCTGGCTCGCTGTGCCGAGCACTTCAACAAGACATACGGCATCGTCCACCCCCGCGAGCAGTGGGAGTCGGAGCGGAACCTGCGCACCAGCCCGTTCCACCCCAGGACTTCGGCGCTGGGAGCCGTCTATTTCGAAGCGGGAGGTTGGGAGAGGCCCCACTGGTACGAGTCGAACTCACCTCTTCTGGAGACTTATTCCGACCGGATCCCCGGACGACCCCACGAATGGGACTCCCGTTGGTGGTCACCCATTCAAAATGCGGAGCATCTGGCGATGAGAGACGGGGTGGGGATGATCGATGTCACCGCCTTCGCCATCTTCGACGTCACCGGGCCCGGGGTCGTCGACTACATGGAGATGATGACGGTCAACAAGTGCGATGTCGCAGTCGGGCGCGCCGTCTACACCCCATTGCTCACCCCCCAAGGTGGCTTCAAGGCAGACCTCACGTTGATGCGCCTCGGTGACCAGCGCTACAGGATCATCAGCGGCGGCTTCGATGGGCCCCGGGACAAGCATTGGTTCACCGAGCACCTCCCCGACGACGGCTCGGTTCACTTCGAGGACAAGACGTCAGCCATTTGCACTGTCGGCGTGTGGGGCCCAAGGGCCCGTGACCTGATCAGCAGGGTCACCGGCGACGATGTCTCCGACGAGGCCCTCCCGTACGCATTCACCAGGCCGGTCAGCATCGGTTCGATACCCGCCCGTCTCTTTCGCATCTCGTATGTCGGCGAGCTCGGTTACGAGGTCTACACCACCATGGAGCACGGTCTCGCCCTGTGGGACCGGCTCTGGGAGGCCGGCCATGAGCTGGGCGTGGTCCCGGTCGGTGCCGGCGTCTACGGAACGACCGGTCGTCTGGAGAAGGGCTACCGGCTGATGGGCGCCGAGCTCGAGTGCGAGTACAACCCGGTGGAGGCAGGTCTCGCCCGTCCCCGGGTGAAGGCGGCCGACTTCATCGGCAAAGACGCCTATCTGAAAGCCCGTGATGAGGAGCCCGCTGCGATTCTCTGCACCCTCACCATGGAGGATCACGCCGATTCCAACGGTGTCGCCCGGTTTCCCAGTGGGGGCAACGAGCCGATCCTCACCGTCGACGGGGAGAGGATCGTCGACTCCAAGGGCCGGGTCTCCCGGGTGACCAGTGCCGGTGCCGGTCC
>CAZSOF010000350.1:0-2599 GCA_964607685.1 uncultured Acidimicrobiaceae bacterium | reverse complement strand
ACGAGGAGCACATGACCGACACTCTCGACTTCCTCGAGCGTCACTCCATGGCCTACGTCTGCGTGGATGAGCCGCAGGGATTCAAGAGCTCGGTGCCACCGGTGGTGGCGGTGACCTCCCCGGTCGCCGAAGTTCGTTTCCATGGCCGAAACTCGGAGAACTGGGAGAAGAAGGGGATCAGTGCCGCCGAGCGTTTCCGCTACGACTACACCCGAGAAGAGCTGGAGGAATGGGTGCCCCGCCTGGAGACCCTCGCCGAGGGGGCGGAGACCGTCCACGCTCTGATGAACAACTGCTATTCGGACTATGGCATCCGCTCTGCGCGCGGCCTCGGAGAGCTGCTCGACATCATCTGATGCGCCCCAATGGCTCGCCACCCGGATCGCTCCGCGGCGCACAGGTGGCAATATCTTGAACATTCTAAAAGTCGACTTTAAACTTATTGAGGTGCGATCTACATCATGGGTGGACTACCTGTCCGAGGAGGACCTGGCCTTCGTCAAGAGATTCGTCCTGGCGTCGGGGACCCTCAAAGACCTCGCCGCGCAGTACAGGGTCTCCTATCCGACTATCCGGCTCAGACTCGATCGTCTCATCGCCAAGGTGAAGGCTGTGGATACTGCGGGCACCGCCAGCCACTTCGAATTGACACTTCGCAGTCTCTACGCCGACGGGCAGATGGAGAGCGGGGCATTTCGCGTTCTCCTCGACACCTATCACGAGGAGGTGAGTGATGCGGCTGTTTCTGCATAGCGTCTCATCCCTCGTTCTCGTGCTCGCGGCTCCGATGGTGGCCGCCGCGATGACCAGCATCGACTGGACCACCACGCCACCCATATCCGGGGAGATCGTCGGTGACGAGGTTCACATATCCGGTGTGGGCACCCACCTGCTGGTGGTGATCGAGGATCCCGTGATCGCCTCTGACAGCTATGCGGTGCGAGGCTCGGTGCGATATCAAGACGTGGCTGGCCCCGGTTATCTGGAGATGTGGAGCCACTTCTCCGACGGAGGCGCCTACTTCTCCAGGACCCTCGCCGCGGAGGGGCCGCTGGCTGCCCTCGCGGGTAGCTCCGCGGGCAGAAACTTCGAGTTGCCATTCTTCCTCGATGAAGCCCCACCTCCCGAGCGTATCGAGATAAACGTGGTGCTTCCCCGGGGTGGAGAGGTCTGGGTGGGACCACTCACTCTCGACGATGTGGGTGACTCCGGGGCGTGGTGGACGCCCCAGCAGGGAGGCATCGTCGGAGCCTTAGCCGGGACCATTCTCGGCCTGGCGGGTGCAGTGGTGGGGATCCTCGCCACTCGTGGACGAAACGGTCGCCTGGTGAGGTCCATCCTCAAGGTGGGACTGGGTCTGGGGACCGTCATCCTGGTGGCCGGAACAGGGGCCTTGGCCATCGGTCAGCCTGGGCACGTGTGGGCTCCACTCCTCATCATCGGAGGGATCGCCGCGTCGGTGTCCGGCACCCTCCTCCCAGCCGTCTCCAAGCGATTGGCTGAGGCCGAGCTACATCGCATCCACGCGCTCGACTCCAGCCCTCACTGAGTGACACTCGGAGTTTGGGTCACCAAACAGGTTCAGGTCTACGAGAGTGCCGGGTGGGGCGCCTCGACGGGTGCCCATTCCGGTACGCCCGTCTCGGTTACGTGAGGCCGGTCGGCGGCCGTGACCCAGAACCCGACGAATGAGGCAGGGATCTCGGGATGAGGATTGAGGGCGCGGTGCACGACTCCAACCGGCTCGGTGTACACCTCGCCGGCCGAGTAGTGCTCAATGCGGCCCTCGTACTGGAGTGACACCAAGCCACGCACCACCAGGAAGTAGACCACGCCGTTGTGGACATGCCACGAGGCCGTTCGCCCCGGGTTCAGCTCGGAGAGTTGGATGTTGATCCGTGCCTCTGGGTCTCGAGGCAGCCGAGCCTCGACTTCGTCGAATAGGACCTGGCGAACATGCGAGGCCCCCTCGGGCAAGAGGTCGGTCAGTTGAAGTGTGAGTGTGGCGGGCTCGATGGAGAAGTTGACCATGCCCCACTGTCCCATACCAGAGGCGATAACCGTCAAGCGGGACGGGCCACGACCACATGGGAGGTGATTGCCCAAGCCGTCACCGTTCCGACATGGTCCACCCGCCACCGGTCGTCGAGGAGTCTCGGGAGATCGATGGGGCGGCATCCACCCACCAAGGAGGGTGCTCGCCGCCACACTGTTTTCCACATCGAGCAAACGGCCCGCGACGACCTCGAGTCGCCCTCCGCCAGCCCGACCAGGCAAAGCCGCCCCTCCTTGGAGAGCGAGCGTCGTGCTTCGTCAAGCAGGGCGGCAGATAGATCGGCAGAGAGGAGATCAAACACGTACACCGCCAGGAAGCGATCGAATGAATGCTCCGCACTCGGCAGGGGTGGGAGGCCGGAGACGAGGTCGACTCGGGCACGATCCCCGAACCGCTTCAGCCGCCTCGACGCCAGCTCGACCATGGTGGCACTCACGTCGACGCCTAGGTAGTTGGCCTCGGCAGGGAGCAGACCATCCAGCAACCGCTCGGCATAGGCCCCGGTGCCGCATCCGAGTTCGAAAACTGCGACCGCCGAACCGA
>CAZSOF010000349.1:0-2609 GCA_964607685.1 uncultured Acidimicrobiaceae bacterium | reverse complement strand
TCGACCAGGCGCGTGCTCATGAGGTGCGCGCCAGCCGGAGCGTCGTCGGGAGTCGGGCGAGCAGGAGATAGGAGGCATAGGCCCCGATACCCGCGAACACCGCGAAGAGGATCATCTCCAGCGGTGGGGCGGTCCAGGGGAAGGCGGCGGCCCCGGTGACCATGAGCCAGACCAGGGAGATGGTGGCAACCAGGTTGTAGACGACGTGGATCACGCTCGGTGGGGTGTCGTCCCTCCCGAAACAGCCGCAGCTCTGCAACGGGATCCAGTTGCGGAGCGCCGCCAGGGTGAAGACGGCGAATCCGGCGTACAGGGCGGCGGCCGGTATCAAGCCTCCGGCCCCGACGCTCAGGCCGAGCGCCGCAGCGGCCACCTCGACCATGCCGAGCAGCCGGGAAAGACCGCGGGAAGAGGGAAGACGGGCGGCCCGGAGCGCACCGCTGGTCGGGTCCGGGTCAAGCAGCTTGGCAACCCCGCTCGCACCCAACAACAGGAGGGTGATGGCTGCAACGGCTTGTCCGAGCACCGCGGGCACGCTACCTCCGGCCTCCGGGGGTGAGCAACCAAGGATTCACGACCTACGGTTGATCGACAGGCCCTCCGCGCCCCTTTACCTCTTCTCGGGGCCGGGTTGCCGGCACGGGATTCTGTTGTGCAACCCGCCTCCTGTGGCCGGTTGGTTTGCACGGCGGATAGACCACGGGATTCTGTTGTGCAACCCGCCTCCTGTGGCCGGTTGGTTTGCACGATTGACTTGCGTGACCGGACCCGAGATGGAACCCTGCCGCCGGATGACCCGGACTCAGGGCGTTCCGATCGGTCGCAGACCGAGAACGATCAACTGGATCTCCCTGACGTTGGCAGCCGTCATGGTGGTGGCAGGAGTGACCCTCCAACCCGCAACAGCGGCCGCCTCCGACACCACGACCCGCTGGGAGACCTTCTCCGAGTCGTCCGGGTGTGGCGAGCCCTTCACCCGGACCCCATTCACGTCGAAACAAGGTGGGCTCGCCAACTCCGAGCTGATCCTGGGTCCATACGGCACCTACTTCGGGAGAACCATCGCCCTCGTACGATCCCACCTGGTCGACTGGGTGGTGCCGGGCAGCGGGGGTCGTGTGGCAAAGGTGCACCGAGCCGTGCTCCCCGCCCTGCAGAAGGTGGAGGCCAACCTGGCGGCCGAGGCCGGCAACGGGAGGGTGTATCAGATCCACACCGTCTACGGCTTCAATGCGCGCACCGTCGCCGGCTCCTATCAGGTCTCGAGACATGGCCTCGGTCTCGCCATAGACATCAACCCGGCACAGAATCCGCACCGGTCCGACAACCGCCTGATCACCGACATGCCGCAATGGTTCGTCGACGCTTGGCGGTCCGCGGGCTTTTGCTGGGGCGGCGATTGGAACGGGATCAAAGACCCGATGCACTTCAGCTGGATGGGCCCCGGTGCCGACGGCTCGACGCCGACCGCGCTGGCCCCAACCCTCCCCGTCTCCGGCCTGGTTCCGTTCGGGGGTCCGGCGGCCAATCACACCACGCCCTTCGGACCGGTGATGGCGCGATACTCGCTGGGCATCGACGACGTCACCGGTAACGGCGCCCCCGACGTTGTCGGGCTCCGCTCCCATCCCGATGGGGCCGTCATCGACATCGCCACCAGCACCGCCGGCTACGGGGCGTGTTCGATCGGTCGCTGGTTCGTGCCGGACGAGACGATTGCCAATGCCCAACACGTTGTTTTCGGTGATGTCGATGCGGACAGCGGCCAGGATCTCATCGCCCTCTCATCATCCGACGAGACCCTGAGCGCAACGGTGGCGACACGGCGAACCGGGTTCCAGGACGCGATCGTGACGATCACTGCCCTGGAGGAGTCGGCGGTTTCGGTGACCGCGGCCGACTTCGACGGAGACCACATCGCCGATCTGTGGGAGACGACACCTGAAGGGCAACTGAGGATCTTCCAGGGCCCGCAGTGGGTCGAAGCCATTCACGACACTGAGCTCCCGTTCGGCGCCCCCATCGAGATCGCCGCCGGCGATCGACATGGTGGTGATATCCCCGAGCTCTACGCCCTGTACCCGGGTGAGGCCGGGTCGAGGGTCGAGGTGTTGACCCTGATCGACTCCGCTTGGGTTGCCGACGGGTCCATCCCACTGACCACGGGCCCGGAATCGATCGCAGCCGTCGGAGCCGGCGACTACGACGGCGACGGGCGAAGCGACGCCCAGATCCTCGACATATGGGGGACCATGGCCGTCTACATCGGCAACACGCCCACCGGCATCCCGGCGTCTCGCTGGTTCCTCCACCCGAAATGGGAGTGTGATGACAACGACGTGCGACTGGTTTTCCACGGTGCCTTCTACGACGATGACGACAGCCAGTTCCAGGCCAACATCGAGTCCATGGCATCTGCAGGCGTGGCCCTCGGCTGCAATCCACCGTTCAACGACCGGTTCTGTCCCGACCGGGTGGTGACCCGGGCGACGATGGCGGCCTTCCTGGTCCGAGGTCTCGGGTTGGAGGAGAACACTCATCCCGGCTTTGCGGATGTCGACCCGGAGAGCATCTTCTATGAGGACATCGGGCGGCTGGCCACGGCGGGC
>CAZSOF010000348.1:0-2618 GCA_964607685.1 uncultured Acidimicrobiaceae bacterium | reverse complement strand
AACGGCGATAGCCCTTCGTACTCGCCGGTGCCGGAGAGCCACCAGGTGATGATGTCGGTGGTGGCGGTGGTGTAGATACCGGCGAAGGAGCCTTCCCAGGTGCCGTCGTCGGTTTCGATCACGGAGGTTCCCCACTGGGTGATGGCCCCGTCGGCCAGCCCAGTTCCCCATCGGTCACTGTTCCATGTGAATGTCTCGGTGCCGGTGAGGCGGGGATCGTTCCCGATGAACGTCGCATAGCCCTCCCCGTCCCGGCTGTGTTGGGATCCATCTGAATCCGTGGTGAGGGTGCCCTGGGTGGGGAGGCTGAAGTTCACACGAGCACCGACAAGGAAGGCATGAGCTGAGCCGGCGCCGTAGGCGATGGCGGCGTCCGCAGGCGTGGAGAACTCGCCCGTTGCGGATTCGGGGCCGGCAGCGGGTGTCGGTGCGTCCAGTTCCGCCGTGGCGTCAGCAAGCAGCTGCTCGGTTTCGGCGAGCTGTTGCTCCAAGTCCTGATACTCCTCTGATATGGTCGGATCGGTTGAACCGCAGGCGCTCAACAGCAGACCCGTTAGTGCCAATACCGCCGCGAGGCGTTTCGTCGTTTTCATTCGCTCTCCTGGTGTCAACCTTCTAGTGGTCGGAGGACATGGGGCTCCTCGTCTGCCAGGTACCAGACGGTTCCGTCCGGTGCGACTGCGACGTCGAGGACCTCGACACCTTCGAGATAGTGGGTCCAGGTGGCTCCATCGAAGTGGTAGAGCCCGTCGATGGGCCCGTATCCATCGTTGAGGGCGTAGCCCTGGGCAAGCCACACGGCATCGTCGTCGGGAGCGACCGCGAAGGGGAAGCCATTGGGGAGTCCCTCGTCGAAGACCGACCACTGTTCGGTAGTCCCGTCACGGTAAGCGAGTGCCCAACCTTCCGCTGAGAGCGCGCCGGTGGTTTGGTCACGATCCCAGTCGTCAAGGACCACCCACAGCCCACCGTTGGAAGTTGGAGCCAACACCGAAGCGGGAACCGGTTTGTCGCCCCATGGTCGAACCATCTTCCAAGATGCTGCTTCGTCGTCGTAGCCGGCCAGGACCCCGATCGACGGGACGTAGCCGTAGAAGCCTCCCGCCCACAGGGTCCCGTCCGTCGTCACGGCGACGTCGCCGACCCAGGCGTCCTCGACGCTGTCGGGCTGCCCGACGTCGGTGATGGTCTCCCCATCCCAGTGGAAGAGCCGCCCCCCCGTGGACAGCCAGAGATCTCCGGATGCGCCATCACCAGCGAATCGCCAGAACGGAATAATCCAATCTATCCCCGGAGTCTCATCGAGGGCTTTCCACGCATCACCGTCGAGGTAGTAGATGCCGTGTTCCGTGTTCGCCCACGGCCTTCCCGCAATCGACTCCACGCTGGAAACGTCCCCAGGAGTGGCAGGAAGCTCTGCCCAATCACCATCGGCATACCGCCAGATTCGGTTCCCGACGTACTCCCAGGCCCACAGGTATCCGTCGGAGGCATCCACCTCAACGAGACCCTCCAACGGTGGCAGAGTCGGCAGCTGCGACGCAGTCGTGGGCAGCGTCGTCGCCTCGTCCACCACCTCGGAAGGGGCGCCTCCCCCGAAGAGAAGCGGCAACCCGATCACCCCCACAGCCAAGAACGCCGCGGCTACGGCGATTGCGAATCCTCGTCTCAGTGTCACGATCCGTACCGGAGAAGACGCGGCGCGAAACCCCTGCATCAGCTGATCCGGCGTGAAGGGAGGGTCAACCCTGTCGAAGTAGGTGCGAAGTTCATCGCCTAGGTCAATCATCGATGCTCACCCCCAACTCGCAACGCAGCCGGGCTAGCCCTCGCTCCAGGTGCCGTTGCACACTCGACCGGGTGATGCCCAGCATCTGAGCGGTCTCTCGCTGACTCAACCCATAGGCAGAAACCAACACCACCACCGCACGCTGCCTCCCCGACAGGCCCCTCAAGGCAGCGGGCAACCCAGGCTCGATCTCCACCGGATTCTCTGACACAGCCACATCCGGGAACGTTGCTACCGGACGTTGCCTTCTCATCTTCTGCGCCATCCGATGCCCCACTCGGTACACGTAGCCGCGGGGATTCTTCATCCGAGCCACCCGATCCCAGTGCCGCCAGGCATACACCAATGCCTCTTCCGCTGCCTCTCGACCAACCTCAACCCCAAACCCGGCGCTCAAAGCATGACGTACCGGATCCTGTGCCTCGCGCACAAACGCCGTGAACTCCGCCTCCTGGTCCGTCGCCGCATACTCAACTCGGCTACCAGTCACCGGTCACTCCGATGTCTTCACCCCATAAGGGTCACCAACACCCTTGATGGATGACAGAGGAGTAATACTCAACACCACCCATAGGCACGTAGCTCACCGAGGCCGTGGCTACTGGCCGCCCGGCAGACACCCCGCCCTCAGCCAGGCAATCCGATCGGCTTGGATCATCTTCTCCAGCGCGACCGGGGGCATCGCACATAACGCCTACCAGCCATCCGCCATCAGGCGCGCCCAGGCGCGCGTGAACCGGCAATATGGGCAGCGTCCCTTTCGGTAGCGCATATGTGCCGTTATGTGCGTCGCTCGAACCGTGTGTGATCACAGACCCGGACGGGGGCC
>CAZSOF010000347.1:0-2618 GCA_964607685.1 uncultured Acidimicrobiaceae bacterium | reverse complement strand
CAACTTTGTGCCCGAAGTACGCGGCCTGCGCGGCTCCCTTTTCCCCGGCGGGCCCCGAGCCGATTGACACCAAATCGAATCGATCCACTTCCTCTCCTATGGGGAGACCGGCCGTCAAGGATACGACGCCAGATCATCGCATCACTTCCAGGCAACGGCTCGAGGTGAGGGTCCAAGTACGTCCGGGTCCATTCGGTCTCGAGGGCTGGTTCGGTTCAAGGATCTCAGCGGTCGGTGTGTTCCAGCAGAGCTGCCCGGGATCGGTCACCGGGCCCGCTCTGTGTCGCTTCATGCACCCAGCGGGTAGCAATCAGATACCCGGCGAGCATCACGATGGTTCCGCTCACAAAGGGAAGACCGAGGTTCACGTCGAAGACGATGCCGCCGAGGAGCGGGCCGACGATGCGCCCCAGGCTGATGAAGGAGTTACTCAGGCCCATCGTCACCCCCTGGCTGAGAACGGCTCGCTTTGACGTCAGGGAGGTGATCGCAGGGATCAGTGGAGAGCTGGCGAGAGCGAACAGACCGATCGTCACCAGCAGGATGATGTAGCTGTCTGCCCACATGACAGCCAGAAGGCTGGCTGCCGACAGAACAAAGCTCCCTTTGACCACGGATAGGTCGCCATAGCCTTTGGTGAGCGGACCGACGAGCAAACCCTGGCCAACGGCCATGAGCAGGCCCAGCACGGCAAAGATGATTCCCACCTCGGTCGTCCCGGCATCAAAGCGTTCGATTGCATAGAGGCCGAGGACACCGTAGAGCAGCATGGAGCCAGCGGTCATCACAAATACGAGAACGAGAAGCGGACCAACAGGACTGGACAAGGCATGAACCCAGACGCGAGGATTCAGCGTTGGCTCGTCCGACACACGACGCTCCTGCTTCTTCAGGGACTCGGGCAACAGGAACAGGATGAACAAGAGGGCCAAAACCGACAAGCCGCCCGCAGCGAAGAACGGGAAGGACAGTGAACGGTTGGCGAGCAGGCCGGCGAGTGCTGGTCCCAGAATCGTGCCAAGACCGGCGGCAGCACCCAGGATCCCCATGCCGGCGCTCCGATCCTCTTCGGCAGTGCTGTCACCGATATAGGCCATGGCGGTGGGAGACGTGGCCGAGGACAGCACCCCCGAGAGGATCCTGGCGGCGAACATCATCCACAAGGCGGTGGCAAGGCCGAATCCGACCATGGTGATTCCGTATCCGAGGACACCGAGCATGAGGATCGGCTTGCGTCCAACACGGTCGGACATGCCCCCCCAGATCGGCCCGAACACCAGCCGCATCACCGCATAGGACGCGACGAGAAGCCCGAGTTCGGTGCCTCCGGCACCCAGCCGCTCCATGTAGAAGGGGATGATCGGCATGACCACACCAAACCCCAAGGTCACGACGAATAAGGCGAAGCCCAGGATCAGGAGGTTCTTCCGGTTCGTCACCTGACGGACGCCGCCCTCCCCGGTTCTTGGCTCGGGGGAGGCATGATCCTGGGAGGTCACCGCCTACACGCCTTCTTGGAGAGTCACGAGACCGGCGTCGCCGTCCACCGTCACCTGCTCCCCGGTGTGGATTAGACGAGTCGCGGACCCCGTGCCCAGGACAGCCGGGATGCCGTACTCCCGCGCCACGATCGAGCCATGGCTCAGCGGTCCACCGATGTCGGTCACGATGCCGCCGGCCATGGTGAACAAGGGGGTCCAGGCCGGGGTGGTGACCTTGGCCACCAGGATGGCTCCCGGTTGCATCTGGTCGAAGTCCTGGGGGCCATGAACCACCCTGGCGCTCCCGGTCACCTTCCCGGGGCTGGCACCAACACCTTTCAGCGCCCCTCCTTCTACCTCGCCTCCACCGGCCACGAAAGCGTCGACGGGGATGCCCATGTAACGCTTCGAGGGAGGGATCTGGGGAGGAGGTGTGACCTTGCCCGCCAAGCGAGCAGTCTCCTTCCGCTGCTTGACGGCGTCAGCCGCCGAGTCAAGAGCCGCCTCGCGGTCGATCGGGTCGAGAGTGGCCTCGACCTCGGCCGCCTCCAGCCAGAACACGTCGCCTGGCTCCGCGATCGCGCCGGCCGCGACGAGACGCTGCCCGAGCTCCGTCAGAACCTCACGCAGTCTCGGATAGGCCAAGCCAACCGAGGCGATGCTGTCCTCGCGCACTTCGGCCAACCGCTGAGCCCAAGCCAGGGCTTTGCGCACTGCCCACCCGCGTAATCCTCGCGCCCGGTGCAGAAGATCCTGGGTGGCCTGAACCCGCTCCATTTCCAGGCGCTTCTGTCGAGAATAGGGGTTGGTGCCCTCATCCCGTAGGTACATCTTGACGGTTTGGATGATGGGCGCCAGGTCTTCGGCAGGTACGGAGGCGGCGAAGTCGAAGTCGAACAGCACGTGCCCGTAGTCGTGGCGGTGGGATTCGATCCGCCGCAGCCACTCCAGCCAATCACCTTCGTTCACAGCCTCGGGGGTCGTCGAAGACTCGGTGGCCGCACGGATATCCCGGGTGACGGTCTCGACGAGGTACGAGCGCATTCCTGGGCGATTACCTGCCCATTCCGCCAATTCGAACAAGGACTTCTCCGCACGAATGGGAACCGTGTCGTAGCCCATCAGGAACACCGGAGC
>CAZSOF010000346.1:0-2622 GCA_964607685.1 uncultured Acidimicrobiaceae bacterium | reverse complement strand
ATCGCCGCCCCTTCACCCATCACAAAACCGTCACGATCGATATCGAAAGGACGGGCATATCCGGTCGGCGACAACGCCCGCGCGGCGAGGAATCCCTCCCGGGCCGGCTTTCGTGCGGCGGCTTCGGTGCCACCGGTGACCGCGATGTCTGCATATCCCCATTGGATCTGACGCAACCCATCGACGATCGACTGGCTGCCGGCAGCACACGCCACCACCGGCGTGGTCACCTGTCCGCCGAAGCCGTACTTGATCGAGATGGCGGCAGCGGCGGCGTTGGCCATCATCATCGGCACCTGGAACGGTGATACCCGGGGGGCCGCTTCATCCGATTCGTGGATGAGGATCTCCAGCGACTCCAGGCCACCGATTCCCGTGGCTATCGCCACCGTGACCCGATTGGGATCGATGTCGAGCTCGCCGGACTGAGCGAATGCCTCGTTCGCGGCCACCAGGGCGAATTGGGTGAACCTGTCGAGACGCCGACTCTCCCGCTTTGGGATCCACACCTCGGGGTCGAAGTTCTCGACCAGGCGTGGTGCGGGTCCCGGTTGCTCGGTCAGGCCCTTCCAAATGTCGTCCATGCCGATGCCGGGAGCGGCCACCGCGCCGACCCCGGTGATAACGACTCTGCGTTTGGTCATGTCTGTGATTCTGCCACGGTCCCCGGCGAGGGGGAACGGGACGGAAATCCGCCGTCCACGAAGCCGTCATCCACCGGGGAAGACGGTCCGCTGCAGTTTGCGCATCCCCGCCAGCCAGCGGTCATAGTCGTCGGCTTTGTTCTGGAAATACCTCTCCACCTCCGGGTGGGGGAGGATCAGGAACTTCTCCTCGGCAAGCCCCGCCACCACCGATTCGGCCACGTCTGACGGTTCGATGGCGTGGTTCCTCCCCAGTGCCTGGAAGGACTCCGACCCGGTGAGTAGCGGGGTGTTGACGAACTGAGGGCACAATGCGCTCACTTTCACCCCGTCGTCACCGTAAGTCACCGACAGCCACTCGGCGAAGGCGACCACGGCGTGTTTGGTCACCGAGTACTGGGCCGCCTTGAGGTTGGTGAGCAGACCCGCTGCCGATGCGGTGACCAGGAGATACCCCTGGCCACGGGCCACCCATCCGGGTATCAGATGTCGGGTTGCGTGGACGTGGGACATGAAGTTGACGTTCCACATCCGGTCCCAGGTGGCGAGGTCGGACCGCTCATCGCCCACGAAGCCGATCCCGGCGTTGGCGCAGAAGAGGTCGATGGGGCCGAATCGCTCCTCGGTTCCTTCGATCAGCTCACGATTGGCTTCCGGGTCGGAGACGTCGGTGAGCACTGCCACGCCACCCACCTCGTTGGCCACACTGGCGGCGGACTCGAGATCGATGTCAGCGATCACGATCGCCCCCGGGCCTTCCGCGGCGAAGCGGCCAGCCATGGCTGCGCCAATGCCACTACCCCCGCCTGTGATGACGATGACCTTGTCGTCGAGGTCCACGGGCGGGAGGTTAGAGCCGGTTCGGTAGGACACGCCGATCGCGCCCTATGGGAAAAGATGGCTACAGGTGGGCCCGCGCCAGGAGGTCGTTTCCCCCTTTGATCGTGGAGCTGAGGCCGTTGGCCCGGGGAAGCAGGTGCTCGCCGTAGAAGCGGGCGGTGACCACCTTCTGGTCGAGGAACCCCGCGCTGTGCTCCGCCGGTGCCCTGAGCGCAGCGAGCGCCGAGACCGCCATCAACCAGCCCCCCAACACGGTCCCGAATTGGGTGACGTACGGGGTGGCGCCGGCCAGAGCGTCGTCGACCGATCCTTCCTCGAGTCGTGCCCCCAGCCAAGCCGTGGTGTCGGCCAGGCCCTCGATAGCTGTCGTCAGTTCGTCCCGGAAGGTGCCGAGCTCCTCGTATTCACCCATCTCACCCACCACTTGGGTCATGTCGGTGATCAGTGCCTCCACCACCGCCCCCTTGTCGACTGAAAGCTTGCGCAGAACGAGATCGATCGCCTGGATTCCGTTTGTTCCCTCGTAGATCGGGGCGATACGGGCATCGCGGAAGTACTGGGCGGCTCCGGTCTCCTCGACGTAGCCCATTCCACCGTGGACCTGGATGCCGAGGGAGGCCATCTCGACGCCGAGGTCGGTCATCCACGCCTTGACGATCGGTGTGAGGAGTGCCAGACGCTTGGCGTGGGCTTGGCGTTCCGAGTCGGATTCGGAATGCAGCGCGAGATCGCCGGTCCGGGCGGCCACATAGAGCAAACAACGCATCGCCTCGGCATTCGCCCTCATCGTGAGGAGCATCCGCCGCACATCGGGATGCTCGACGATGGGGACGGCGTCCGCCGTGGAAGCACCGATCGGACGACCCTGTATGCGCTCATGGGAGTAGGCCGCGGCGCGCTGATATGCCCTCTCGGCCATGGCCAGGCCCTCCATCCCAACCCCGATTCGGGCCACATTCATCATGGTGAACATGTTTCGCATGCCTTGCATCTCCTCGCCAATGAGGTAGCCGACCGCACCTTCACCGGCGTCGCCGAACGAGATGACACAGGTCGGCGAGGCGTGGATGCCGAGCTTGTGCTCCAGCGAGACGACCTTGATGTCATTCCGCTCCCCGGGATTGCCCTCGGTGTCGAG
>CAZSOF010000345.1:0-2643 GCA_964607685.1 uncultured Acidimicrobiaceae bacterium | reverse complement strand
CTCGGAAAACTGGTCATCTACGGGTTCATGGAACCTGCCCATTTCGTCATGCAAGACGGGATGTTCCGGGGGCTGAAAGAGCGCATACAGTCTGAGAAAAGAAATCTTCACAACCGAAGCGAGGAAGTCGCCTACGCCAAGACCGGAGTCGGCGCCGAGCGCGTTGACTCGCTCGGGGTCGGAGTGCCGGCTGTCGAGGCTGTTGCTTCGGGAGAGTGAGGATGGTGCGAACCGTCGGCCTGCTCAGCAGACAAAGCTCCGACGAGATTCCGGCGTCCCATCGCGACTTGATCGAGTGCCCGCCGGTCGCCGCCCTCACCACGGTCGCACCCGACGGCTATCCGCAGACCACGGTCGTCTGGTGCGATTTCGACGGTGAGTACGTGCGTGTCAGCACGATACGTGGTTTCGCCAAAGAGCGGAACATGCGCCGCAATCCGCGAGTCACGCTCCTTTGCTACGACCCGAGCCGCCCCCTCCGCTACCTCGAGGTTCGCGGCATGGTAGTGGAGATGACCGAGACCGGGGCCGTGGAGCTCCTGGACCACCTTGCTTCGAACTACGCCGGCCGGCCGACCCGCTACTACGGCGGGGCCATTCCGGCGGGCTTCGCCAAAACCGAGGTCCCGGTCTTGTGCCGGATCCGACCCATCCACGTCACTGCCGTCGACGCGGCGGATACGGAGTAACGGTGATGATCGGCTTCGCAGGTCCCGATAGTGTCCCGATTCCCGCTACGCATCTCGACTTGCTGACCAGACCAATCTGTGGAGTGCTGACGACGATGGGCCGCGACGGCCACCCACAGTCCAGCCTGGAGTGGGTCGACATCGACGGCGGATGCGCCCGTTTCAACACGACTCTGCAGCGGCAGAAAGGCCGCAACCTCCGGGCCAACCCGAAGGTCAGCCTCCTCGTCGTCGACCCCGACAACACCTCCCGTTTCATCCAGATCCGCGGCGACGTGGAGCTCGTCACCGAAGACGCCCTCGACCACCTCGACACCCTCACCCGCAAGTACACGCGCCAACCCGGCTACTACAGCCACATCCATCCCGTAACCCAGCAGGGGCGGGAGACCCGGGTTATCTGCCGAATCCACGCACGGCGCGTAACTCTCGACGCGATCCACGTGTCCAGCCAGCGACCGGAATGATCGCACCAACCGTCACCGGACATGACTGTGAAAAACACACCCAGACGATCGCAGTAGAAGGCCCGTGGTTGTTGGAATTTTGGAAGTCGACGCGACTACATCAACGACGGTCTTGGATTGCAGCCGGAGAGCGGACGCCAAGGCGGTGCATAATGCCGGCCCAACAATCTGCTCCCGCCGACTCAAGCGTCTGATCGGATCGGCCTTCTCCTTGGATAGGTTGTGTGCGTATGACGCGTCTCGGCTACCAGATCCCGAACTTCACCTACCCCGACGTTGGACCCCGGGATCTCTTTCGGTCGATTGCTGCTCAGGCGAGAGAGGCGGATGAGTCTGGATTCGACTCTGTCCTGGTGATGGACCATTTCTTCCAACTGCCGATTCTGGGTGACCCGGACGAGTTCATGTTGGAGTGCTACACCCTGTTGGCGGCTCTGGCGCGCGAGACCAGCACTGTTCGGCTCGGTGCTCTGGTAACCGGGAACACGTATCGGAACCCTGCGGTCCTGGCCAAGACGGTGACTGCGCTGGACATCGTGTCTGAGGGGAGAGCGCAACTAGGTATTGGGGCCGGTTGGTACGAACTGGAACACAAGGCGTTCGGCATCGAGTTCGGGACGTTCACCGACCGGTTCGAGAAGCTCGAAGAGGCCCTGCGTATCGTTATCCCGATGCTGAGGGGAGAGCGCCCAACCCTCGACGGCGATCACTACCGGTCCCAGGAGGCGATCAATGAGCCCCAGCCGGTCAGCCGGATTCCGGTCATGATCGGCGGTTCCGGTGAGAAGAAGACACTTCGGATGGTGGCTCAATACGCTGATGAGTCGAACCTGATTGCTCCGGCGTCGGACATCCCCCGGAAACTGGAGGCTCTGGCCGGGCACTGTGAACGCCTGGGCCGTGACCGCTCAGAAATCACAGTCAGCTGGCAGAAAGCGGCATGTGTCGCGCCGACCATGGAGCAGGCCCGGAGCGAGCTCTACGGATACCTTGGGCGTAGGGGCTTCGATATCGACGCCCTCGACGAAGATACGAGGGCATTCATACTGAGCCGATTCGTTGTGGGTGACCCCGACACCGTCGCCGAGCAACTGGAAGCAGACCTCTCTCTTGGTGTCGACGGGTTCACAATCAACATGCCGGCGAACGGTCACATACCGGAAAGAGTCTCACTGCTCGGAGCCACCGTCTCCCAACTCATCTTCCGATGACCTCGGCCGTGAGGGGTGGTCCCGATCCAAGAGGGTGGGTTCTTTGACCTCGATCCGTGTTCGCTGGCTGGATCTGCTGTCGGATGGGGGAGCGGTTCGTCCGTTTTCGAGCGGCTGGTGGTCGGTTAGGTTAGGCACTGTCAGGGGTAGCCCATGAGACAGCAGTCGTATCTGGATGACCGTGTCAGGCCGGACGGTGCGGACGAGCCACACGTGCGATGGCGTCGGTTGGGTGTCATTCCTGTAGTCGTGGTGGTTGTCCTGGTGCTGGCTGCG
>CAZSOF010000344.1:0-2662 GCA_964607685.1 uncultured Acidimicrobiaceae bacterium | reverse complement strand
TTGGTGCCTGCCCTGGAGGCAGGGGTGGACGTCATCGTCCTGGGGTGCACTCATTTCTCGTTCCTCAAGCCGACAATCGAGCGAATCACACACATCGACGTGGTGGACCCCGCTCCCGCGGTGGCCAATCAGGTGATGCGGGTAGCTCCCCACCAGGTAGCCGGTGCGGCCCTCGTGCTCGCCGCGTCGGGGGACCTAGTCGAGTTCGCCTCCCTCGCGGGCTCACTCGCCGGAATCACCGCCGAAGTCATAACCTTCGCACCATGAATCCGATTTGGGTCGACCACAACGGGTCCCTGGTGGGTAGAGCGCCGCTCCACGTGTTCGACCCCGGCGTGGGACCGGATCGTTATCGCACCGCTTTGGAGGGTTTGCGGGAGTCGGGTCGAGAGGTCGCGTTTGCCTCGTTCACCTTCGATGAGGAAGAGCCGGGATCGGTTGTCATCGTTCCCGAGACGGTCGGCATGGAGCACGTGGCACCGGGCTCGGACGGCGGCGAGGCGGGGATCGTCGTCGACGACGGCATCGCCGCTTGGCGCGACGGCTACCGAAAGGCCATGGCGGCCATCGGCAGCGGACAGCTGGCCAAGGTGGTTCTCACCCGCCGGGTCGAGATCGAGATGACGGGCCAAATCGACACACGTGCCATCGTCACCAGGCTGGCAGCGGGCAATCCGGGTTGCTACCTGTTTGCCATAGAGGGGCTGATCGGAGCCAGCCCCGAGCTATTGGTCAGTCTGCACGAGGGCCGTCTTCGCACACTGACTCTGGCGGGCACGGCCACCAACCCTCGGGACCTGGAGACCCACAAGATCGCGGAGGAGCATCGGCACGCCGCCGATTCGGTTCGCGATGGGCTGGTGGCACATATGGCCGAAATCGAGGTGACCGAGCGCATGATCGTGGATCATGGGGTCATGTCCCACGTCGGTACCCGCATCGAAGGGAGGGCCATCCCCACCACCACTGTTGCCGACGTGCTGGTGGATCTCCATCCGACGGCTGCGGTGGCGGGGACTCCGAGAGATCTGGCGGTGAAGCTGATACGCGAGGTGGAGCCACGATCACGAGGCCGCTATGCCGGCCCGATCGGATGGTTGAACACAGCCGGTGACGGTGTGTTCGCGGTCGCACTGCGATGCGGGCAAATCGACGGAAAGCGCGTCACGCTCCATGGCGGTGGCGGTCTGGTGGAGGGGTCGATAGAAGATCAGGAGTTGGCCGAGACAGGGCTGAAGCTGGCGCCGATGATGAACGCACTCGGTCAACCAGCGAGCTGAGACCTCACCGCGAGGTCGTGGCTGCGGTCGACCTCGACGCGGATCAGGTGGAGCCCCCCACGGTCCAGTGCCCCGTTTGCCAGCTGGATCAACGACCCGTTGCCGCTGGCTTCGGCGTATTCGATGTGGTGAAAGGCCGCCAGCTTGGCGAAATCGCGGTGTTGGGGTGCGACGAAGAGCCTCTCGTACTCCGGGGCATATCGCGCCTGGGGCAGCGAATCGAATAGGCCCCCACCATGGTTGTCGACGACCACCATGGCGAGGTCGATTCCGGCATCCACGAGAAACCCGTTGCTGTCATGTAACAGCGATAGGTCACCGCTCAAGGCAAGAGCCCGAGGGGCCATCGAGGCCACGCCCAAGGACATGGAGACGAACCCGTCGATTCCCGAGGCTCCACGGTTGGCAAAGACCGGCCCGGAACGTATGAGATGAGCGTCGATGTCGCGTATGGGCAGCGAGGACGCCGCGACCAACGCGCCCCACCCCACTTCATTGAGAGCCCTGGCCACGGCGGCACCGCTGGGTCGGTCGTCCGCGATCAGGATCTCGGCGAGGCTCGACCTGCATGCGACGTCGGCCTCGAGCCAGCCCTTGGCCCAGTCAGGGGCCTCGACGCGATCCACCGTGGCGAGAAGCTCATTGACATCCCCCCTCACCACGCTCGTCGCGTTTCGCCACGGATCTATGGTCCTCCCCCACCCATCGATCCGGACACGTATACCGGCACTGGCCACCAAATCCTCCAACCTGGGGCTGGGCCCGACGGCCCCGACGGCAACCACCACGTCCGGGTGCAGTTCGGGAGGGACACCATGCGCCAGGAGATGGTGATACGTGGTGATCACCTCGCTTCCACGGAGGCCGGAGAGCACGGTGGCCAAAATCGGCCAGCCAATCCGGGCTGCCTCGAACAACAACCGCTCCCTTTCGTATTCGCCGTCTCCGGCTATCAAGACGCCGCGCGAGCCGGGGATGATCGGACTCTGGGTCGTGATCGGCTCGTCTGGCTCGGGACCCACCTCGATTGGGGGGGTCGGAAACGGATACACGGTGCCCTGCGATCGCCCATCGTCGGCGACCGGCACCGTGGGCTCGCGGAAAGCCACGTTCAAATGCGCAGGGCCCGGTGTCGCACCGATGGCCGAGCCCAAGAGGCCACCAACCGTGGTTCGCCAAGCCATGTTGGCGTCGGTGGCGGCGTCTGGGGCCTCGATGTCGGCGAAGCACCTCACCTTGTCGCCGAAGAGTTCTCGTTGGTCGATCGTTTGGTTGGCGCCCACTCCCCGAAGCTCGGCCGGTCTGTCGGCAGAGATGACGATCAACGGGACACACGACAGATCAGCCTCCACCACGGCAGGCAACAGGTTTGCCACTGCTGT
>CAZSOF010000343.1:0-2665 GCA_964607685.1 uncultured Acidimicrobiaceae bacterium | reverse complement strand
GACGAGCTGGCGGACCGCTGGGACAGCTTCTCTTGGTTCGGGCTTCGCCGAGTGCTTAAGAGCGGCGGGCTGAGCACGGAGACGCCCGCGAAGACCGTGTCGTCCGAGAACGTTCTGAACCATCTGGAGGCTATTCTGATTGTCGTCACCGAGCCTCCTCTGAACAAGCAAGGCGGGCGTTGGAGGGGGGCAGACCTCTACGCTCAGGAACTTGATGAGTCGCTGGACGAGGTGGACCCATTGGAAGAATTGGCCTTCATCGCAGACACGGTGGAAGGGTTGGCTGAGCAGATGGCTGCACTTCAGGATAGGCTTCTGACGCAGAAGTAGGTCCGCGGACCGTCGGCGGCTGTCAGGTTTGGACGCAGCCTCGCGCTTCGTCTCTTCACCAAGCAAGGATTCGAGCACAAGAGCAACGGGACCCTGGCGACCCGATTCGAATAGCAATCTGCTCATCCGTTCACGTGGACGTGCGCGTGAATATCGCCGAAGATTCTGAGGATGACTACTACAGGCGAGGCCGCTGAACCAGAAAGCAGTCAAGAAGGCAGCGAGCAGGACCCCATCGTCCTTGTGCTCCGCTTTCGCGATCTAGTGGTGTCTACCGCGGGGCATACTGTTGCGGAACACAACAAGATAATTGCGAAGCATGGCTACGTATGGTGGGGATGGTGGCGGAAGCAGAACGAGCAAATACCGGTCGCGTTGTGGCAGTCAATAAACGCCCAGTCTGAGGAGTCGTCTACAACGGTGCTTCTTGTCGACTCTGGGCAGCGCAAGCTGTTTCGCGCCACCCTTGCTGAGGTCAGCTACTCCCTAGATGAGTCGGAGGCGCCTGAGAACGGAGCCAAGACGCCGGGATATTATCAAGATTCACAGCAGCAGGGACATTTTGCGAGTTGGTTCAAGATCGACTCAGAGATATCCGAAATAGACTCGGGTGAGATTCAGGATTATGTGTACCGACAGCTACCGCATGACGACGTGGTAGTTGCCAGCGAACGGCAGTTGCTTGGTCGCCGAATACCAAATCTTCGTCATCTTCTGAGTTTCGGAAATGTCACGTACTGGGTGGCTACGCCCGCGCCCGATGGTTCCTACGACGCTTCGCCTGTCTTTGCGGTGCTTCCGTCAGCAGTCGATCCTCACTATCCGATGCGCACAGAAAATAGTCTTGTGCTGCATCTTACGGACCTTCACCTAGGCAGTCACCATGCCTGGGCGGTGCGCCCGACTGATCTAACCGAAACCTCTCTGCCGGCGGCGATTGCGTCATCGTTGGGTGAGAAAAGGCCGTCAATCGTCTTGGTTACCGGGGACCTGACTTGGAGTGGCTCGGAGACTGAGTTTGAAGACGCGACAGAATGCCTGGATGATATCAGGAGTCGGCTCGGTCTGAAGAAGACCGACTTCATCATCATACCGGGCAACCACGATGCCGGCTGGATCCGAAAGGACGAGGCCGCCAGTTGGGATGGTCAGTATCGACTAGAAAACGCAGGCGGGCTCGCCAACTATCGAAGATTCTTTTCTCGGTGGTATCAGACTGATCCGGACGACCATCTTTCCATCGGTAGGCGAGCGTTCATGGTTGGTGGCGATAGCGTAGACTTTCTTGGCTTCAATAGCGCCGCACTTCAGCAGGTGGAAGGTGTGTTCGCAGGAGTTGGCCACGTCCCTCGAGCAGTCTTTCAAAACAGCGCTGCAAACATGGGTTGGGACCAGAAGGAGAGAGCCACGCACGTACGAGTGATGATGCTTCATCATCACCTGCTGCCCGTAACCGGGGAAGAGGCGTTGGACAAGTCAGGAACTGGGTTTGGTATTACGAGCAACGCTGCAGAACTGCTTCGACTTGCTGCAGACAACGGCGTGGATCTCGTGGTCCATGGCCACCAACACCAGCCTTTTGCCGGAACTTGGTCGGAAGTTCCGATGTCGGGCACTGCTGGCAGCTCTCGTGCGGTCAACGTGCTTGGCGGGGGGTCCTGTGGTGTGGTCGACCCTGACCTGGGCCCAATCCGACAACGCACTTTCAACCTATTGGAGTTCAAGCGCGGGGCAATCCATGCCCACCTCTACGGGACCCATGAGACACAACGAGAGTTTACTCGGCTGAAGTCCATGGTTTCGTCACATGGAGAAAGCTGGCGCGAGACCTAGTCGTTGCTCTCTTGGAGGTGCCGGTACTCCACCGGTATCCCCAGGGCCGTGGCCTTTTCGATCCCATACCGCATTCCGCGGCTGATGCCATGGTCGACATACACTACCGTCGCCTCGGCATGAGTGAGCCAGGCTAGCCCAGCCTCGATTCCCAGCGCTCTCTCCGCCGCGACATCGTCGTCCAGTATCCCGTCTTGGGTATACAAGAGGTGTGACGCCAACGGCGCCTCGCCACGGAGCACGCTATCCCGCACGCAGGCTCGGGCGTACTCGATGTTATTTCGCAAACCGGTGGCATCCGGGGCGGCGTAGGGGCTTTCGAGAATCACTCGTCGCATGTTCTTGCTCTTGGATCTGATCGTGGGTACCCCAGCTTGTCGGGCCAAGCCCAGACCGGTTGCGTGGGCCCGATGCACGGTAGCTTGTTTTTGGGAGGTTCTCGTGGAGAAGGCGCCGAGACTCTCGTCCCGGCGCCTTCGTTGTTCGGTCTGGCTCCGCGGAG
>CAZSOF010000342.1:0-2673 GCA_964607685.1 uncultured Acidimicrobiaceae bacterium | reverse complement strand
CCGATCACCTGCTGAATGGTCTGACTGGGATCGAGACCGCAAGCCTCGAAGAACCCGAAAGCAGGGTGGTTCCGTGTCTTATCCAGCGCACGCTCGTGATCCGGAAGACTCTCCCAGATCGAAATCATCTGCAAGATGCCGTCGCCGCGGGAGAGATAACAGTCGATCAGCCCTTCGGGTCGCTCCTTGGCGACGATGTCGGACCAGGCGCCGTAGATGTATTCGGCCTCTGGATCGTCAACCGGTGCATGGGCCATTGAAAGGATCACATCTGTCTCCTTGCCCGCAGCTCGTGCAGCACTCAGGGGTCCGCCATGTTTGCAGATGTCAGTCCACGAGATTCAATGGACTCACCAACAGTGCGGGATTTCCCCTCCGACAGAGCCGCGTATCGGAGTCGAGCCGATTCGATGGAATAGCCTCGGCCACGTGATGCAGACGATCGGGGTCATCGGTGCCGTCAACATGGATATCCATCTCTTCGGTACCCACTACGACGACGGTCAGGGCCTTCTGACCGCGGAGCACTATCTCGCCGAGCCTGGCGGGAAGGGAGCCAATCAGGCGCGGGCCGCTTCCAGGCTCGGGGCCTCGGTCATGCTGGTCGGTCGCGCCGGGGACGACGAGTTCGGTCACACCTGCCTGACCGCACTGAAGAGCGACGGCGTGGACCACACCTTCGTGACCCTGGCGGAGGGTGAGCGCACGGGATTCGTGGTGATTGACCTGATCGAGGGGCATCATGTGACGAGGGTCCTCGTGGAGGGGGCAAACCTGGGGCTGGGATGGGAGGATGTCGAGCCGGCTCTATCCCGCCTCGAGATGTGTGACATCATCATCACTCAGGCGGAGATCCCGGGAGAGGTGTTGTCGCGTTTGGCGTCTTGGTGCGTCGACACGGGCCGACCGCTCTACCTCGATCCATCTCCGCCGACCTCGGTGTCTCCCGACGTATTGACCAAAGCAGAGGTTCTGACACCGGACAGCGCTGAGGCCGGCGGGCTGACCGGGCGCAACGTCGCCATTGAGGCCACGGCACGACTCGCCGCAGGGGACCTCTTGGCACTCGGCGCTCGCAGAGTGACGATCAAGTTGGGGAGTATGGGAACTCTGCTCGCCGAGGACGGTCACACAGAGCTGATCCCCACCCTGGCTGTCGTGGCGCAGGACGAAACGGGTGCCGGGGACGTATTCATGGCGGCGCTTGCAGTGTCCAGATCTCGCGACGACGACTGGACTTCGGCAATCAGGTTCGCCAATGCGGCGAGTGCGCTATCAGTGGGGCGCCCTGGCCTTGGCTTGCCATCCGCCGACGAGGTCAACGCAGCCATGCAGGGGAACTAACCCCGACACAAGGCCGAGCCTTGCCCTGAAACTCATCAGATCGCAAGTCGCGCAATCTCCAGCGAGCGCTCCACGATCCTCTGAATTTCAGCTGGCAAATCTGCGGCGCCCAAAGATGCGAAGCTCTTCCATGCTCTGGCCGGCTTGTGTCGGCGTCCCCGCAAACCGGTCACCCCTTCGAAGTCCGGCGCCAACTCGACGCGATTCTTCCCGGCGATCTCACCGATCATGCGGTTCAACTGCTGCTCGGCATCGTTGGGCTTCTCTGAGGCGGCTGCGTCTCGATCGTGGACGGCCAGAAACGGGATTCCGATCGCTGCTGCGACCTTCGCGACCAGGACGATGTTGGACTTCCCTCCGCATTCGATGATGGAGATCCCCTCCCGGTCCGGGTCGAAGCCCAAGGCTCGAAACGCGAATGGAAGGGCCAACCGCTCGGTCTGACCTTCGACCAGGATGGCCGCCCGGGCCAGGAATAGCTCGCTGCGTGTCGAATCGAATTCCGAATAGGCGCGGAACTCCTCGTCGGCTGGCAGGGGGTCCGGCTGCACGAGGTAGGTACCTGCATCAGGCGTGTGCTCGGTCAGCACCAACTCGTGGAGCCTGGCAACGTTGAGGAACGATGGAGAGTGGGTCGAGTAGAACACCTGGTTGCCATGTGATGCCAGGTCGCGTAGCAGTCGATACAGATACCGCTGGACTTGGGGAGACAGGAACAACTCCGGCTCCTCAATGAGGACGACGACACCGCGTGGTCCCGAGTCGAGCCACGTCTCGATCCCGGCCACCAACGCATGGGCGGCTTCGGTCATCCCTGGCTGGTGGGCTGACTCTGCGGCCTCATTGGGGAGACCTCGCCCGATCATGGCACTCACTCGGCGGATGATTTGAGGCGCGTCGGAGGGGCTGGCGACAACTCTTCCCGCTCTGAGACGGGCTGGCAGATAGAGGAGAGGGGGGATGCCTCCCTCAACCGTTCGAGAGATGGAGGGTGGCGTTCCTGTCAGGGAAGCTGATGAGCCGTCTGACATCTCCACCGTGATATTCATGACGTCCCTGCCGTCTCTGCTGAAGTCATGGGACGTCGGCATCGCCGCACTGGAGTCGAGCGCAGCTCGGACGGCGTAGAGGAGATTCGATTTGCCCGTTCCGGGCTCGCCGACCAGGGCTGACAGGTTGCCGGCGCGCAAGGTCGCGTTCCTGATCGATCGATATCCCCGGATGTGCACCGTCTCGATGCGAGGACCTTCTCCTAGGGCACTGTTCGTTCTGTTCGACGACATCAGCAATGCGCATTCTGGCTCAGGGCCTGCCCTCTTGACGGAGGAC
>CAZSOF010000341.1:0-2676 GCA_964607685.1 uncultured Acidimicrobiaceae bacterium | reverse complement strand
TCGGTCGAACCGTGAACGTTGCGGCTCGAATCGCCGACTATGCCCGACCCGGAGAAGTCCTGATCTCCGACAACGCCGCACGAGAACTGATGGGACGAGCTTCAATCACGCTGCGATCAGTGGGCCCAGTCTCCTTGAAGGGCCTATCCACCCGTGTGGCATTGCACACAGTGACCGGCATCGAGGGCTACTGAGCGCCGCTTTCGCCCAACTCGCTCGACTCGAGGATGGATCCGATTTCGGTGGGCGTGACGACCGGTGGCTGAATCGCGGATGAAGCCGGTCCAAGGTGTCATGTCTCCAGTCCCGGTAGTCGCCGCCGGTGACTGTTCGGCTCAGGCAGTAGAGCTTCTTCCTCGAAGCGGCGGATGACCTTGGTTGGGACTGTGATCTGAGGCTGACGACGTGCCTCTTGACCTTCCAGTCGACTGGAAGATGTAGATATGAGGGAGCACAACTTCGAGTAAGTAGGGATTCAGCGATGCATCTGATCACATTGCCGACGGTGGCTTGTTGACACTGATCCGGCGACCTGATCGTCCCGGGGAAGGTCGATCTTGTGCTCTGGATCTTCTAGGTGACCGCTGCACCCGCGGCGAGATCGACCGTGAGGGATACTTGGAGCGGCCACCAGATTGGGAACAGTGAGATGACACACCACAGCCATATGCCCGGGACGCCAGAGGACGTGGCCACCACACCCTCCCCTGACCACTCTCAAACCCCAGGCACCGGTGAGGGGCATGCCGGCGGCCACCCCCAGGGCCACGACAAGCACGAGGGTCACAGCGTCGCCATGTTCCGTGACCGCTTCTGGCTGTCGCTGGCGTTGACGTTGCCGGTGCTCTACTTCAGTGAGACGATCCAGGAATGGTTCGGGTACACGGCTCCGTCCTTCCCTGGTTCGGATTGGGTGGCCCCGGCGCTGGGAACGGTCATCTTCATCTACGGGGGGACACCGTTCCTCAAGGGTGCGGTCCGGGAGGCCAGGGATCGTCTGCCCGGGATGATGCTGCTGATCGGGATGGCCATCACCGTTGCGTTCGGTGCTTCGCTTGCCACCACGCTGGGTTGGTTCGATCTCGAGTTCTGGTGGGAGCTGGCAGCGCTCATCACAGTCATGCTGTTGGGCCATTGGATGGAGATGCGCTCCATTGGCCAGGCCCGTGGTGCCCTGGCCGCCCTGGCCGAGCTGTTGCCCGACGACGCCGAGCGGCTTACAGACGAGGGCACGGAGACGGTGAAGGTGTCTGCTCTCGGTGTGGGCGACGTGGTCTTGATCCGACCCGGTGGCCGCGTCCCCGCCGATGGGGTGATCGCCCAGGGGGAGGCCGAGTTCGACGAGTCGATGGTCACCGGCGAGTCCCGGCCGGTGGGGAAATCGCCGGGGGATCGGGTGGTTGCGGGAACGGTGGCCACTGATACTGCGGTGCGGGTCGAGGTCGAGGCGGTGGGTGATGACACCGCCTTGGCAGGCATCCAGCGTCTCGTTGCCGAAGCTCAACAGTCACGTTCCCGTGCCCAGGTGTTGGCGGACCGGGCAGCAGCACTGCTGTTCTATGTGGCGGTGGCGGCGGCGATGGTGACGGTTGTGGCCTGGGTTCTGGTCGATCAGCCGGATCAGGCGGTGGTGCGTACCGTGGCGGTCTTGGTGATTGCCTGTCCCCATGCCCTGGGGTTGGCCATCCCCCTGGTGGTCTCCATCTCCACCGGGATGGCGGCGCGCAATGGGATCCTGGTCAAGGACCGGCTCGCCTTGGAGCGGATGCGCACGGTCGACGTGGTCTTGTTCGACAAGACCGGGACCCTGACCAAGGGCAGCCATGTGCTGCAGGAGGTGGCCGCCGTCGACGGGGATACCGATCGGGTGTTGGCCCTGGCAGCGGCGGTCGAGTCCGATTCGGAGCATCCGCTTGCCCGGGCCATTTTGACAGCAGCGAGAGAGAAGGGCGGAGTCCCGCGAGCCTCCGGGTTTCGTTCGATGAGCGGCCGCGGTGTGGAGGCGACGGTTGATGATGAGCTCATCGCTGTTGGCGGACCGGCTTTGCTCGCCGAGCGCGAAATGTCGATTTCCGACGAACTCGACAAGCACATCTCGGAGTGGACGCATCGGGGGGCTTCGATCTTGTATGTGATCCGGGACAGCGCGGTGATCGGGGCGCTGTCGGTCGAGGACGAGGTCCGCCCGGAGTCGCGTGAGGCCGTTGACCAGCTTCATGGCCTGGGCGTCAGGGTGGCGATGATCACCGGTGACGCTCGTCAGGTGGCAGAAGCGGTGGCAGCCGATCTGGACATCGACGAGGTCCTCGCCGAGGTTCTACCCGAAGACAAACACACCGAGGTCAAAGAGCTGCAACAGCGAGGGCTGACCGTGGCCATGGTTGGTGATGGGGTCAACGACGCTCCGGCCCTCGCCCAGTCCGACGTGGGGATCGCCATAGGAGCAGGAACCGACGTGGCCATCGAGTCCGCCGGCGTGGTGCTCGCCTCCGACGACCCGAGGGCGGTGGTGGCGGTTCGGCGTCTCTCCCAGGCCGGCTATCGCAAGATGCTGCAAAACCTGGGTTGGGCGGCCGGCTACAACGTCATAGCCATACCCCTGGCGGCAGGAGCCCTGGCATGGGCGGGCATCGTCCTCGGACCTGCGGTGGCGGCGCTGCTGATGAGCGCGTCCAC
>CAZSOF010000340.1:0-2693 GCA_964607685.1 uncultured Acidimicrobiaceae bacterium | reverse complement strand
GGAAATAGGTGGCCGAACAAGCCGAAATCCACGATGCCGTCGCGTCCATCGAGTCGCCCTTGCTGGTGGGGCGCACGCTGGGGGAGCTCGGCTTGGTCAAGGAAGTCGCCAGGAAGATGACCGGGAAGGTGAAGGTGGAGCTGTTGCTGCCCACAGCGAGCCCACCTCCGGGTCTCAACGAGAGGCTGCAGCAGGCGCTGTCACCATTCACCAGCGGCGTCGATGTCGAAATCGAGGTGATGGACGACCAGAGAGTGCAGTCATGGATGGACGACCTCAAGGAGAAGGCCGGCCCTCGGATAGGGGAATCGGGCTCGGCCACCAGGACCGTGGCCGTGTCTTCGGGCAAGGGAGGAGTGGGCAAGTCGTCGATCTCGGCCAATCTGGCCGTTGCCCTCGCCCGGAGTGACGGCAGAAAGGTGGGGATCGTCGACGGTGACATCTGGGGTTTCTCGATCCCGGCCATGCTGGGCATCGTCAACCCGCCGGTGATGGTGGGGGACATGATCGTCCCCCCGGTGGCTCATCGAGTGAAGGTGATGTCGATGGACTACTTCGTGGGCGAGGACAAGGCGGTCATATGGCGGGGGCCCATGCTGCACAAGGCGATCGAGCAGTTCCTCAAGGACGTTTTCTGGGACGACCTCGACTTCCTGATCGTCGACATGCCTCCGGGCACCGGTGACATCGCGATCTCCATGTCTCAGTTCCTGCCTCGGGCCCAGGTCCTGTTGGCGACGACACCCCAACCGACCGCGCAACGTGTCGCCAGACGTGCCGCTCTCATGGCCGCGGAGGTCGACCAGGAGGTGATCGGTGTGGTGGAGAACATGTCGTGGTTCACCGCCGAGGACGGCAAGCGCTATGAGTTGTTCGGCAGCGGCGGAGGGAAGAGTCTCGCCGATGAGCTCGGTGTCGACCTGATGGGTCAGATCCCTCTGCTGCCCGCGATGGGTCGCGGTGCCGACCAGGGTCACCCGGTGGCGGTTGCCGCCCCCGGCTCGGAGGCCGCTGAGGCATTCGACACCTTGGCCAGGGCTGTCATCGAGAAGCGGCCCCGGATCCGTACCAACCCGGCGTTGGTGATCAAGTGACCCGACCCAGGTGATCGGGTGACAACGCGAAAGATGGCCCGGTCGACACTCGGCTGGGCATTCGGAATGGCGGTTTCGATCCTCTTCCTCTCCTTGTGGGGGCGTGCCGTGGTGGCCGACACTGACAGCCTCGCCGAGTCGCTGACGCCTCTCTCGGACTCGGAGACCGTCGTCGACTTCGTGGCCGACTGGATGGGCGAAGAGATGATCGACTCCGGTGCCGACCCGGCACTGGTGGTGCCCACGATTGACTACTTCCTGGAATCGTCCTCGATCGGGGAGGCACTCGACCGACTCGTGGCGGACGTAGTCGCCGCGGCAGCATCACGCGATCCTGACGGTTCCACCGTGGACATGTCCGCTCTCCTCTACCCGGCAGTCCCCGAGGTCACGGCGGAGCTGAACGGACTCGGCTATCAGGTATCAGAGACCGAGGTTCGTGAGGCTGTGGAGGAACTCGATCCCCTTGTCATCCGTCTACCGGGGACCAGGACGGTGGTGGGACCCAGTTCCCGAACGGCGATCCGTCTGGGCACGGCCTCGCTGCTGGCCGCTCTCGCGATGGCGGTGTTCGCCTCTGGCGTCATCGCCCTCTCGGGGGACCGCGTGAAGGCGATCCGGGAGCTCCTCAACAGGGTGGCTGTTGGAGGTCTCGGCTTCGCGGTGTTCCTCAGGGTCGGATCTTGGGTTCTCGATCCGCGAGGTGGGCGGGCTCCGATAAGGAGCAGTTTGTCCTATCTGGCGGCATCGAAATGGGCCGTGCCGCTCCAGATTGCGGCCGCGGCCGCGGTTGTGGCAGGAGCGATGTATGTCTGGCGCCGGTATCTCAGACGGGGGGAAGCGTCCCGGCCAGGAGACGAGCCACCCAGACCGCGAGAAGAGCGACAGCCGTCGCTATCAAGATGACGTTCAGCGATCGGTTGCTCATCGGCTGAACCCGGCCGGCACGTCGTAGCGTGAACCAGACCCAGCCCAGCACGAGCTGGGCACCGACTACGAGGACGAGCGGGTGATAGGCAATGGCGCCCCCCACGTCTCCTCTGATCAGGCTGGATGCAGCCCTGGTCATGCCACAGCCCGGGCATGCCATGCCGGTGCACAGGGCGAAGGGGCAAATCGTGGGCCCGTCTTCGGACGGGGCGAAGATCGACAGGAGAGCCACCCCGACGAGAGGCGTGATGAAGATCAGTCGATCGCGCCACGTCGCTGCCATGCACTCAGGTTACGCCGGCCGACTCGACCGCGCTGCGTTCGGTATGGAAACCGAGTCTTGTTGCAGCGCAAACGAAGAGTCGTTGGGGGTCGCCCTGACTGCGCTGCGTTCCGTATCGAAATACGAGACGCTTTGCAGAGCAAACGAGGGGGTGGCGGAGTCAGCACATGGCAAGTTCGCGGTGGTCTCCACCGGCGATCTCGCCGCCGTCGATGATGGTGACGGACTTGGCGACTCCGCTCAGCCGTAGGGCGGTGGAGAGCCCGGTCAGGCCGGGGCCGACGACCAGATAGTCGGTGTCTCGGGAAGGTCCGTGGCCAACGCCGCTGGCCTCGGGTGGTCGTCCACCCAGAAAGGGAGTTGCTTCACAGAGTGCGAAGACCCGA
>CAZSOF010000339.1:0-2696 GCA_964607685.1 uncultured Acidimicrobiaceae bacterium | reverse complement strand
CCATGCACACCGTGTTCACATCGGGCTTGATGTACTGCATGGTGTCGTAGATGGCAAATAGCGATGTGATCGAGCCACCGGGCGAATTTATGTACAGGAAGATGTCCTTGTCCGGGTCCTCGGACTCGAGATGCAACAGCTGGGCCATTATCAGGTTGGCGATGGTGTCATCGATCGGGGTCCCAAGGAAAATGATGCGATCCTTGAGGAGCCGGCTGTAGATGTCGAAGTAACGCTCACCCCGGCTCGTTTGCTCGAAGACTGTGGGGACTACGTAGTTGGCTGTCATTCCTCTTCCTCCTCGGTCGCGTCGACATCTTCTTCGTCGATGATCTCGGCCTCGACTTCATTGACCGTCAAGCTCAGGTCGACCGGATTCCCGTTCTCGTCGACCGGGTTGGCGTTCGACAGAATCGCGTCCAGCGCTCTGTTTCTGAGAATATCACTGGCCAGCGCCAACTCTTGACCACTTTGCTGGAAGGCTTTCAGATAGGCGACCGGGTCTTCGGATCGAGCGGCCAGACCCTGGAGGGCATTCGACATGTCCTCGGGGTCGACCGTGATGCTCTCAGCTGCGATGATCGCATCCAGGATCAGTCGATTTCGTAGCGACAGCTCAGCTTGACTGCGCAAATCGGCCAGGAAATCGTCCTGGGTCTGACCCGCAGTCTGGAAATAGTCTTCGAGTGTCAACTCGGCATCCTCCAGCCGGTGGACGAAGTCATGAAGATGTCGATCCATCTCCGACCGGATCAGCCCCTCGGGCAGTTCGACATCGATCTGATCGCGCAGGGTGCTCAATGCCCTGTCCGAGAACTCCCGGACGACGGCGCGCATTTTGGCGTCGCTGAGACTCTGCAACAGGGCTTCGGTGAGCTCCTGTACGGTCTCGAACTCGGTGTTGTCATCGACCCACGAGTCGTCCATCTCGGGGAGGATGCGTTCCTTGACCTCGTGGACGGTGACGGTGAAGGTGACTTCTTCCCCCGCTCTCTCGCCGAAGCCATCGGGAAGCGGCCCGGTGAAGGAGATGCGGTCCCCGCCCACCGCTCCGGTGATTTCCTCGTCGATACCCTCGACCAGCAAACCTGAGCCCACCTCGTAGAGAATGTCCTCGGCCTTCGTCTCCTCCACGGCCTCCCCGTCTTGGGAGGCCTCGAGATCGATGGAGACGAAGTCTCCCGTCTCAGCCGGTCGATCGACCTCCTCCACCGTGGCGAACTGCTCCAGCATCCGTCTGATCTGTTCCGCCAGCTCCTCGTCCGTGACCTCCGGATTGGTGATCTCGATATTGCGGTCTTTGTAGTTGGGCAGCTCGATGGTGGGCCATAGGGTCACCTTGACCTCGACCTCCACTCCCCCATCGACGTCGTCCATCGACTCCAACTCGGGGTTGATGGCAGGTTGGATGTCCTCGTCCTCGAGGACATCACTGAGCACCGGGTTGAGAAGCTCTTCGATGGCTTCCTGACGGACCCGGTCCTTGCCCACCGTCGCCTCCACGATCGGCAGCGGTGCCTTGCCGGGGCGAAATCCGTGAATCTTGACCTCCTGGGCCAATTTGCGAGCAGCACCCTTCTTGGCCTCATTGATCTGGTCGTCCGTGAGCTGGAATCGGACGAGACGCTCGAACGCCCCGGTCTCTGTGATTGTGGTGGTCATTCCATTCCTCGTGACTGGCAGTCAAACGGGGCGCTGGGTGGCGCCCCGTGATGTTTGGGGTGACCGACGGGACTTGAACCCGCGACATCCTGGACCACAACCAGGTGCTCTACCAGACTGAGCTACGGCCACCATGTGGCGACAGGTCACCGGCACCCGGAGGGACTCCAACCCCGCCCGCGGATTGGAGGCCGACGCCGGATCCACGTGAATCCCGCTGCGGGGCGAAGTGTACCGGCACCAGGGTCCTTGGCATATCGTCGGATAGCATGGCCGTGATGGCCAAATTCATTGCCGTTGTCTTCTTCGTGCTGGTAGCTGTGGCGCTCTTCGCCTTCATGGGCGACTTGTTCCCGGAGGGAAGCACGCTTCGCGCCATGGCCGATGGGCTGCGCCAGGTCGCGGGAGACATGTTTGGTGGAGGGTACGGCGCCGTGGCCCCCGGCTGACCGAGACAGCGCCGATCGATTTCATTGGGTCGGCAGTGGATTGCCCCTAATTCTCCCAGGTCGTGGTCGAGAATATGGGGATGAGCCCGAGCAGGGCGATCCAACGGCAGCCGGTGGGATGCGAGATGCATGGTTGCAGCTCGGTCTTCGGAGGATACCTGGTTGCCCACGGTGGCATCACCCGTCGGGTCTGCCGACCCTGTATGCAGGAGATGACCGCCCTCTACGGCTGGACCTACGCCGGTGTCGCGGCTGCATCCGATTCTCAGGTTCGGGTCCCTGCGACGTCCTCGCCATGAATCAGGACGAGCCACCGGGGATTGAGTCCGGGAAAGCCCGTCAGGGACTTGATATTGAGGGTGCGAACCAACCCGAGCTCGTCGCGGAGCCACCAATGACCGATGCCACCCACCCACCGGGCCCAGTGGTGTAGATACGATTGGGGACGGAGGTGGCTTCCGTGGATGCTAGTGAGCTGGCGGCAGTGCCGCTGTTCTCGGACTTGAGCGATGCCGATCGACTGCGGCTGGCCGATCAGATGAAAGAGGTCCGCTTACCCGAGGGGGCGGAGCTGATCGAGCAGGG
>CAZSOF010000338.1:0-2723 GCA_964607685.1 uncultured Acidimicrobiaceae bacterium | reverse complement strand
GCGACAAGCCGTCGTGGTCACCCCAGAACCTGGTTTCGAGACGGGAAAGCCCGTTGGACATGGGGTAACCGTGGATGTTGGCGTGGGTGAAGGCGAGACGGGCCTCGTCGCCACCTTCCCCGGCCCAGGTGCCGATGAGCATGTAAGAACGGTCTGCGGCCAGGCTGAGCTCGGCCAGAAACCCGCCGAAACAGGAGCCAGGCTCGATGAGCGTGATGATGGTGCGCGCCGTCATGTCCACCCGGCGGAGAAGGCGCCCCCAATAGAGAAGGACTTCGCGAACGAACCAGTGTTCGGCTTTCTCCAGGAGGAACGTGTCATAGTCGAGGACGAGATCGAGGTCGCCTTCGCTCCGGATCAGAAGGGTCCCGATCTCAAGCTCATTGGCCCGCAGGTGAAGGATTGCGTCATCCAGCTCGCGGGCCAGGCGAAGTGGCCAGAATCCCGCGCCCGCCGCCACCGCCTCGTCCCCATCGCCGACAGAAGGCTCCTCGGGCCCCCGCAGCGTCACCGAGGCCGTGCGTCGGGATCTGTCGATGTCCAACTGCAGGTGGGAGTAGATCAGCTTGTCTTCCTCGATCCGGCGATCGAGAGGGGTGAGTGCGACGCCCGGGGCATTCACCGGCCGATCGGACTCAGAGGCGAACTCCCGGGCACGTTGGGCCACGGTCTCGGCAAAGGAGCTCGCCGGGACCAGTTCGTCGACGAGCGCCCACTGCAGAGCTTTGTCGCCCTTCATGCCCTCCTCGAGGGTGCAGAAGACGTCGGCGCGGTCACGGCGGACGTGACGCTTGTCGGTGAGACGGGTGAGACCGCCGGTGCCGGGAAGGACACCGAGAAGAGGCACTTCGGGGAGGGAGACGGCTGCGTTCCGGTCGTCGATCAACATGATGTGGTCGGTGGCCAGGGCCAGCTCATAGCCACCCCCGGCGGCGTTGCCTCCGAGGGCGGCCAGGTAGCGCTGCCCGGAGTGATCGGATGCGTCCTCCATGGCGTTGCGTGTCTCGTTGGTGAACTTGCAGAAGTTGACCTTCAGAGGGTGCGACGCTTTGGCGAGCATGCCGATATTGGCCCCGGCGCAGAACATTCGATCGAGCCGGGAGCCGATGACGACCGCTCCGACCTCGGGGTGCTCGAAACGGAGTCGCTGCACCGCGTCGGCGAGCTCGATGTCGACCCCGAGGTCGTAGGAGTTCAACTTGAGCTCATAGCCGGGATTGATACCCCCATCGGGATCGACGGCCATGTCGAGGAATGCAACGCGGTCGTCGATTCTCAGCTTCCAGTGGCGGTAGGAATCGGGGTGAGTCTGGAAGTCGATCAC
This sequence comes from uncultured Acidimicrobiaceae bacterium, assembly GCA_964607685.1. Lineage (GTDB taxonomy): Bacteria > Actinomycetota > Acidimicrobiia > Spongiisociales > ZC4RG35 > JANQRA01. Next base: position 1,399 of record CAZSOF010000338.1, on the reverse strand, counting down.
CACGGTGACCTTACCCTGACCGCGCGGTCAGGGTCAAGGGTGTCGGGAGCAGGCTGCGTGCAGCTCGTTACCCTCAGGCTTCGATGACAACCGACACCGGGACGACCGAGGAGCTCAGTCGCCGCGAGATCGAGATCGTTCGGTCGACATATCGAACGGTGGCGCGCGGGGGCTCGCATCGGACGCCGCTGAGGGAGATTGCCGAAGATGCGGGTGTCTCCAAGGCACTGCTCCTCTATCACTTCGGGAGCAAGGACACCTTGCTGCTCGCCGCCATGAAATATGCCTTGGAGCGGACCGAGAAGAGAATTCGGGAACAGCTCGACCCGTCCTCAGGTGCCGCAGAGCAGATCACGGCGTTGGTCGATGCAGTTTTCATCTCCCCGGAGGCGAACCGGGAGTTCTATCTCTTCTACCTGGACCTGGTCGAGCACGCCGTCAGGGTCCCCCGTTTTGGATCTCTGACGACGATGTTGGACGGAATCATCAATGGGTTGTATAGCGAGATCGTTGCCGCCGGGGTGCGGGACGGAGTCTTCGACGTCGCCGATGTCGCCGGCGCAGCACGGGACATGCGAGCCATCATCGAGGGGACCTTCCTGCAATGGATGCAGACCGGAGACTGGAAGGAAAACCACCAGGAGTGGAAGGAGCAGTGTCGGCGAGCACTGCTGAGGCTACTGGGAGCCGGCTACCGAACCACGAGGAGTTGAAACGGACCCTGGGACCGTAGACCCTCATCCCGGGCGCAAAACCCGTTGGAGATGATCGGGCCACATGCGTTTCTGACCGTTATCGCGATCGATGAGCACTGCAACCACGCTCCCGGTGGCCACAGGCTCCGAATCGGATTTCACTTCCACCTGATACGTGATCGAGGTCTCTCCCAGATCGGCCACGGTGAGGGTGATGTCCACGATGTCGTCAAAGCGCAGCGGGATGCCGAAGTCGAACTCGGTCCGTACCCGCGGTGTGGCGCCGAAGGTCTCATCGATGATCCCGAGACGACGATGCAACTCGGCTTCGGCTTCCTCGGCCCAGCGAATCACAACGGAGTGGTGCCAGATGCCGGCAGCATCGGTGTCCATCCACTGAACACGTCGTTGTATTGAGATCGAGGCCGACATCAGCCCAGCGCAGCGATGAAGTCGATGACTGCGTCGGTGACCGGGGCCGGGTGTGATGCTTGCGGCGAGTGCCCGGCTCCCTCGACCATCAGGCGCTGGGCGGGGGTCTCCAGGCCGGCATCTATGGCGTCGAGTTGCAGCGTCGTACCGTACTCGTCGGCACTCCCTTGTATGAGAAGAGTGGGGCAGCGCACCCGGGTGAGGTATTCCTCGATGTTCCATGAGCGAAAGGCGGGGCTGAGCCAGATGTCGGCCCAGCCGCGAAACGTGGA
>CAZSOF010000337.1:0-2726 GCA_964607685.1 uncultured Acidimicrobiaceae bacterium | reverse complement strand
TCATTGCCATGTGGGCTGCCACGCCTGAGCCGAAGTCTCCTCCCCCAGCCCCGAATTGCTCATAGCCAAGCCCGGTCATCAGTTCGAGAAACACGCCGGCCACCTCGGCATAGTTCACTCCCACTCGGTCGGGTCGGTCCGAGAAGCCGTAGCCGGGCAGAGACGGAACTACCACGTCAAAGGCGGGACCGTCCATCTCGTGGGCCGTTGGGTCGGTCAGGTAGGAGATGGCCGGTAGGTACTCGATGAAACTGCTCGGCCACCCGTGGATCAGGATCAGGGGAAGGCCTTCGTCACGGCGCACCTTGTGGTGTACATAGTGGATCCGGTAGTCCTGGAGTTCAGCCACATTGTGATCGAAGTTGTTCAGTTCGCGTTCGGCCCGTCGCCAGTCAAACTTTCCTGCCCAGTAAGTGACGAACCGGCGCAGGTAATCGAGGTCGGTGCCTTGGGACCATGCTGGACCGGGGGCGGCCTCGGGAAACCTTGACTCTCGCAATCGGCGTCGGAGATCCTCCAGCACGGCATCATCGAACGCCACCACCATCGACTCGCGTCTCATCGTCGCACGACCCGGGGTGAAGCCGTCGAGACGAGGAAGCATGACCCACTCGGCCTCAGCGCTCTCCGATGGAGGTCTTGTCTCGTTGTGGTGGACTGCATCGCTCCGGTAGTCACTGGGGTCGGGGTTCTCGACACTGCTGATTCTCGTCTGGCCTTCAGGCCTAACCGAACCGGTACCCGCCGGTCTATGTAACCCTTCTGACTTCTGGCTCGTCTTCTGGCCGTAAGCGGGACCTCGACAAAGGAGCGAATCATGGGTTTCGCAAACGAAGCAGCTTGGGACTGGAACACCCGATCGGAGAACCGCATGACACGGTTGAAGCCCTGGCCGGCGAATCGCTGGCCAGGGCCTTTGGTAGCTGGGCGGGATTTGAACCCGCGACCTTCGGGTTATGAGCCCGAGTCTGGGGTATGCGCTGACCAGGGAAAACTCGCGAAACGCCCCCTCAGAACGCATTTCTGGTACGCGTCAGTTCGCGTTCTTGACCGTCCCATCGCACCCTCTCGCGCGATGGAAGGCGAGGGTCATTGCTTGTGGTGAGCGGTGGCGTCGTGGGCGCTCGTTTGACCTTCGGGGTCGATGTGGACGGTGGTGATGACCGGGAAGCTGTAGGCGTGGTGGAGGGCGTGTTCGACTTCGTGGGCGGTTTCGTGGCCGGCGGCCACACTGACGTCGGGAGCGACGGCGACCGATGTGGAGACGTGGAGTTGGTGGCCGTGCCAGCGGAGCCTCAGATCGGTTACCGATCGGACTCCGGGAACGCCTGCGATGACAGCTTCGGTCGAGTCGACCAGCTCGGGATCGACTGCGTCGAGGAGTCGCCTCGTGATCGAACGGGCCGACCGGAACAACAACCGCAGGATCACTAGGGCGACTACCAGCCCGGCGACGGGGTCTACCCAGGCGGCTCCGAAGGCGGCGCCGATACCGGCGACCACGACGGTGAGCGAGGTGAGGGCGTCGGTGCGGGCATGCTGACCGTCGGCGACCAGAGCCTCGGACCCGATGCGGCGACCAACCCTGATGCGGTACCGGGCCACCAGCTCGTTGCCGACGGCGCCGATCACACCGGCGGCGATCACCCAGGGGACGTAGTCGATGAGACGGGGGTGGAGTAGACGCTGCACCGACTCCCAGACGATGAGGGCGGCAGAGGCACCGATGGCGAGCACGATGACCACCCCGGCGACATCCTCTGCCCGGTGATACCCGTAGGTGTAGCTGCGGGTCGGGGACCGTCTTCCCAGCGAGAAGGCGATCCACAGCGGGATGGCGGTGAGAGCGTCACCAAGGTTGTGCAGCGTGTCGGAGGCCAAAGCCACCGACCCGGACAACACCACCACGAGCGCCTGCAGGGCGGCGGTCACCCCCAAGCCGAGCAGCGAAATCTTGGTGGCCCGGATCCCCTCCGCCCCAGAATCGAGAACGCCCCCGGGTTCGTGATCATGGTCGTGGCGCAGGAGATCGGTGAGATGGCATCTCAAACCATCTGCCCTGCCGCCATTCATTGGGTCGTTGTGTCCCATGGAGCCCACAAGGGAAAAGGTAATGCGGGCTTGGGCCCTGGAGAAGTTGCCACCCGATAGCAAACGGCTGCGGTCTCGCCTGCATCGTGCATCTCAACATCTGGCGCCGACTCTGAAGCCAGCCGTGGAGCCCGTCGAAGTGGCACCGGTCACGCTGAGGAACTCCTCGTCTCTCCTGGTCATGCACAACCCCCGAACGCTGCCATCGAAACGATGGCGACCTATTCGAAGGGGGCCCGAAAGCGATTGCTCCAGCGTCGTGGACGTACGATCTTGTGGTGTTGGTCGGGTGGATTCTGGTTGCCGCTGCGGCGGGTCTGTTGTGGCTGGGCGCGGAGTTGTTCGTGGAACACGCTGCTTCAGCAGGTTGGCGTCTGGGCGTGACAGGGCTTGCTGTTGGGTTGCTGTTGGCCGGAGCCGAGCCTGAGGAGCTGATCACGGCGGTGATCGCATCGGTGAGGGGCAGTGGTGGGATCGCTGCGGGGGATGCGATGGGGGCCAATGCCGTGAACTCGATGGCGGAAGCCGTGGCCCCGAGCATCGCCGAGTGGACGGGCGGGCGAACCTATCTGCGCATTCTCTCCAATCTGGCGGATCGCCGGCTGGCGCGTGCCCGGGCGACATGGTCACTGGAG
>CAZSOF010000336.1:0-2736 GCA_964607685.1 uncultured Acidimicrobiaceae bacterium | reverse complement strand
CAGACATTCGAGATCCTCGCTCTCGCTTCGGTGCCCGACTTCGATCCACAGCTCTTCGTGACCGGCATCGATGTCGATACGTTCTCCGCCCTCAACGAGTCATTCGCGTTCAACAACCTCGCGGTGAGTGGCCTCTACCCACCGGCATCGACGTTCAAGGCCATCACTTATACGGCCTTCTCGGAGGAGAGTCTTCCATTCCCCGAGGAGATCGAGGGCGTGGATGGACAAAACCGTCTGATCCGCTGTGACGGCGAGTTACAGCTGCCCGACCTGAATGACGGCTCTGCGCAAGTCAAGCGGGATTGGTATTACCCACGGCGGCTGGGCTGGCTCGACCTGCACGGCGCGCTGGTGAATTCCTGCAACATCTTCTTTTGGAACATCGGCTTGGGAACGTGGCAGCATCGTGACGAGGTGGGTGAGAACACCATTCAGGACTGGGCCCGAAGTCTCGGTTATGGCTCCGAGACCGGCATCGATCTCGCCAACGAGGCCGGCGGCATCGTTCCTACCCGTGAGCTGTTCGAGGAATGGGCCGCCCATCAGATAGAGAATCCGGACGAGCCACCGAGGCTCGACCCCGGTCGACTCAGCCCGGAACAGGCGAGCCCCTGGTTTGGTGGTGACCTGATGGACTTCGCCATCGGTCAGGGGGCGTTCACGGCCACTCCGCTGCAAGCGGCAGTCTCCTACGCCATCCTCGCCAACGGAGGGAGGGTCATGGAGCCCCGGGTTGCAGATCGACTCGTGGATGGCGAGGGAGAGGTCATCGAGGACCTGTCGTCGCCGGTGGTGCGCACGGTCGACATCGGCGCCACGACTCGCGACGAGTTGCTGAGGGATCTCAATGGCGTGGTGACCAGCGGCACTGCCAGTGCGGCCTTCCGTGACTTCGGCCCCGGTCTCGACCTGGTGGGCGGCAAGACCGGAACCGGGCAGTCTGCCTCCACCAAGGACAACCATGCCTGGTTCATTGGTGTCGCCCCAATCGACAACCCCCGATATGTGGTGGCCGTGGTCATCGACGAGGGTGGCTCCGGTGGTCGAATAGCGGCTCCGGTGGCTCGCCACGTCCTCCAGTATCTGATGGGGAATGAGCCGACACCGATAACCGAGGGGGAGAGGGCCGACTGATGACCGCTGTCCTCAACCGCATTCGCGAGGTGGCCGTGATCCGGCGCAACAACCGGAGCGACTGGCTCCTGTTCGGGACCATGCTCGCCCTATCCGGCTTCGGGCTGTTGATGATCTATTCGACTACCCGAAACACCGGGACGTTCTCGATGGAGCGTCAGATGATCTTCGTCACGGCCGGACTGATCATCTTTGCAGTGGTCTCCAATATCGACTACCGGGAGTACCGGAGCATCATCCCCGCGGCCTCGATGGTCATCCTGGTCCTGCTGGTGGCGGTCTTCCTGTTCCCGCCAGTCAATGAGGTGAATCGCTGGATCCCGCTCGGATCCTTCAATCTCCAGCCTGCCGAGTTCGCCAAGGTGGTGGTGATCGTGGCACTGGCATCACTCTTGGCGCCTCCGACATCCCGTGACGAGATGCTGGTCCCGCGAACACTCTCCTGGTCGAAGGTAGGGCAGGCGGTGCTCGTCGCCGTCGTGCCTGCCTATCTCATACTGAGCGAACCCGATCTCGGGACCACCATGGTCTTTGGGTTCATACTCTTCACCATGCTCTTCGCGGCCGGGGCCAACTGGCGACAGCTGACCGCGCTACTCGGCGTCTCGGGGGTGGTCATCATCGCCACCTTCCGGTTCGGCTGGCTGAGCGAGTACCAGATGAATCGATTTCGTGTGCTGATCGACCAGACGATCGAGCCTCAAGGAATCGGCTACCAGCTACGACAATCGAAGAGCGCCATCGGCTCCGGTCAGCTCTTGGGGAAGGGGCTGTTCGCCCCGGACACTCTCACCGCCTTCCAATACGTGCCGGAGCAAGACAGTGACTTCATCTTCACCGCCGTGGGAGAACAGCTCGGGCTCATCGGAGGCCTCTTGGTGCTGGTGGCGTTTGTGGTCATCGTTTGGCGCCTTCTGGTCATCGCCAGCAATGCCCGCGACCGCTATGGCGCCCTCATCGCCGCGGGGATCGCGTCGATGATCGTCTTCCATGTGTTCGTCAACATCGGGATGACCATCGGCATCATGCCGGTGACCGGTCTGCCCCTTCCGTTCCTCAGCCAGGGTGGCTCGTTCTACATGGCCATGTCCCTGGCCCTCGGCATCGCCAACTCCATATGGCTGATGCGCACGCCGGTTCCGGGCGAGAATCAGCTCACCTGACCGTCACGCAGCGAACCCGGGGTTCATAACGCCACGTCGGGGGGCAACTTCGCCCAACTCCACGACGTCCCAGCGCCGGGTACCCTCGGCCGACACATGTATCGGCGGAGCAACGACGGATGGGTGGAGGTCATCTGTGGACCCATGTTCAGTGGCAAGAGCGAGGAACTGATCCGACGCGTAACCCGCTCCAGGATCGCCCGGGTACCGGTACAGGTGTTCAAACCTCTCCTCGATGACCGCTACGGCGACACCGAGGTGGTGTCTCACTCGGCCCAGAAGACCGAGGCCCTCCCGGTGTCGACGTCGACCGAGCTGCTGCGGTCCGTCTCCGATCAGACAGTGGTCATCGGTGTCGACGAGGGCCAATTCTTCGACGACGGGCTGGTCGAGGTGGTCGACAACCTGGCGGCGACCGGCAAGCAGGTGATAGTGG
>CAZSOF010000335.1:0-2736 GCA_964607685.1 uncultured Acidimicrobiaceae bacterium | reverse complement strand
TCGACGGCGACTCCGGTCCACGAGGTGTCGAGTTTGGACCACTTGGTGACGCAGTGGATGTCGACGATGAAGTTCTCGCGGGGAAGAGCGGTGAACTCGTCCCATGTCCAAGTGACTTCATCGCCTTCAGCATCGATCACCGAGAGACGCCATTCCTCCAGCGAGATACGTGGGGTGGGGCCGGCGGTGAGGACCGGGAAGTCGGCCGTCGTGTATTGGCCGGGCGGGACGCGGTCCGGTGGGCTGTCCTCCTGGTGGCGGCGTTTGAACCCACGTGTGACGAAGCTCACACCCTTCCCTTTCTCTTGCGGACGCGAATCTATCTCATACCCATCCCGGAAGTTCGGGGTTCCGGGCACCGATTGGGATTACCTATGCCCGCCCAGATAGGCGTGACCACGCCGGTCTGCTCAGCTCGCGACCTGCGCTGGCGACGTCACCTGGAACACTCGAATCACCTCTCCCACGCCTTTCATCGTCGCCTCGACCGGTACCACGGCGTGGCCGGCAAGGAGATCCCCGACCCCTGGAGCATCGAATACATCCTGGGTGATCAGAATCTGGCCGTGCGTGGAGAGCTGCTGGGTCCGGGCCGCGATATTCACGTTTTGGCCGAAGTAATCGAGCCGATTGTTCAACCGCACCGCGATCGAGTGACCGCGATGGATGCCGACGTTCAGATTCAGACCAGCCGACATGTCAGCGTTGAAGACGGCGAGGCCTCGAAACATCCCAAGGGCGGCGGAGACCGCGTTCACAGGGTCGAGAAAGGTGGCCATGATCGCGTCGCCGATCGTCTTGATCACAGCACCCGAGTTGCTGGCCACGGCCTCGTTCAGGACGTCGAAGTGAAGACGAACGAGGTTGTACGCGGTGGCGTCTCCGATTTGGTCGTACATCGCGGTCGAGTCTTCGAGATCGGTGAACAGGAAGGTCAGGTCGTTCACCGAGAGCCCCTCGCTCTCCGGTGGGATCTCGCCTCGGAACAACCGGTGAAAGGTGGCGTTGCTCAACAGCCGTCTCGCCGAGAGAAACGGATTGAACTCGATCTTCTGAACCTCGATCGACCCGAGTTGCGGGTATTGGATGGCCCAGAAGGTCTTACGCCGGTCGGTCTCGTTCACACACTCCAGCGATAGGGGGCCGGCCGAGAAGTAGTGCACCCTGGGAAAGAGAAAGTTCCCGATGCCGCTGCCGAGCGGCAGGTCGAACTCGAACTCCTGGAAATCGAGATCCGCAGCTTCGAACCCACTTTCCGTGATTGTGATCCTCACCGGGTTGGGGAGTGGCGGGGCCCCGTCCGACTGGAAGAAGCCTATGGAGCTCGACCCCGTAACGTCGCGGCACATGATGCCGGAGCCCTCGATTTCGATGTATAGGGAAACGCTTTCTCCCGGTTGGAGGTAGGTGAGTTCCGGCGTCCAGCTCTTCATCAACTCGGGCAGCGTGAGACCGTCGTACTGGGCCCTGACGTCCTGGCTGTATTGAAGATCGAAGAGGAGCTGCTCGACCCCCAGGCGCTCGGGGTCGTGGAGGGCGATGCCCCGTACCTGCGGCGAGATCGTGAACACGATGTGGATGTAGTCGTCGAGAGAGGACGAGTTGTCCATGCTGCACAGGTTGCAACGGAAGTGCGGATCGACCTTCTCCAGATTTCGAAAACTCTTGAAGACGTTGCCGCACGAGGCGCAAACGATGTCCCACTCCATCTCGAAGAGCCCGGCCTTGGCGGCGTGGAGGAACAGCGCAATCGCCTCCTCCTCGTCAATTCCCCGATCGGCGGCAAACTTGACGGGGTTCACCCGGAACAGGGCCCGTTCGTCGTCACCGCGAATCAGGTTCTCGAGCTTGGAGACGACTCGGGGACTCCACGTCGAGGCCGCCTCGATGGCAGCCAGCCTCGACTCCAACTGTCTTTCATTCAGCGCACCGGTGACCACGGAGTGTCTACTTCTGCTTGGCCGCCGACACTACCGAAAGACCGGCTGGGTGCGCCACGCAGCTTCACCTAGGATCGGGCGATGCCGGTTCGCTTCGGGGCCACCATCGTTCAGGTGGTGCCGTTTCCGCTACTCCTAGATGATTTCCTCTTCGCCGAGTCGATCGGCCTCGACAACGCGTGGGTGATCGACCAGTTCTGGATCGACGGCGTGCCGGAAGTCCCTCTCCTCGAGGCATGGACGACTCTGGCGGGGTTGGCGACGGAAACAAGTGTCATCCGGATCGGGGCGATGGTCACCAACGTCGCTACGCGCCATCCCGGCATCCTGGCGAAGTCGATCCTGACTGTCGATCAGATCTCCGATGGCCGCGTGGAAGCCGCGGTCGGCGGTGGCTTCTATCCGGTCGAGCACGAGGCGCTTGGGATCGACTTCCTCGACGGCACCGGCCGCAGCGGGCGGCCTCGCGAGGCGGTCGCCATCCTCGACGACGCTTTGCGTGGCGACACCGTGACCCACGAGGGCGTGAACTTTCTCCTCTCCAACGCCACCTTCCGACCCTCCCCGACGCGACAGCCCCGCCCACCGTTGTGGGTGGCCGCTCAGGCGCGGTCCCTCCGAGTCGCGGTCAAGTATGCCGACGCGGTTATCTCACTCGGCGAGGAAGACAAAGGGATCGAGGAGTCCCTGCCCGTCTTCCGGGCGCGGATGGAGAAGGTGGACGAGCTGTGCATCGAGGAGTCGCGATCCGGCGTCGCTGCGCCGCTGCTACTTCGCCGGATGGGCCAGCGAGCCC
>CAZSOF010000334.1:1283-2745 GCA_964607685.1 uncultured Acidimicrobiaceae bacterium | reverse complement strand
CCCAGACCTCCGGACGCATTGGCGTCGTTGCCGCGTGATCGAGATAGATCATCACTCGATATTGTCGCACGAACCGAAATGGTCCGCATTGCCGTCTCCCGACGTATGGAGGTCCCGCACCACATCGTGTGGTCGATACTGGCCGATCTCGAGTCACATGTGCTGTGGATGAGGGACGCGAGGTCGATCGCCTTCATTGGGAGCCAGCGGAAAGGGGTTGGCACCCGGATGGAGGTCGAGACGGTCGTCGGGCCCTTCCACACCCTGGATGTGATGGAGGTGACCGGCTGGGTCGAGGAACGCTCCATCGACGTCGCGCACACAGGTTTGATCTCCGGGAAGGGCACCCTGTCGGCCAGGCCGGATGGCGAGGGGACCGTCGTCAGCTGGGAGGAGACCCTCCGTTTCCCCTGGTGGCTGGGCGGCCGGCTCACCGCCTGGTTGGCGCGCCCGGTGTTGGCTTCGATCTGGCGAGGAAACCTGCGGCGGCTGGAGCGCCTGGTCAGCTTCCCTTGAACTCCGCCGCCCTCTTCTCGACGAAGGCGGTGACGCCTTCCATCGCGTCGTCGCTGGCGAAGGTGGTCTGGAAAACATCCTGCTCGATGGCGAGTGCCTCGAGCAGGGGGACACCACGGCCTGCGGACAATGCCCTCTTGGCGGCGGCGATGGCCACGGTTGCCTTCGTGGCCCACTCGGCGGCATCATTCATCGCCAGGGGAAGGACCTCCTCAGGGGCAACGACCTTGTCGGCGTAGCCGATGGCCAGCGCCTCCTCGGATCCGACCTGGCGACCCGTGTAGACGAGGTCCTTCGCCTTCTGAAAGCCGACGACCCGTTGCAGGCGCTGGGTACCGCCGGCACCGGGGATGAGGCCGAGGAGGATCTCCGGCTGGCCGATCGTGGCGTCCGTCGCCAGGTACCTGAAGTCGCAGCCCAGGGCCAGCTCACAACCACCACCAAGCGCATATCCATGGACGGCAGCGATGGTGGGTTTGGGGAGGTCGTCGAGAGTGGCGATGGCGTCGAGAAGGGTGCTTGCGGTCCTCTCCCGGCCCCCGGCTTCGAAGGTGGCTTTGAAGCCCTTGATGTCGGCGCCGGCCGCGAAGTGGGGCTCGCCGGTGACCACGACGGCCCGTATCGACGGGTCCTGACAGAGGGTGAACCCCTCCCGCAGCTCAATTGCGACCTGTTCGGAGAGAGCGTTGACCGGCGGTCGGTTCAGTCGGACGAGTGCCACGGCGCCCTCGGTGGTGACTTCGACGAACTCCATGAGCCGACCTTATACCGGCGGGTTGGAGGTGACCCCGGGAAGATCTCTCATCGCAGGCATTCGCTCTGGGGGAACCGGCGCGATCCGCATCCGGGCGTCCACAACACAAACCCCCTTGCCCGGAACCAGCACCTTGACCGGGTTGAGGTCCATCTCCATCAGCTCCGGAACCACCTCGATCAGGGCCGATAC
>CAZSOF010000334.1:0-1183 GCA_964607685.1 uncultured Acidimicrobiaceae bacterium | reverse complement strand
CCCCTCACCTGGTCGTCGCCCTCCACCCCGAGGACGACACCACCCACGTCCGACTTGTGCAGAGCATCCTCACTGATCACCTTGAGGACCACCGGCCCTTCGATCTCGCCTGCGGCGGCCCTGGCTTCATCAACGGTCCTGGCGACGTGGGTATCCGGGGTGCGCATACCGACGGCCCGCAGACACGTGTCCACCTCGTCGGCCTCCAGCCACCCCCCGTCGCCTCCCAAACGGGCCAGGGCGACATCCACAACCTCCCGAAGCAAGGCTCGTGTCTCCTCCGAGATCTCCAGCGGCGCACCGGGGTGGCGAAGTCTCCACTCCCCGTACCGTGAGGCCCGGGCCAAGGCATGGGACGCATCCTCGGCGAAGGTGTAGGTGGGGATGGTGCGTCGGCCGTTGCTGCCCGCCAGGCTGGCGGCGACGCTCTCCGCCTGCATGAAGACCGAGAGCAGTGGCGTTTCGCCCTCATATTCGTCCTGACAGCGACGGAGAGCGGCGGCAACGTCTTCTGTCCCCTCGGGCGACGTCGGGACGAAGATGACCATCACCGAGTCCACCTCCAGGGAGTTCAGCAGGTGGGTCGTGGCCTGTTCGAACTCGGCCGGGCCACCCGACGCGATCAGGTCTATCGGGTTTCGGGTCGATGCCTCTGCTGGCAGTCCCTCGGAGATGGCCTGTTGCAGCTCGGCGGAGAGCTCAGGCAGCGTCAGGCCATAGGATTCCAGGGCATCGGCGGCCAGGATCCCCGGCCCACCGGCATTGGTGACCACCCCCACCCTTCTCCCTGTGGGAACCGGCTGGTGAGCGAGAAGGCTGGCGGTGTCGAACAGCTCCTCGATGGTATCGACCCGTATCACCCCGGCTTGTCGGAAGAGAGCGGTCACCGCCTCATCGGAAGAGGCCAGAGCGCCCGTGTGCGAGGTGGCAGCGCGACTCCCGGCGGGAGAACGGCCCGACTTGACCGCGATGATCGGCTTCGTGATGCCGATGCGTCTCGCCAGTCTCGAGAACTTCGCCGGATTGCCGAAAGACTCCAGGTAGAGCGTGATGACGTCGGTCTCAGGGTCGTCCTCCCAGGCCATGATCAGGTCGTTGCCGCTGACATCTGCCTTGTTGCCTACGGAGACGAATTGAGAGATACCGATGTTGTGTTTGGTGGCGTGGTCGAGGATCGCGATCC
>CAZSOF010000333.1:0-2748 GCA_964607685.1 uncultured Acidimicrobiaceae bacterium | reverse complement strand
CAGCGAGAGGATCACATAGAGGACCAGGGCCAGGAAGAATGCCGGGACCGCCGGGGATCCGTTCCCCACGGTGATCTGGGTCACGTTGGTTATGTCGAAGTAGGCAAAACCGGCCCCCAACGACGAGTTCTTGATGAGGGCGAGATACTGGTTGCCCAGCGGAGGGATGGCAGTCCTCATCGCCTGGGGCAGGATGACGTTCCACATTCGCTGGAAGCCATTGAGGGCGAGGGCACTCGCCGCCTCACCCTGTCCCGTGGGCACCGCCTGGATGGAGCCGCGCACGATCTCGGCGATGTGACTGGCGGTGTAGATGACCAGAGCAATCAAAACGGCGAAGTAGGAGGGGTCGACCCTGATCCCGCCCGCGATTTGACGCCCCTCGACAAACGGAAGTGTGACATCACCTCCCAGCATCAGCCACCCGACGATGAGGGTGAGAGCGAAGAACCCCCCGCCCAGCAAGCCACTACGAGAAGGCCGACCCGTTCGCTCATACACCCGATGACGCCAGCGGGCGATGATCCACCAACCAGCGACGCCGACCACGAACACCCCGAAGAGTGACAACCCACTGGTGTTCTCATACCAGGGCACCCCGATCCCACGATTGGAGAGGACGAACCAGTCCAGAGGGGTCCACGACTCCTGGATCCGGGGCAGAAACTGGAGGACGACGCCGAGAAAGACGAAGGTCATCAGCACCAGGAGAGGCAGGTTCCGAAACAGCTCCACATAGATGGCGGTGAGACGGCTGACCACCCAGTTTCGGGAGAGTCGGCCGATTCCGATCAGGATGCCGAGGATGGTGGCCAGGATGATCCCCACCACCGAGACCCGGATCGTGTTGAGGAAACCGATGACGTAGGCGTTGCGCACCGGTTCCGTACCAGCGAAGTCGGCACCGGGGATGGTGAAGCTGGTCGGGCTGGAGAGGAAGTCGAAGCTGGTGGGGATCCCACTGGCCGCGGTATTGGTCCGATAGTTGGAGAGCAGCCAGTAGACGACCGCGGAGACGATGGCGAACACCACCAGCTGAAACGCCCACGACAGAACGCGAACATTCCGATAGATCGGGGGTCGCGAGCGCAGCTCAGATGTGGTCAAGGAGCAGGGCTGTCTGGGGTGGCCGGCTCAGCCACCCCAGACAGAGTTCACTCAGCGGTAGGGCGGCGCGTACATCAGCCCGCCGTCCAGCCAGAGGGCGTTGAGCCCTCGGGACAGCCCGAGTGGAGTCAGATGACGTTCGAAGATCTCCCCGTAGTTGCCCACCTGGCTGATCACCTGATAGGCGAAATCGACCGGCAGACCCAGACCGGGATCGAAGGTGGCGACGTTGCCTTCGCCATCGTCGAACTCCTGACCGAGGAATCGCAGGATGCCCACATCTTCGGAGGCGAGGAAGTCATCCACGTTCTCCGACGTGATGCCGAACTCCTCGGCTTGGATCGTGGCCAGGACGGCCCAATCCACGGCCTGTGCCCAGGCGGTGTCACCGTCGAGGACCAGGGGTGCCAGTGGCTCCTTGGAGAAGACCTCGGGCAGGATGGTCAGCGCATCGGGGCCGTCGGGGTAGACAGACCGGAATCCGGTGAGCTGGCTCGCGTCCGAGCTCCACCCGTCACACTGACCGGCGATGAACGCCTCTTGCAGCAGGTCGGTGTCCGGGAAAGGCCGCACCTCCCAGTCCACACCGAGACGAAGAGCCTGGGCGGCGGCATTGCCCTCGGTCGTCGTGCCGGCGGCGACACAGATCACGACACCATCCATCTCGCTGATGCTGGTGTAGTCGCCGGTATTTACCATCATCCCCTGGCCGTCGTAGTAGTTGACGGTGAGAAATGTGGAGCCCTCGTTGCCGTCACGACCGGCGGTGTGGGTCGTGTTGCGCACCAGGACATCGACCTGACCCGACTGCAGCGCGGTGAAGCGATCCGGCGTCTCCAGATCGACGTGATTCACGGCCTCGGCATCACCGAGGACTGCGGCCGCGATCACCCGGCAGAAGTCGGAGTCGAAACCGACGTGATCCCCTTCTTCGGTCAGCACCGCGAAGCCCGGCAATGCGTCCCGGGTGCCGCAGTTGAGCTCACCGCGAGCGATCACGTCCTCCAACACCGATGTCATGTCCTCCTCGGCGGTGAGGTCGACGGTGGTCTCGGTGCTGGGCTCGGTGGTATCCGGTGCCGCTGCCCCGGTGGTGGCGGTTTCGGGCTCAGTGGTATCACCCTCACCGTCGTCGCTGGTGCAGGCGGCGAACACCAGCGCCACCACCGCGAGCCAAGCCAGAAGCTTGTATCTACTCATCCAATCCTCCTCCGTTTGAAGTGCGTGCACCCGGGGGCTGCACGCAGCGAGCGACCCTAGCGGCCGCGGGACCCGATGTGCACAGAAACCTCTGACCCTCGCCCGGAATGCTCACTATTGGTATACGCTTTCCCGGTTCTGACAGAAGGAGCCCGTAACCATGAACAAGAAGACACGACTGATCACATTCCTCTCCGTCCTCGCCCTGACGATCGCCGCCTGTGGTGACGGCAGCGGTGGCGACGGGGGTGGCGACGCTTCAGGTGATTTGGGTGGCCGCACCATCACCGTCGCCCTGGAGAATGCGTACCTGCCGTTCAACTACATCCTCGAGGGTGAGACCGAGGGACAAGGCTGGGACTACGACGCCTGGCGTGACATCTGCGAGCGTCTCAACTGCGAGCCCGATTTCGTCGAGGCGGCATGGCCCGCCGTCATCGA
>CAZSOF010000332.1:0-2762 GCA_964607685.1 uncultured Acidimicrobiaceae bacterium | reverse complement strand
CGCTCTTCTCCGCCAGCAGTTGCATGCCGACACAGATCGCCAGGGTCGGCAGGCCTGCGAAAACCCGCTCTCTGAGCATGTCGTTCATCTCGGTGCGCTCCAGCTCGACCATCGCTGCGCCGAAGGCCCCGACCCCGGGGAGCACGACGCCACCGGCGGAACTGAGGTCCTCAGGACCCCGGGCCAGGGTGAGTCGCTCCCCCAGCCGGCGAAAGGCGGCCAGAACCGATGCGGTATTGGCTGTCCCGGTGGCGACGACAACCACGTTGTGGCTCATCCCAGCAGCTCCTTGGTGCTGGGCACGGAGGAGTCGACGACCGCGACCGACGAACGGAGGGCCAGCGCGACCGCCTTGAACGAGGACTCTGCCTTGTGGTGGTCGTTGTCACCCCGGATCAGATCGACGTGGAGCGCCATACGCCCTTCCATGGCCAGGCTGCGCATGAAGTGGACGATGTTCTCCGAGCCGACGTCGCCGATCATCTCCCGGGAAAAGGGGATGTGGATCTCGGCCCAGGGACGACCCGAGAGGTCGATGACCGCTCGGCTCAACGACTCATCCAGCGGAGCAAACGCCGACCCGAAACGGGCGATACCCACCCGCTCTCCGAGCGCCTCGTCCACAGCCCGACCCAAAGCGATGGCGCAGTCTTCCACCGTATGGTGGTCGTCCACGTGGGTGTCACCGGTGGCCTGGATCCGAATATCGAACCGCGAGTGACGGACCAGGGTGGTGACCATGTGATCGAGGAAGCCGAGACCGGTCTCGACGTCGGCGACACCACTGCCGTCGACGTCGAGAGACACCCTGATCTCGGTCTCTGCGGTCGATCTGGTCAACTCAGATTCTCTGCCCATCGAGCACCTCCTCCAATTCATCGATGGAGTCGAGAACCACGGCCGCCCCCCTCAGTCCTCGTCGGGCGATCTCGGGCGGATCACCGGGAGGCAGCACACCGATGGGAACCACACCGGCAGCCCGGGCAGCGAGAACGTCGTCACGGGTGTCCCCAACCATCCAGGCATGTCCAACTCCCAACCGCTCCAACGCCAGCCGGACCGGGGCCGGTTCCGGCTTCAATGCCGCGTCCTCCCTGGTGACCACGGTGGTGAAGACGTCCTCGAGACCGAAACGGTCGAGAAAGCTGTCGGCTTCGCCGCGGGGGCGCCCGGTGACCACCGCCAGTGGCAAACGTGATGACCATCTCTGGAGGGTCCCCAGATCGATCAGAAGTCGTTCCATTCGTTTCAAGCCCGGCTTCGTTTTCGTCCCCTCGTATACGTGTTGGAAACGCTCAACTATGTCTGCGATGGCGACTTCGATGCCCGAGTTGTGGCACAGACGTCGCGCCAGCTGCCAATCGTCGTTGCAGTTCCCTTCGGCCTTGGCCTCGGCGACGTCCTCGACCGTGACCGTGGCGCCAAAGCAAGCAGCAGTGTCGATGACTGCCGCCAGGTAGGAGCCGCTCACGTCGGCGACCACCCCATCCAGGTCGAAGATCAGAGCCTGCGGCGCCAACACGGTGCGCAAGGTGGCCGCCAGCCGCTCGAAGTCCGATTCCGCACCGGGAACGGTGATCCGCACGCACCTCGCCAGGTCGGGGCGTGCCGGAAACGCCCTGAGCCCGACACCGAGGGAAGCGGCGGCGGGGATCAGCCAGTCGGGTTGGACATCGGTGGCGAGGACGAAGTTGGCTTGGGAAGGCAACGGCGCAGCCCCCAGCTCCGTGAGCGTGTCCGTCAAGTGAGAGCGTTTCTCACGGATCTCGTCCCGGTAGAGACGGAGGGAATCCTCATTGGCTGCGAGTGCGCTCTCGGCGAGCCAGGCCGAAACACCGGACACCGGGTAGGGACTGCCAAAGGCGCCGATCCCGGCGACGGTGTCCCCCTCGCCGAGCAGGTAGCCGACACGCAGACCGGCCAGCCCGTAAGCCTTGGACAGGGTGCGGATCACCACCAGGTTGTCCATTTCCAGGGCTGCCGGGGTGAGATCCTCGTCGGCGAAGTCGGCATACGCCGCGTCGAGGACGACGAACGGGAAGCTGTCGGCGACCTTTCGCAAGTCGGTCTCGGTGACGACGCTCCCGGTGGGGTTGTTGGGCGAGACGATCACTGCCATCCCAGCTCCGGGAGACGCCTCGAGGAACCGGTCGATGGGGAAGTCCTCGTCCCACCACTCCAGGTAGACACCGGCGCCACCGGTCTGTTGGCGGTAACGCTCGACCATCTCGAAACTGGGAGTGGTCGCCACCGCCGTGCATCCGGCCCGTGACAGGAAGCAACGGGCCAGCGCATCGTCGCCACCGGCGGTGATCAGGACTCGATCCGGGGCCACCTGGTGTCGTTCTGCGATGGCGTCGCGGAGACGCCCAGTGTCGGGGTAGCGGGATACGAGCGTGAGGTCATCCACCAGTTCGAGGCCCTCCAGTGCCCAGGGACGCCCCTCGTTGCGGGACAGGTCCAGCTCGATGACGGCGTCGAAACTCGGGGGCTGGTAGCTGGTGAGGGGGTTCATGGGACGATCTGCTCCAGACTCGACACCACGATGTCCTCTGCGCCACGCTCCTTCAATCTGGGAATCAGGGATGGAAGCTCTGAACGGGCGACGGCCGCCTTGACCGCGAAACCGGCGCCTCCGTGGAGAGCCGCCATCGTCGGCTCCCGCATGGACGGCAAGATCTCGACCACCCGCTCGACGTCGGCTTCAGTCACATTCAGCTCGACCATGGCGCGTCCCCGGGCCTCCAACACCGAGCGAAGAC
>CAZSOF010000331.1:1453-2772 GCA_964607685.1 uncultured Acidimicrobiaceae bacterium | reverse complement strand
TCTCGTGGTGGGCGCCGGGGAAGGGGATCATCTCCCGATTCAATTGCAGAGAGAAAAGGGCTACGCAGTGGTTGCTGCCGTCCGCCGCAGCTCTGGACGACAGGTACTTGCCACGGGCTAGGCCGAGATGGTCGGGCCAGAGAAAGCGGACCCGGTCGTATTCTGTCTCGCTCTTCGTCGCACCCTCCTCGTCCCGTTGACTGTTAGAACAGTAGTCACTGCCTCAGGGGCCCACCGATGGCCCCGGTGGTCTTCGAATGACCATGGTGACGGTGAAACCCCTGGTCATGGCACACGACAGCCTCGCGACCAGACACTTCGGCATGTTCGAAGGCAACGTCGGCCGATGAGCGCTTTCCGGCCAATGATGCTGTCGATCGCTGCGATCCGGAGCGGTGCCGGGTCGGCTGAGGCCATCGGTTCGTCGTTGCCTCTAGCGTAAGTTACGTTTTGATACTAACGTAACTTACGTTATGGGCCGAGTATTTCGTCGCGGGGAGCTGAAGGAGGCGATAGTCGCCGTCCTGGCCGACCTCGGCGAGGCCCACGGCTACGGAATCATGGGGGAGCTCAAGGACCGGGTCGGTGGTGGGTGGAAGCCGAGCCCGGGTGCCATCTACCCGGCCCTGTTGGCGCTCGAGGAATCGGGTCACGTGGAGGCCACCGATGACGATGGGACCCGCACGTATCGGCTCACCCCCCAGGGGCAGACGGCAGCGGACAAGGCAAGTGTCAGGGGTCGCTGGGCGTCCCTAACCGCCCGTGCGGAGAAGGGCGACGAGCGCGTCGCCGTGGGCTCCCTGCTGGACCGGTTCGCCAACGAATCGCCCCACCGCCGCCGTCTCGCCGGATCGGCCCGGCAGAGCCAGATCGAGGAGATTCTCAGTCGCGCGACCAACGAGATCGAGCAACTACTGGAAGAAGGAGAAGACGATGGATGAGTTCGGCGAACTGGCGTTGCGTGAGCGCGAGGCGAAGCGAATCGCACGACGTCAATGGTTCTGGCTGCACTTCGCGGTCTACGCCACCGCACAGGTATTCCTGGTGGTCATCTGGGCATTGAGCTCGGCGACCTACCCCTGGTGGATCTACCCTCTGTTTGGCTGGGGGATCTTCGTGGCGGCCCACGCGGTGTACGCGTTCGTGATTCGCCATCCCGACGAGATCCTGATCGAGAGGGCAGCCCGTCGGGAGGACGAACCGAGGTGACCTGGCTCCTCGCGCCATATCAAGATCTCTCCACCTACAGGGCGATCCTCTACATGCTGATTGGGCTGCCCCTCGGGATCATCGAGTTCGTCGTGGTCGTCACCGGGCTC
>CAZSOF010000331.1:0-1353 GCA_964607685.1 uncultured Acidimicrobiaceae bacterium | reverse complement strand
TTGCGGCTGGGTCATGGGAGCTTTCTCACTCCCACCCGGGTCGAGGCTTCGCTGCTCGCCCTGGAATCGACCGGACGAATTCGCGTTGTCCGTCGTGACGGCGTGGCGGAGTACTCGTTGGCGTGACGTCTGGTGGAGGGCCCAGCTGGATCACGACCGCGCAGCCAGGATCGGATTCGGATGCTGCCGCTAGGGTCGCCCGGTGCCGTACTCGTGGATCCGCTTCCTGCACATCGTCTCTGCGATCGGGTTCATGGCCATTCACGGCGCGTCCATGGTGGTGCTGTACGCGATCCGCAATGAGCAGGACCGCTCCCGGATCGAGAGTCTCCTTGGATTCTCTGCGAAGACCGTGATCGCCATGTACCTCTCACTACTCGCCCTGGTCGGAACCGGCTTCTGGCTCGGTTTCGAGGTGCCCGGGTACTTTCGTCAGACCTGGTACTGGCTGGCGCTCGGGCTCCTGGCCACAACCACCCTCTTCATGTGGTTGGTGGCGCGGCCCTTCGGGAGGCGGATCAGGGCAGCATGCGAGATGAGGCCTTCCGGTGTTCCTCGGATCTCCGATCAGGAGCTAGACCTGATCTTGAAGTCACAGAAGACCAATGTGATCACCGCGGTGGGAGTGATCGGCCTTGGCCTGATCCTCTACCTGATGGTGTTCCGTCCAGCCTTCTGAACCGTTCAGACAGGTCTCAGCGGCTTGGTCGCCGGTCCATCGATGACCTGGCCGAGGGGTGTGAATCGGGAGCCGTGACAGGCACATTCGAAAACCGCTTCGGTGGGGTCCCACGCCACGGTGCAGCCCAGGTGGGTGCAGCGAGCGGACATGAGATGGAGCTCGCCCCTTTCGTCGACATAGGCAGCCACCTTCTCGCCATGACGCTCGATGACCCCACCCTCTCCCGGCTCCAGCTCCGACTCCATCTGTCGCACGGTCCGGCAGAGCAAGACGTCGCATCGTGCTCCTTTGAGCACGCCCCCCGGCACCGAACCTCCCAGGAGAGCCCTGGTCCTGGTCAGGCCTTTGTTGCCCACCACGATGAGATCCGTCGCCGTGCCTTCGGCTTTTTGCAGAATCTCCGTGATTGGATCTCCGCGCAGGAACCACGGCTGTGTATCGACACCCTCCCCGAACACGGAGATTGTGTCATCCACGATCAAGTCGCCGGTGTCCGGGTGGCCCACGAACACCAGATCCACCTTGGCTCCAGTTGCCCTGGCCAGAGCGAAGCCCCGGCGGGCGGCCCGATCCGCCGTGGCAGAGCCATCTGTGGCTATCAGGATTCGGTTGTAGCCCGTGGCGTGGTCAACGTCGCTGTCCGAGACGAGCAAAATGTCAGACGGCGAGTC
>CAZSOF010000330.1:0-2772 GCA_964607685.1 uncultured Acidimicrobiaceae bacterium | reverse complement strand
AGTGGGCCGTAGTGGACTTGAACCACTGACCTCTCGCGTGTGAGGCGAGCGCTCTAGCCAGACTGAGCTAACGGCCCCGACGAGGCCACAGGTTACTGAGACGCCCCGATCTAGGCGATACGCCACAATGCGTCACATGTCTTTCATCGAACTCGGCCCCTTTCTCGACGCCAGCGGATATGACGTCGCCCGAGAGCTCGATGCCAACGATCCGCTTCGCGGCCACCGGTACGAGTACGTCAACACCGACCCCGATCTCCTCTATCTCGATGGCAACTCACTGGGACGTCAGCCGGCCGCCGTGGTTGACGTCATCAATACGGTCACCCAACACGAGTGGGGTGACCGACTCATACGCTCCTGGAATGACGGATGGTGGGAGCTTCAGGTACGGCTGGGAGATCTTCTCGCGCCGTTGGTTGGGGCGAAGAGCGGGGAAGTCATCATCTCGGACTCAACATCGGTCAATCTGTACAAGCTGGCGCTGGCGACGCTGATCCAAACGCGTGGACACCGCGACAACATCGTGACGGACGACCTGAACTTTCCTACCGATGTCTATGTCCTCGACGGTGTTGCCAAGGCCACTGGTGGAGAGTTGGTTGTCGTGGAATCCGATGGCATTCACGGTCCGCTGGAAGCGCTGACCAACGCGATTGACAACCGCACAGCCCTCGTCTCCCTCTCCCATACCGTCTTCAAATCCGGATACACCTATGACATGAAGGCCATGACGGCTCTGGCCCATGAGGCCGGTGCAATGATCCTCTGGGACACGAGTCACAGCGTGGGCGTCGTTCCCATTGACCTTCAAGGCGCTGGTGTCGACCTCGCCATCGGATGCACCTACAAGTATCTCAATGGTGGCCCGGGCTCACCTGCGTTCCTGTACGTCAGGGAGGGGCTCCAGGACAGACTGGAGAACCCAATCCAAGGATGGTGGGGACACGCCGACCCCTTCGCCTTCGATCTGGCATACCGTCCGGTGGATGGGATCCGCAAGTTTCACACGGGGACGATGCCGATCCTCTCATTGGCTGCCATCGAGCCGGGGCTGAACGATGTGCGACAGGCTGGTATCACGGCAATAAGGGCCAAATCATCGGCACTGACCTCGCACCTCATCGATCAGCATGACGAGCACCTGTCATCGCTCGGATTCACCATGGCGAGCCCCCGTGACCCGGAGCACCGAGGCTCCCATGTCTCGCTTACCCACGAAATGGCCTGGCCGATCACGCGAGCATTGATCGAGCGGGCCAACGTGATTCCCGACTTCCGAACCCCTGACAACATACGTCTCGGACTATCGCCTCTCTACACGTCGTTCATCGACGTTCACAACGCCGTGCAGAGGATCAAGAGAATCGTGTCGCGAGGCATTCATGAGCAGTTTGCTGATGCCAGTGCCACCGTCACATGAGACGACACGACTTCGAGAGGGAAGTGGACGTCGTACTCGAGGGTCTCCCGGAATGGGTGATCACAGAGATCGACAACCTCGTGTTCGTCGTAGAGGACGCTCCGACCGAGGATCAAGGTGATGTGTTGGGACTCTATGAAGGTGTGTCGTTGGCGGAGAGGGGCGAATACTCGGGTGCTCTTCCCGACAGGATCATCATCTTTTATCGCCCGCATTTGGAGCTCGACCTACCCGAAGACGAGTTGAAGGAGGAGATCAGGAAGACCGTGCTCCATGAACTCGGTCACCATCTTGGAATCGATGACTCTCGGCTCGCCGAACTCGGGTGGGATTAACGCCGGCGGGTCTCGGGTATCCCTGCGCGTTTGAGGACCGAGGCTGGTACGCCGAACTGACGCCAGGCGGTGTAGGTGATGCCTTTCCGTTCGGAGTAGGAGGACGCATTCTCGACGAATCCGGCTTCGAGAGCTTCGATGTTGACTGCATCCTCCACCTCCGCCAGGGCCCTCTCGATGTCGAGCCGAGTCTGGAGGAGGTCAACCGCTTTCAAGGGATCTTCCGCGGATTCAATCCTCGCATTGACAGTTCGAAGTCTCTGCTCGAGGCTCTCCTTGGTCACAGGACGGCCTGGCTTCTTTGCTGCAATTGCCTCGAGATAGGCCTTTATTGCCCGAGCTTCTCTCCGTCCTCTTGCCAGCGCCTGTTTGTGCTCTTTGGACATAGCCATGATCGCGTGATTGTTGCATAAAGGGGGCTCTTGGAGACGGGTGAACCGAGAATCTCCCGGTGACCCGAGAACGGAACTCGAACCAACAGCAGTATTGGGGCAGTCTGGGCGACACCGCTTGCGGCAATAGGCGACCGATGACGTGCTCGCCGCCAGACGAGACAACTGTTGGACCCGACCGAATATCGGCGTGCTGTCGGTGCTTGTCTCATCAAATGTCGAGATCGCGAAGAGTCAAGCGCGAGCCGACCCGCCGCGCGTAGGTTGCCCGAGGTACGCCCGTCCCCAACGGAAAGGGAACAAATGGTCGACCGCGATCTGAGTCAACGCGCCGGAGCAGTCTCCGGCATCTACCAGACCATCGCCACGGTGGTCATCATCCTGGGGATCCTCGGCATCGTCGCCGGTTTCATCCAGACCATCGCCAACAGCGATGGCCTGTTCGTCGGCATCATGGCGGGTCTCCTGGTCGCCTTGGTGATAGCGGTCTACGTCGTAGTGGCATGGGCCGGCGTCCAGATGTTCGCCCTCGTGGCGGGCTACATCCACGTCCGCACCC
This sequence comes from uncultured Acidimicrobiaceae bacterium, assembly GCA_964607685.1. Lineage (GTDB taxonomy): Bacteria > Actinomycetota > Acidimicrobiia > Spongiisociales > ZC4RG35 > JANQRA01. The sequence continues at coordinate 63 of CAZSOF010000330.1, read as the reverse complement.
GCGGCGACGGCGATATGTAGAGGGATTGGTAGCTATCCGTTGAGAGAGTGACATGCTCGCTGC
>CAZSOF010000329.1:0-2799 GCA_964607685.1 uncultured Acidimicrobiaceae bacterium | reverse complement strand
GACTCCACCGGGCAATCGTCAGAGCTCTCCCCCTAATAGGTCGCTCCGTCACTGATATCACAGCGATAGTCCTCACCCACAGTCACCGCGACCACACTGGCGGCACCGCCCGCTTGAAGGCCGCCTCTGGAGCCTCTGTCTATGCATCGCCTGTCGACTCCGCCGCAATCCGCGGAGACGAACCGATCCCAACCCCACCCATAACAGAACAGCTTCAGTTTCTGAAGCCCTTGTTCAACATGTTGCCCGATTCTGAGCATGTCGACGTAGAGCACATGGTTGGCGAGGACGAGACGATTGATCTGCCTGCGGATCTCCGAGTGATCGATACGCCAGGACACACGCCAGGGCATGTTTCTTATCTCCTTGAACGAGGAGGAGGCCTTCTGATTGTGGGCGATGCCGCAGTCGCTAAACGAGGAGAGATCAGACTGGGATGGCTGAACCGGGGCCAACCCGCCTGCAACGCCAGTATCCGCCACATCGCTGAGTACGACTTCGATATCGCCTGCTTCGGACACGCCGCCCCGCTCCGACCAGCTGCCTCAGACGCGCTCCAAATTCTCGCCGAGTCGCTACGAGCGAAGGTCGACTAGCCAGTGGCAACCGCCTTCGTACGGGCATCAGATAACCGATCGGAGCGCATACACGCCTCGCCGAACGTGTCGTCAAGTCGAGCCACCCGTCGGAAGACCGTTCGCCAGCCGGCCCGAACTCTCCGGCCGCGGTGAATCAGGTGCAGGAGCCGGCGAAGGGCCAATGGTTGCGGGTTACTTCCATTGGTGCAGGAGGTCGGCGTCAAACGTACGCCAAAGGCGATGTGAGCATCTACATGTGCGTGCAGAACGACTCAAATATCGGGTTGATCCGCGAGCGACGAGCCGTAGCTCGCCAGGATCGGCACCTCGCTCAAGCGGCTTTCGCTCCGCATGCTTTTTGTCATCGCATCGGTTCGGTCGCTGACTCCAACCTTGTCGAGGATGGCTGATACGTGAGCTTCGATGGGGAGTGAGATCAACTCGTGGCGAGGCAACCGAGAACCCGTTGTGGAGCTGGCCCACGAAGCCGCATCAAGGCTGGAGCCCATAGGCGGAGAGGACCTGACCATGGCGAAACCGCATCTCGACACGATGGATCTCGCTCAACCCCTGACTCATCCGCGAGCCCTCCAAGTGCGGCGACATCACGCCTAGCGGTGCTGCGCGTCGATCGTAGCCGTTACTTCATGAGTGTCGGCGATATCAGATGAGTACGGACGTGAATGAAGGGTGGCTTGCCTTGGGAGGTTTGAATTGCCAGGGTGGCTCCAAGTAGCTGGCATGGAGGATTGTCTTGGCGGGAAACGAGGATGCCGAAACTGGCCGTCTCTTCGAGACATTGCAGTCACTGGCGAGGTCACTTGAGCTTTTCAACAACTTTGAGGGTTCTGATCTTGCGGCACGTGAGCACGCAACTTGGAAGTCGAGCCTGGATCGTCCCTTGCCTCAGAGGGGGGCTGGTCTCGATGAGGTCTTGAGAGACCTAGTCGAGAGCATCGTTCCCTATGGACTGAGGGTTGGACATCCTGGTTTTTCCGGATGGATGGCTGTGGCACCAACGACGGCAGGCACCGCGGCAGCGTTGGCCGGAACTGTGGCTGGTGCGCAGCGTTGGTGGATTCAGCCTTTCAACTATCTGGAGACCGTGGCCCTGCGCTGGCTGCGCGAGCTGCTCGACCTGCCCAACGATCTACAAGGGACATTCACGAGTGGAGGATCGGTGGCCAACCTGGTCGGCTTGGGTGCAGCCCGCCAGAAAGCGTTCGAGCAGCTTGGTGTTGACCCGGCTGCGGACGGGTTGCCGGTCGATACGCGCTGGCGCCTCTATGCCAGCGATCAGGTGCACCATGTAGTCATTCGTGCTGCGGGAGTGCTGGGCCTCGGACGTAGATCGGTCGTTCAGGTGAAGACCGGCAAAGATCAGCGAGTCGACTTATTCGAGCTCAGAAGAGTCTTGGAACGCGACCAGGCAGAGGGGGCTGTTCCCGTCGCTCTCATCGCCAGCGCAGGAACAGTCAATTCAGGGGCGGTGGATCCGATTGAAGAGATGGCTGAACTCGCCGATGAGTTCAAGACCTGGCTTCACATCGATGGTGCCTACGGACTCTTCGGCAAGTTGGATCCACGTGTGGCTCCCCTCTATCGAGGCTTCGAAAATGCGGACTCACTGGTTGTGGATCCGCACAAATGGCTTGCTGCCCCCATCGGGTGTGGAGCCGTTTTCGTTCGAGATCGAGCGCTGCTAGGGAGGTCATTCACAACTGAGCCGGCAGCCTATTTGGAGGGGGCCGCCTGGGGTGGTGACGTCGAATCCCCCTTCGATCACTTCGGTGAGCTGTATCACGATTTCAACGTCGAACAGTCAGCTCCGTCACGGGGTGTTCAGGTATGGGCCGTCCTGAAGGAGATCGGAGCGGAAGGCATGCGTCAACGGGTCGTACGTCACAATGATTACGCGAGGCATCTAGCGGATCGAGTCGAGGCGGATCCAAACCTCGAGCTACTCGCCCAACCCACTTTGTCGATCTGTTGCTTCCGGTACCGTTCAGCCAACCTGGACGAGAACCGACTAGACGATTTCAATGCTGAGATCGCACGTCGTCTTCGAGCTGAGGGTTCCTACGTGCCGTCGACGACTCGAATAGAAGGCAAACTGGCGATTCGACCGGCCTACATCAACCCGCGCACAACCCTCAAAGAGGTTGACGGTTTAGCCGATCGGGTATCCCACTTGGGTAGAACCCTTACGCAAGCCTGAGCG
>CAZSOF010000328.1:0-2803 GCA_964607685.1 uncultured Acidimicrobiaceae bacterium | reverse complement strand
CGGGCCTTCTTCAGCCCGTACTTCTTGCTCTCCACGACCCGGGCGTCACGGGTGAGCATGCCCGCCTTCTTCAGGGTCGCCCGTAGATCGGGGTCGAGCTCGGCGAGGGCCCGGGAGATACCCAGGCGCAGGGCATCGGCCTGCCCGGTGGTCCCGCCCCCGTCGAGGGTGGCGTCGATGTCATAGCGTCCCTGACTCTGGGTGAGCGTCAGTGGCTCCATCACCCGCATCCGCGTGGCCATCGTCGGGAAGTAGGCCTCGAGCGGCTTTCCGTTGAGGGTCACCTGGCCGGACCCATCGTGGAACCTGACCCGGGCCACCGATTGCTTGCGACGGCCCGTGGTCTGAATGAGGGGCTTGGGCATTTAGGCTTCCACCTTTCGGATGTCGAGCTCGATGGGCTGCGGGCTCTGTGCGGCATGAGGGTGCTCGGGCCCGGCGTAGACCCTCAACTTGCGCGCCATCTGGCGACCGAGCTTGTTCTTGGGGAGCATGCCGCGGACGGCACGCTCGATGATGGCCTCGGGGCGACGTGTCTTGAGCGACTCGAAGGTCTCCGCCCTGATGCCACCCGGATAGCCGGAATGGCGGTAGTAGATCTTGGACTGGCTCTTGCCGGAGGTGACCGCCACCTTGTCGGCGTTGACGACGACAACGAAGTCCCCGGTGTCCATGTGTGGCGCATAGATGGGTTTGTGCTTGCCGCGCAGCAGTTGGGCAACCTCCGATGCCAGACGTCCCAGGGGGAGATCGGTGGCGTCGACCAGGTGCCACGCTCGCTCGATGTCACCGGGTTTGGGCGTGTAGGTCTTGTTGACGGTCATTGTTGGTGATCCTCGCATGCCAAAGCACGGGGAACGCTTGGGGAAACGGCTTCTAGGCGAAGCGGGTACATGCTATTCGACCGGGTGTCGCTAGGCCAATCCCAAAGAGCTAGTCATAACCCACCTCCCACAGTGTCAGACCGTGGGGAGGTGCCACCGTCACCACCCTGGCCCGGTCCCTGGCTGCGATGACCTCTGCGGTCTTCGTCGGATCCGAGAACCCTCTGCCGACGTCGTAGAGATAGCCCACCATGGAGCGCACCATCTGTTGACAGAAGGCATTGGCCCGCACCCAGACCGAGACCAGCCCCTCTTCGTGGCCGAGGGAGAGCTCGGTGACCCTTCTCACATTGGACTTGCCCTCGATGCTGCGGCAGAAGGAGCTGAAGTCGTGCTCCCCGAGGAAAGGCTGGCAGGCGAGGGTCATCGCCGAGAGATCCAAAGCGAGTCCGACGTGCCAGACGAAGTGTCTCTGCAAGGGGTCCGGGGCGGGGCGGGTGTCCAGTGCGTACCGATAACGGCGCCAGGTCGCCGAGAAACGGGCGTCGAAGTCGTCGTCGGCCGGCACGACGTCCTCGACGGCGATCTCGGGCCCGACGATCCCGTTCAACCCGCGTTGTAGACGACCCAGATCGACCTCATCCTGGGTAGCAAAGGAGACCACCTGGCCCCGGGCGTGGACTCCGGCGTCGGTACGACCGGCAACCGACGTCTCCACCGGAGTCTTCAACAGGATCGCCAGTGCTTCCTCGATCGCCCCCTGTACCGTTCTCTGCCCCTCCTGGCGGGCATAGCCCCGGAATCCCGACCCGTCATAGGAGATGTCAAGCCGATAGACGGGCACGCTCAGAAGAAGGAACCACTGAAGAGAGCAAAAGGTACCCGCAACAGGGCCCGGATCAGGGCGGCCGCCACGAACCCGATGAGCACCGCCACCCCGGCGAATTTGTAGTTGAGGTCGGTGGCCTCCTTGGTGGCCACCACCAGGATCGCCAGATACCAGACCAGCCCGACCCAGGAGAAGGGGGACCCCAGCCCCTCCAACAGCAGTGGTAAGGGGGCGAGTCCGTGCATGGCGACCAGCGTTTGGGGGCGACTACTGGCGCCGAATATGCGGGTGGCGGCGAACCAGGTGGCGAAACCGAGGATGAGCCATGAGGCAACCGAGGCGATCAGCACCTGGAAGAGGGCGGTCAGATCGAAGGCCCCAACCACCGAGAACCTGAACAGCGCCACCAGGTAGGTGAGAACCCCCACCGTGGCCACCACGATGGCCCCGTCGGCCATGGCGTCGGTGTCGAAGAAGGCTTCGGTGAAGGCCTTGCGGTCGAGAAGCGCGGCCCTGCCGGCCCGGGTGAACATCTTCACGCTGGCGCAGGGTAACGGCGCATTCCACGATATCTTGGCCCACCAGATGTTCACCACCGCAGCCGGCCATCCCGAGACCAGGTACGTGGAGACCCCCAGGGGTTTCGTCGGGTATCAGGTGTTCGGGCAGGATGGCCCGGACATCGTCTTCCTCACCAACTGGCTGACCAATGTCGATGTGCTCTGGGACGAGCCATCTGCCGCCCGCTATCTGGACCGCCTCGCAGGCATGGGCCGGGTCTTCCTCATCGACAAGCGGGGGTCGGGGATCTCGGATCACCCGAGCCGTGGCTGGATCGACCCGGTCGAGGACACGCTGGACGACGTGGGTGCGGTGCTCGACGCCCACGACTCCAGCGAAGCCGTCCTCATCGGTGACACCGAGGGTGGTGCGCTGGCCTGCGTGCTGGCGGCAACCTACCCGGAGAGGTTCCCGACACTCATCCTGGTCAACTCCTGTGCCCGGATGTCGCGTGCCGAGGACTATCCGATCGGGGCGCCTGAGCACGTCATGGAGGCCTGGTCCCGGGACTGGCAGGCGAGTTACGGTGTCAATGCCTCCACCTTGTCGCTGACCGCCCCCTCGGTGGCCAACGACCCGCGGTGGCAGA
>CAZSOF010000327.1:0-2828 GCA_964607685.1 uncultured Acidimicrobiaceae bacterium | reverse complement strand
TCATCGAGCTCGGTGTCTTCATCGGATTCAATGTCGGCTACCACACCTTCTTCCGAACCCTCGACTTCTACCCGATGTTCGCTCCCGACGGGCGGCTGGTGAGCCAGGAGGAGTCACGGCGGATCTATGGCGACAAGCCCCGGTCTCACCTGAGCCGGCCCCAAACGCGGGCGGCCGGGACCGAAACACGGGAGACGGCGTGAGCTCGATTCCGACCCCGGTGGATCGGTCCACGGCCGAGGAGCAGGGTCTGGAGACTCTGATGACTCGCAGCGAGGAGGCTGGTGTCCCCGGCGAGTTCTTCGTCAGGCTCCTGGCACACGTTCCGGGATATGCAGAGGCGATATGCAACGCCATGCACACGTCCCACATCGAGGGCAAGGTGGACCATCGTCTCAAGGAGATCGTCCGAATCCAGTTGGCTCTCACCGCCAAAGATCCCTACTTCGCCGGCCTCAGGTCGACCAAGGCGATAGAGGCGGGTGTCACCGAGGAGCTCATCGAAGCCGGGTTCGCCGAATTCGAAACAGACGACCGTTTCTCCGAGGCGGAGAAGTGGGCGCTGCGCTACGCCTTCCTGATGTACCGATCGCCGGAGGTGATCGATCGGTCGTTCTACGAGGAAGGCAAACGCCACTACTCGGAGGCACAGATCATGGAGCTGGGGGGGATGATCGCCCTCCACTACGGCATGCAGAGATTCCTGGCGACGATCCCGACCGGAAATGGTGACTGAGCGGACCACCGACGTCCTGGTTTCCACCGGGTGGCTGGAGGAGCATCTCGACGACCCGTCACTCCTGATACTGGAGGTCTCGGCAGATCCCGCCGAGGAGGCTGCCTATCGCCACGGCCACATCCCCGGCGCCCGCTTCACCTACTGGAAGGACCTCCTGTGGCACGACACCGATCGTGAGTTCGCCTCGCCTTCCGCCATCGCCGACCGGCTGGCCAGACTGGGAGCCGACAACGACGGGACCATCGCCCTGGTGGGTGACCCGGTGCAGTTCGCCACCTATGCGTTCTGGGTGCTGCACATGAGCGGTGTCAGGAGCAGGGTAATTCATGTCGACGGGGGCCGCGAGAAGTGGGTGGCCGAGGGCCGTCCCATGACCACGTCGGTCACCGAGCCGGTGGCAGGTCGGCTCGACGCCGGCCGCGCCGATCACGCTCCTCGAATCGGCCGGGACGACGTGCTGCGGGGGCTTGACGCTCCCGGCCGGCTCATCATCGACGTCCGCTCCCCGGAGGAGTACGCCGGGCAGCGGGTGTCGCCTTCCCACTTCGAGTTCGACTACGGCGCCGAGCGGAAAGGGCACATACCCGGCGCCCACCATCTCTACTATGAGGATCTCCTCACCGAAGACGGTGCCTATCTGCCTGTGGAGGAGCTGCGTCGTCGTTTCGAGGATCTACCCGTGGAGACATCCGACGTCGTGCTCTACTGCCGGCTCAGTCACCGCGCCACGTTGGTGTGGTTTGCGCTGAAGTTCCTGCTCGGCATGACCAACGTGCGGGTCTACGACGGAAGTTGGACCGAGTGGGGGACCATCGTCGGTTTTCCCATCGCCCGGGGGGATTCGACAGGTTGACGAACCCGAGGGGGTCGAGGACATGCGACCAGGTCGACCCTGCTGTTGATTCCCTAGAGCTGTCCGGCAACCGCATGGAAGGTGTCGATCCACTCGAAGGCGCCGATGCCGTACTCGGTGCCGTTGCGCACGATCACGACCCCGTTCGCCGGGGAGATGTAGATGTACTGACCGTGGTCGCCCTCGGCGAAGAAGTCGGCTGGCTGACCTTCGCGGAGCCTGCCGTACCACATGTACTTGTAGTAGCCGCCGCCGTTGTCGTAGACGAAGGGCCCAAAGCTGTGTGAGTAGTAGCCGGCGTTGTGAGTAGACATATCGAGCGACGTCGACTCCTCCACCCACTCTGAGGGGACGACCTGTTCCCCGCCCCAGACACCTCCCTGCAGGAAGAGCTGGCCGAACTTGGCGTAGTCGATGGCCCGGGCGTTCAGACCGGCCTCCATCTTCTCGAATCGGCTGTCGTCACCGTCCAGGGCCCAGGCACCGTCGAACTCCATGCCCAACGGGTCCCACAGCCGTGTCTGGGTGTATTGGGTGACCGACATGCCGGTCGTTCGCTCCAGGATCATGCCCAGCATCTGCGGGTGGTATTTGTTGTAGTTGAAGTAGAGACCCGGGGGGTCGACGATGTTGGTGTTCTCCAGGGCGATCTCCCGCTGGTCGGTGTAGTAAGACGTCAGCGGATCGTCACCGTTGAAGAGCCACCATCGGAGCTCTTGATAGTCGAGACCGGATGCCATCAGGAGAAGATGGCGGATGGTGATCGCTTCGAAACCGGGATCGCGTTCCACCAGCTCGGGCAGGTAATCGGTGATCGGGTCGTGGACACTGCCGATGAACCCTTCCCCGATGGCCATCCCTATCAGGGCGGAGTCGAATGATTTCGCCACCGAGAAGGAGGTGAGCATCGAATCCCGGCTGGTCCCGTTGTAGTAGCCCTCGAAACGGATGGCGCCATCCTGGACGACGATGACCGCCTGGGTGTCGGTCTCCTCGAGGAACTGATCGAAGTCATCGACCACGAGCACGGACTCGAACGCCGATCCAACCCCCTCCTCATCGGGGTCCTCCTCGAACGAATAGGGGTTTCCCGCCGCGCTCAGGGAGGCTCGCGGGAAGTTGTGTACATAGTCATAGACCGAGGACTCTCCCCAGCCGAAGATGCGAAACACGTACTCGGGCGAATAGACCAGGGCGGCGGCTCCCGCCCATACGACCAGGAGCAGGACGATCGAC
>CAZSOF010000326.1:0-2841 GCA_964607685.1 uncultured Acidimicrobiaceae bacterium | reverse complement strand
GCCTGGGCACGTCTCTCCTACGGGTTCATGGGACGCTCGCCCGACTACAAGGCTGCGTTCATGGCCACGCTGGGGGCGGCACCCGATTTCTACAGCCCGTTCCAGGCCAACGCCGAGACCTGGTATCGACGCTATGCATCACAAGTCCTCTTCCTCAACCACGTCCTGATCAATCCCCCGATCGACCGCGACAAGGCGGTTCACGAGGTGGAGGATGTCTATCTGCATGCGGTGAAGGAGCGTGACGACGGCATCGTGGTCAGGGGAGCCAAGATGCTGGCCACCGGGTCGGCCCTCACCCATGCCACCTTCGTGGCACAAAACGCCGCGGTGCAACTGGAGAAGGGGAAGTCGGAGGACTATGCCCTGGTGTTCATCGCCCCTATGGACACCCCGGGCATGAAACTCATCTCACGGCGCTCCTATGAGGAGTACGCCAGGTCTCCTTGGGACAATCCCCTGTCGTCCCGCTTCGACGAGAACGACGCCGTGGTCATATTCGACGATGCCTTCATCCCCTGGGAGAACGTCCTCGTGTATCGGGACATCGAGAAGGCCACGGGGTTCTATGCGGCCTCCGGATTCATGAACCGCTACACGCTGCAGTCGGGGACCCGGCTCGCGGTCAAATTCGACTTCATGTGCGGCTTGATCGCGCAGGCGCTGGAAGCCAACGGCACCGCAGCATTCCGCGGGGTTCGGGCCCAGCTCGGCGAGCTGATGGGTTGGGGGAGTCTGATGTGGGCCCTCACGTCGGCCCTGGCGCTGGACCCCGAAGAGGGCCCGGGTGGGATGGCCATACCGAGACTGGAGTTTGGTGTGCTGGTGCGTCTCTTCGGGGCCATGGCATGGCCCAGGGTCGAGGAGGTCGCCGGCGAGATCCTCGGTGGCAGCCCACTGGTCATCCCATCGAGCTATGTCGACCTGCAGAGTGAGGAGCTTCGTCCCTTGATCGACCGCTACTACCGGGGCTCGACGGGCTCGGCCCATGACAGGATCAAGCTGTTCAAGCTGCTGTGGGATGCCATTGGCAGCGAGTTCGGTGCGCGACACACCCTCTACGAGCGGAACTACGGGGGGAGTCCCGAGTTGGTGCGTCTCAATGTCGTCGACTTCGCCGAGCAGCGGGGTCGCATCGACGAGATGGCCGAGTTGGTCAAGCGATGCATGGGCGAATACGACCTCGAAGGGTGGGTCGGGGGCCCCTGGCGCTGAACGCTCGGGCCCAGACCCCTCATGAGACTTCAGCGGTCGCCGAGCAGCCTCCATGCTCCCGGCAGGATGAGGCCTGCGGCCGTCGCCTTGATCAGGTCACCGAGGAGGAAAGGGACGACTCCCTTCTCCACTGCCTCCCCTAGGGGCCAGCCGGTGGCCATCATGAGCCCGATGACACCAAAGGCGTAGATCAAGGCTGTGCCGGCGATGAAGGCGGTGAACATGGTGGCGAACGTGCGGTCCTGACGATGTGCGGCCATCCAACCGACGAGCCCGGCGGCGAAGATGAAGCCGACGAGGTATCCGCCGGTCGCTCCTTGTATCACCTCTACTCCTCCCAAGCCGTCGGCGAAGATCGGAGCTCCAAGCACACCAACGGCCACATAGAGCAGTTGGCCGGCGGCACCCAGCTTCCAGCCCAGAGCGGCACCGGTGAGCAGCACGGCGAAGGTCTGACCCGTGATCGGCACCGGAGTGAAAGGGAGAATTATCCGCCACTGTGCCGCTATCGCGGTCAATCCCGCCGCAGCCGCGACCAACAAGACCGACACGAGGCCGGAGCGGGGGAGGGCCCGCTGACTGATCACTGCTGACGTCATCGTTTAACTCCTAGAAACCGGGTGCCGTGGAGAATACGTCATAACAGTTGGCTCCAGGCATAGTTGCTTCTCCTACCAATGGAATCCGAACACCACAAGCAGTCGGCGTCGTCGTGGCCCCTATATCTGATCGGGGCGTTGTTCGCCGTGGGTGTGATGAGCGTGGTCGCCTGGAACATCGAACTGCCCTATCTGGCGTATTCGGCGGGTCCGGTATCCGATGCTGCGGACACCATCGTGGCCAAGGAGGTGGCGTTCTTTCCTCCCGAGGGTGAGCTGTTGATGCTCACCGTGGTCAGCCAGGATGTCAACGTCTTCGAGGCCCTCATCGCCGGGATCGACCCCACCATCGACTTGGTGCAAAAGCAGGCCGTGCGACGCGAAGGCGAGACCGACGAGGAATACCGGAACCGGGTGCTCCAGCAGATGGATGACTCCAATTTCCGCTCCATCAGAGTCGCACTCGAGTATCTCGGCTATGAGATGGAGCCGGTCGAGGTGGTCATCAATGCAATCCTCGAGGGAGTGCCGGCCGAGTCGCTGCTCGAGCCGGGGGATACGGTACGCACCGTCAACGGATTCACGATTTCGACCGTGGACGACTTCGGTCCGGCTCTCGACGGCTACCAGGTGGGCGACACCATCGAGATGACCGTGGACCGAGACGGGAATGTGATCGATTTGGTGGTGGAGCTCGCCGAACGAGAGAGCGAGCCCGGGTCACCGATGATCGGCATCGAGCTCGGGGAGCTCACCGAAGCCCCATTCCCCATCGAGATCGAGTCCGGGGACGTCGGCGGCCCGTCGGCGGGGATGATGCACACCATCGCCATCATCGACGCCCTCACCGAGGGAGAGCTCACCCAGGGGCGGGTGATTGCCGGTACGGGCACCATCACGCTCGACGGATCGGTGGGCAGCATCGGAGGTATCCGCCAGAAGGTGGTGGCGGCCGAGGCGGCCGGAGCAGACTACATCCTGGTGCCCGAGGGCAACTATGAGAGAGCACTGACCGCGGAGCGGGAGA
>CAZSOF010000325.1:0-2846 GCA_964607685.1 uncultured Acidimicrobiaceae bacterium | reverse complement strand
AGGAAGAGGACCACGAGTGCGATGATCGTGAACTGGGCGACCTTGTTGAGCACGATCTCGTTGTAGATCGACTCGATGGCCCGCACCTCCACTTCCTCGTAATGCGGGAGGATCACGACTTGGCCGCTCTCGAGGACGACCCTCCGCCCCGTCCAGAGATGGGCCATCATGGTCTGGGAATGGAGACCCCTCTGAATCGCCAGGTAGACCAGGCCGAGCAGACCACCCCCGATCCCGAATACCAGCGCGGAGTATTGAACCGATAGTCGAAAGCGGATCGACTGCCAGCTGGGCATCAGCCCTCTTCCAGCCGATAGCCGCGACCGGGGACGGTGGTGATGAGAGGTGGCTCACCCAGCTTCTTTCGCAGATTGCTGACGGTCACCCGGACCACGTTCGTCATCGGGTCGGTCATTTCATCCCAGACGTGCTCCAGAAGGTGCTCCTGGCTCATCACGATTCCGGCGTTGGCCATGAAGTAATGGAGGAGGGCGAATTCCTTCGCCGTCAGATCCAGCCGCTCGTCATCACGACGGGCGACAAACCGGGCGTGGTCCAGCTCCAGCGGGCCCACTCTGAGCAACGGATCGGTCACGGTGTCCCTTCTGATCAGGGCCCGAACCCGTGCCGACAGCTCGGCGAAAGCGAACGGCTTGACGAGGTAGTCATCGGCTCCCGAGTCGAGACCGGCAACCCGGTCCTCGATACCGTCCCGGGCAGTCAGCATCAGGATGCGGGGCCGATCTCCCTCCAGCGTCGGGAGATCTCCTGAGACCAGCCGGCGGCAGAGTTGGAGACCAGAGCCGTCGGGCAGATTCCAATCCAGAACCACCAAGTCGTAACCGGCCGACCTCAACTTGAGGTCGGCGTCGTCGGACCGCAGCGCCACATCGACGGCGTGGCCGTCACGTCGGAGGCCCCGCGCGATGACATCGGCTAGATCGGGCTCGTCTTCGACTACCAGGAGGCGCACAACCCTCCAAGATAAGTCGTTTCAGGTAATCGGTGAATAAACGGTTCCCGGCCAGAGGCAGACAATATGGACTTCCGACCTATACAGAGGCACAACCAGCTGCCGATTGTGTAGATCGGAGTGAACAGATGGTTGTGACTTTCATCACCGAGGATGGGGACGGGTTCCACACCTACACCGGGCACGTCGTCAGCCGGGGGCCCTCGACGATCGTGGTCCTCCTGACCGAGCCCTTCGGAGTGGCTGGGCGCTCGGTTCAATTCCCAATCAGCGACGTGGTCTCGGAAAAGGTGATCTCTGCCTAGTGTCCTCAGCCGTGAGTTCGTACTGAATTCGCCGAGTCATCGGGGTCTCTGACAAGAACGCACAACGAAAGCGCACCCGAGGTGCCTCGAAGCGGAGACGCAGCCAGGGGCGCTTAGGGCCGGCGAAATTCTGTGCATGATTTGCGACTCAGGACACTGGAGTCGAGCACTGCCGGGGATAGGCTGACAGCCATGTTCCTGGAGGCATCGACCCTCGAGGCCCTGGCCATCGCAGGAGGCGTGGGCGCCCTGGCCGGGCTCATCGGCGGGGTCTTTGCCGGGGCCGACAATCTCATCGGCACCTTCCTGATGGGAATCATCGGAGGGATATCCCTGTCTGCGATATTCCGGATCGCCGGTGCGCCTTCCATCTACGCGGTGGGCGCCGAGGAGTTCTCCCTGGTATGGGCTGCTGTCGGAGGATTGGTTCTCGGGTTCGTCGTGGGCCGCTCCAACGCCTGAGAGTTCCACAATCGACAGTCCTCTGCGCTGCATTCCATAGCGCTGAGAGCCACGCCTTGCGGTGTAGTCGAGGGGATGTCTGTTGGACTGGCGGGTCGCGCGAATGTCCGCCAGACGGTCGACTGTCAGCCGATGGCGCCGGCGGCAGCCATGTTGAGCTCGATGAGCCGGTTCATCTCCACCGCGTACTCCATCGGGAGTTCCTTGATGATGGGCTCGATGAAGCCGGCCACGATCATCGATGTCGCCTGGTCCTCGGTGAGGCCCCGCGACATCAGATAGAAGAGCTGGTCCTCACCGACCTTCGACACCGTTGCCTCGTGGCCGATCTCGGCGTCGTTCTCCTCGATCTCCATGTAGGGATAGGTGTCGGACCGACTGTTCTCGTCGAGGATCAGCGCGTCACAGCGGACGAAGCTCTTGGCGTTCTCAGCACCCGGCTCCACTCGGACGAGGCCGCGATACCCACCGCGGCCCCCTCCCTTGGCGATGGATTTGGACACGATGGTCGAGGTGGTGTCGGGTGCGGCGTGGACCATCTTGGCTCCGGCGTCCTGATGCTGACCTTCGCCGGCAAAGGCGATGGAGAGCACCTCACCGTGGGCACCCGGCTCCATGAGCCAGACTGCTGGGTATTTCATCGTCAGACGTGAGCCGAGGTTGCCGTCGACCCATTCCATGGTGGCGTTGCGATAGGCAGCGGCACGCTTGGTGACCAGGTTGAACACGTTGTTCGACCAGTTCTGGATGGTGGTGTATCGGCAACGACCGCCCTCTTTGACGATGATCTCGACCACTGCCGAGTGCAAGGAATCGGTGGTGTAGACAGGAGCGGAGCAACCCTCGACGTAATGCACGTAGGCGCCTTCATCGACGATGATCAACGTGCGCTCGAACTGACCCATGTTCTCGGTGTTGATCCGGAAGTAGGCCTGCAACGGCTGCTCCACGTGCACACCGGGTGGGACGTAGATGAACGATCCGCCCGACCAGACAGCCGAGTTGAGGGCGGCGAACTTGTTGTCATTGGGCGGGATGACCGTTCCGAAGTACTCCTTGACGATGTCGGGGTACTCGCGGACCGCGGTGTCCATGTCGGTGAAGAG
>CAZSOF010000324.1:0-2865 GCA_964607685.1 uncultured Acidimicrobiaceae bacterium | reverse complement strand
CGGCGCGGCAGCGCCTGGTGGTCTGGGCCGAGATGGTTGACGGTCCCAACCTCGAGTTCGTCAATCTCCACAAGGCCAAGTTCGGGGAGGCGGCCTAGCGGGGCTAACTACCGGAGGTTCCCAGGCCCACCAGTTCGGTAAGGATGTCCTCGTTGACGATCCCGTTGAACACCTCGGCCACCTCACCGTCGGCGTCGATCACGTAGGTGACAGGAAGACCGAGATTGGGGTAGGCATCTTCCACTTCTCGAGTGCCCAGGGCCAGCGGATACGTGGCCATGATCTCGGCGGCGAACTCCCTCGAGGCGGCCTCGGTGTCCTCGACGGCGACGCCCACCACCGTCACGTCCGGGTTGGCGTCTGCGAAAGCCGAGATCTCCGGAATCTCCACACGACACGGTGGGCACCATGACGCCCAGAAATTGAGGACGACGGGCTGTCCCACTGCTTCGGACAGTGTGAAGGCGCCACCATCGATGATCTCCACGGTGAAATCGGGGGCGGGCTGACCGACGTCGGCCACTTCCACCGTGCCGAGGCCAACGATCCAGCCAATGGCAAGCCCCAAGGCGACGATGGCAACGAAGACACCGGAGAGTCTCAGCGTGGGCTGAGACAACGGACCAGGCATCTCCTCAGTCAGACGCCATTCTCCTCAACACATAGTGGAGGATCCCACCGTTGCGGAGATATTCCACCTCGATCGGGGTGTCGACCCGAGCCACCGTGTCGAACTCGACGCTCGTCCCATCGGCTCTGTGGGCAGTCACCCTGATGGTCTGCCGTGGCTGCAGGGCGTCATCGACAGCGATATCGAACGTCTCGGTCCCGTCGAGCCCGAGCGTCGCGGCGTCCTCGCCGTCGACGAAGTTGAGGGGGAGGACGCCCATCATCACGAGGTTCGACCGGTGAATCCGCTCGAACGACGTGGTGATCACGGCCCCGACTCCCAGGAGGAACGTCCCTTTGGCGGCCCAGTCGCGAGACGAGCCCATCCCGTAGTCGGTCCCGCCGAGCACCACCAGCGGGATGCCCTCCTGGTCGTAAGAGAGGGCGGCCTCGTAGATCGACTTCACGACTCCATCGGTGAAGTCGATCGTCCACCCACCCTCGGTTCCCGGCACCAACTGATTGCGGACCCTGATGTTGGCGAATGTGCCCCGGGTCATCACCCTGTCGTTTCCGCGCCGGGAGCCGTAGCTGTTGAACATCGCCGGCTGCACACCGTTCTTTATCAGGTACTTGCCCGCCGGGGATTCGACTGCGATCGAGCCGGCGGGGCTGATGTGGTCGGTGGTGACCGAGTCCCCGAGCTTGGCCAACACTCGTGCCCCCACAATCGGCTGGATCGGCTTCACTTCTGGCGTGAGCTCCGTGAAGAAGGGTGGCTCCTGGACGTAGGTCGACGACTCGCTCCACTCGTAGAGGTCGGAGCCCGATGTTGCGATCTGACGCCACTCGTCGGACCCGGCGAAGACATCGCTGTATTTGTCCACGAACTGACTCTGGTGGACGTTTCGCTCCACGATCGAGGCGATCTCCTCTTGCGTGGGCCAGATGTCCTCCAGGAAGATGTCGTTGCCCGCGCCATCGACTCCAATGGGCTCGTCGGTGGGGTCCCAGTCGACCGAACCTGCCAGGGCATACGCCACGACAAGGGGCGGTGAAGCCAGGTAGTTCGCTCTCACGTCGGGTGAGATACGACCCTCGAAGTTGCGGTTGCCGGACAGAACCGACGCCGCTACCAGGTCGTGAGTGTGAATTGCCTCCGATATGGGCTCTGGCAGGGGCCCGGAGTTGCCGATGCAGGTGGTGCAGCCGTATCCGACGACACCGAATCCCAAGTGCTCCAGATCTGTGAGGAGCCCGGACTCGGTGAGGTACTCGGTGACCACCTTCGAGCCGGGAGCCAGCGAGCTCTTCACCCAGGGCTTGCGTTGCAGGCCCAACTCACGGGCCTTGCGAGCCACGAGGCCGGCTCCCACCATCACGTCGGGGTTGGAGGTGTTGGTGCATGAGGTGATCGCAGCTATGACCACGTGACCGTCCTTGAGGGTGAAGGTCTCGCCCCCGTATTCCACCAGAGCCGAGCTCTGGGCGGCCAGCGTCTCGTCGGCGCTCCCTCCCTCGTCCTCCCAACTCACCACGTTGGAGGTGTGTGCCCCACCGTTCTTGCCGAAGGTGTTGGTGAGATCGGCATGCCACTGGTCCTTCATCGCCGACAGGGTTATGCGGTCCTGGGGACGCTTGGGACCGGCGAGTGACGGCTCCACCGTCGACATGTCCAGCTCGAGATTGGCGCTGTATGCGACGTGACGTGAGTCGTCACGCCACATCCCTTGTGTCTTGTAGTAGGTCTCGATGGCGTCGATGAGCTTGTCCTCACGGCCGGTGAGTCTCAGGTACTTCAGGGTCTGGTCATCGACCGGAAAGAACCCCACGGTCGCGCCGTATTCCGGCGCCATGTTGGCAATGGTCGCCCTGTTGGCCAGGGGCATGTCATCGAGACCGGGGCCGTGGAACTCCACGAACTTCCCCACCACGCCGTGCTCGCGCAATATCTCGGTGACCCGCAGAACGAGGTCGGTGGCGGTGGAGCCCTCCGGGAGCTTTCCGGTGAGTCGAAAGCCGACGACCTCGGGGAGGAGCATGTAGATGGGCTGGCCGACCATGGCCGCTTCGGCTTCGATCCCACCCACGCCCCAACCCACGACACCGAGGCCGTTGATCATCGTCGTATGCGAATCGGTGCCGACCAGGCTGTCGGGATAGAGGTGTTCACCGTCGTCCCAAACCACCTTGGCCAGGTACTCCAGGTTCACCTGGTGGACGATGCCGGTGGCGGGGGGCACAACCCTGAAGTTG
>CAZSOF010000323.1:0-2881 GCA_964607685.1 uncultured Acidimicrobiaceae bacterium | reverse complement strand
CACCTAGGGGCCGACGCCCCCCACCCCAAAACCAGACCAGCAATCACACCTTCGATCGATCAGGCCGCCAAAAACCACACTGGATTCCCGCATGGGTAACCCGGCGGATTTCTCGTGCCCAAACTCGATTGACGCCCTACAGGTCCTGGAATGGGTCCTCCGGGCCATCGCCACCGATCGGCACCACCGCCTCCGAAGCCCGGGTCGCCCAGGCGGGGAAGGGGAACTCGAGGACCAGCGGCACGGGCAGCTCGGGCTGGTTGAGGATCATGGTCCCCGGTTTGACGATGGTCGCCCGCTGCCGGTGGGGCCCCGGCAGAAACCCGTACTCCTCACGGGCCGCCTCCGCCGAGTCGAGCCGGCCCACCACTCGGATCGAGCTGTTGGCGATGATACGCCGCTCCACCTCCGAGGCAGTCTGCTCGGCTCCGATCAGGATCACCCCCAGTGAGCGGCCCCGCTCTGCGATGTCGAGCAGGATCTCCTTGATCGGGCTCGACCCTTCTCGAGGGGCGTACTTGTTCAGCTCGTCGAGGACGACCATCAGGAGCTCATCGCTCTGCCCCGCCCTCTCCTTGTCCTCGAATGCACGCTTCAGAGTGACTCCGACCACGAAACGCTTGGCCCGATCGTTCAGGTTGTGTAGGTCGACCACGGTCACCTGGTGTTGAAGCTGGACACGATGCCGCTGCGGATCCGGGACATCAGAGCGAATCAGCCGTCCCAGATGGCGCACCGAGGCCTGCAGCCTCCGGACGAAGGCGTTGATCGTCCCCGTCCCCATGGCGGGGCCCGCCCACTGATGGCGGTGATCGTCCGATTGCACCCGCTCGGTGATGAGGTCGGCCAGCTCACGGAAGGTCCGCACCTTGACACCGTCGATGACGGCGGCTCCGGTCTCGGTGACCTCGGCATGACGCAACTGGGCCATCACGTTGTAGACGACGGTCGTGTACTGGGCACGATCGTCCTCTGCGTCTGCAAACAGGAAAGGCAGCAGATCCTCCGCGCAGAACTCGTGGATGCTCCAGAAGAACGACGTGACATCGGACCTGGACGCGACGTCGGCCGTGGCCCGGGAATCGTCGAGTCTCGGGGGTGCGAACAGCCCCACCGATTCGAAGGGGGTACTGGGGAGCCCGAGATCGGCATATCGGGATCGCTCCTCGTCGTCGAGACGACTGTTGACCCGATCGAGGTGCATCAGGTCCTCCCCCTTGACGTTGAAGACCAGCGCTTTGGTGTTCACCGCAGCCTTGCCCAGGACCCCCGAGGTGAAAAGTGAGTGGAGCAGGAAGGTTGCATAGCTGGTCTTGGTTGCCACACCAGAGATGCCGGAGATGTTGACGTGTGCCCCCCGTTCCCCGTTGATGAACTCGAAGTTCACCCAGAGCGGCTCGCCGTTGCGGGCGAGGCCCACCGGGACCTTCTTCTCCATGCGGTCGAAGAAGAGAGCACGATCTCGCTCCTCGTCTGCCGCGATCCGGACCGCCTGGCCCGGTCGTGGGGGCACGAAGACCTCGGGCTCGAACCGGGTCGTGGTCACCTGGGCAGCCTCACTGACCTCCGCGGGCAGGATCCCCTCCTCGATGAGGAAGACGTCGGAGTCGAAGCGCGCTCCTTCATGGCGGGCCACGATCTGGCCCACGGTCCCGTACATCCGCACCACCTCGCCCGTGGGCAGAACCCGCTCCAGGGCCACCACATCGTCGAGTTGGAGGAACTCGCCATCGACGACACCCACCCAGAACTCGAGGGGGGTGGCGTCCCTGGTCCCGAGAACGCGCCCGACCGTTGTCTTCATGGGCGTCGAGAGTAGACAGACGCCATGACAGATCTCCCGACGTGAGCCTCGTCGTCTTCCCGTTCAAGGAAGAAGATCCGTTGCTGGTGGCAGCCAACCTCAAGACGGCGGCCTCCCACGATCGGGTGGACGAGGTATGGGCAGTAGCGGCTTCCGCGAACAGGGTGATGGCCGATGTGGCGTCCGTCGGTGAGGACGTGAGTCGCTCGACCGGCACGACGGTCGACGTGTTCCTCCAACGCCGCATGGGCCGCTACCGCTCGGGGAAGGGCGATGGGATGAACACCGCAATCCACCGAGCCGCGGAGCGCGGATTCGATCGCGTCCACTTCTACGACGCCGACATCACCAACTTCGACGATGGCTGGATCGACGGAGCCGAGCACGCTGCCGATCGGGGGTATGGGGTGGTGCGTCACCGGTTCCCCCGGGCTGCCACCGATGCCATGATCACCTGGATGGTCACCCGTCCCGGGCTGGCCATGATCTTTCCGGGGACGTTACTCCCCCGGCTTGGCCAGCCGCTGGGCGGGGAGATCCTCCTGGGCCGTGATGCTCTCGAAAGTCTGGCAAGCGACGACTTCGTGATCGCCCGCTCCGACTGGGGCATCGACACCGTGCTCACCCACGCCACGGCCATCATGGACCTGGGTCTCTTTGAGCACAACGCGGCGGACGGTAAGCGTCACGTCCTCTATGGGTCTCTCACCGACATCCGACAGATGGTCCTGGAATGCCTCGATGCCGTGGTTTCGCTGCAGAGCAGACCGGGGCCGGATCCCGGAGCCGATTTCTCCACCGACCCCGATGCCCCGGTGCCCGAGGACCTGAAACGAACCACTGCCTACGACCTGGCGGCCACCAGACGCTCCGTCGCCCAACCCCCGACCCCCGACGAGATGGAGGTCCTCGATGAGCTCTCGGTGCGTGTCGAGCACCTCGAGGACATGGATGCCAGGCGCTGGCTCCTGGCACTCACCGGGTTGATCGAGGGCTTCCGGCTAGGTCATCCCGCGTGGGAATCGGCTGCGTTTCGGTTGTGGGCCCACCGGGTGATCCACTACACCATCCATCAGG
>CAZSOF010000322.1:0-2884 GCA_964607685.1 uncultured Acidimicrobiaceae bacterium | reverse complement strand
GGCCTGCCGACCCTGGCGATCTGTGTCGGCATGCAACTGCTGGCGGAGAAGAGCGAGGAGTCCCCGCAGGTGACCGGTCTCGGCGTTCTTGGAGCCGAGGTGACCAGATTCGGGCCCGGGGTCCGTATGCCCCAGCTGGGGTGGAATCGGGTGAAGGCCTCGGACGACTGCCGATTGGTCGAGGATGGATGGGCGTACTTCGCCAACTCCTATCGCATTGGATCGATTCCCGAAGGGTGGGCCGGCGCCATCAGCACATATGACGGTGAATTCGTGTCCGCGCTTGAGAAGGGGGAGGTCCTGGCGTGTCAATTCCACCCCGAGCTCTCCGGCGCATGGGGGTCGGCGTTGTTGACTCGATGGCTCGAAAGGGTGCGCTGATGCTGGTGCCGAGGGTGATCCCGTGTCTCGACATCGACAACGGTCGAGTGGTCAAGGGCGTCAGGTTCGGCGGACTGCGTGACGCAGGTGACCCGGTGGAATGCTCCGTCGCCTACCAGGCCCAGGGTGCGGACGAGATGGTGCTCCTCGACATCTCGGCGACACCGCATGGCCGGGCCAACAACCTGGAGGTGGTCGCCGCTGTCCGACGCGACCTGTCCATCCCCCTGGCGGTCGGGGGCGGGGTGCGGAGCGTTGACGATGCTCTGCGGCTGTTGGAGGCCGGGGCGGACAAGGTGGGGGTGAACACCGCGGCCGTGACAAGACCCGAGCTGGTCTCGGAGCTGGCGGGTCGTTTCGGATCGCAGTGCACGGTGGTGGCTGTGGACGCCGCTCGCCAGGACGGGTCATGGGACGTCGTGGTGCGCAGTGGTCGAGAACGGACCGGTCTCGACGCGGTGGCCTGGTGTGAGCGTGCCGCCGATCTGGGTGCGGGTGAGATCCTCCTCACCAGCTGGGACCGGGATGGTACGGGGGAGGGCTACGACCTCGATCTCGTGGAGCAGGTGTCGACAGCGGTCAACGTACCCGTGATCGCCTCCGGGGGCGCCAGGGGGCACGAGCACATGGCCGCCGCCATCCGCGCCGGGGCGTCCGCCGCCCTGGTGGCCTCGATACTCCACGACGGGGTGAGCACAGTCGGCGAGCTGAAAGCGGGGCTGAGATCGGCTGGTGTCGAGGTGAGACCATGATTGTCCCCTCCATCGACATCGTCGCCGGAAGGGCGGTCCAGCTCCGGGGCGGGGAGGAGCCGGTGATCGATGCCGGGGACCCACACCCGCTGATCGAGCGGTTCGGTGTCGTCGGCGAAGTGGCGGTGGTCGATATCGACGCCGCCCGCGGAGAGGGTGACAACCGTGATCTCATCGTCGGGCTCTGCGGGGAGGGCCGGGTCCGGGTGGGAGGTGGGATCAGGGACGCCGAAACCGCCCGGTGGTGGCTCGACCAGGGCGCGGAGAAAGTGATCATCGGGACCGCCGCCCTTCCCGACCTTCTGCGCCAGCTGCCTCGTGATCGGGTGATCATCGCTCTGGACTCGCGCCACGGGCGGGTGGTCACCCACGGATGGCGGCAGGACTCGGGACGAGAGCTGATCTCGGCCATCCGTGAGCTGCGCAACCTGTGTGGGGGATTCCTGGTCACCTTCGTCGAGCTCGAGGGGCGACTCGGGGGAGCCGATCTGGATCGTGCCGGCGATGTCGTCGACGCCGCAGGGGACACACGGGTGACGGTGGCAGGCGGCATCACCACTGTCGACGACATCGTCGCTCTCGATCGCCTGGGAGCCGACGGCCAGGTGGGCATGGCCCTCTACAGCGGCAAGCTCGATCTCGCCACAGCCGTGGCCGCACCCCTGGTGAGCGAGCGAGCCGACGGATTGTGGCCCACGGTCGTCACCGACCAACACGGTGTCGCCCTGGGTCTGGCCTGGTCCAGCCTGCAGTCGCTGAGGTCGGCCATCGAGACCAGGCGAGGCGTCTATCACAGCCGGTCACGCGGCGAGTGGGTGAAAGGGGAGTCATCGGGAGCCACTCAGGAACTGATCGAGGTCCGGGTCGACTGTGACCGTGACACCCTTCTCTTCCGGGTACGCCAATCGGCCCCGGGTTTTTGCCACCTTGGTTGCCGAACGTGTTGGGGTAGGGACGCCGGGGCAGCCCGACTGGCCCGTCGTTTGACGGAGTTGGCAACCAATCCCGTCCCGGAATCGAACACCAGTGCGCTACTCCAGGATCGAGATCTGCTGGCGTCCAAGTTGGTCGAGGAGGCAACCGAGTTGGCGGTCGCCGATCCCGATCAGGTGGCCCCTGAGACGGCGGACCTCCTCTACTTCGCCCTGGTCAAGATGGCTTCCGCCGGGGTCAGCCTGGAACAGATCGAGAGCATCCTCGACGCCAGGGAGAAACGGGTCACGCGACGGCCGATGCTGGCCAAGGAGCCCACATGAGCCGACTGCTGGAGAGGATCAGCGAAGCCGAGGTCGACGGTCTGAAGCGGACACCTGTCGATGGGGTGGCACTGAAGGAAGCGATCGACATCGTCGAGGACGTGCGATCCGGGGGCGAGATTGCTCTGCGACGCCAAAGCCGGCGGCTGGGTGACTTGACGCTTGATGAGCCGATCGTCCGACCGCGACCCGAGCTGCGGAGGGCATATGAAGGCCTGGATAGTGGGCAGCAGGAACTGCTGATGCGGATCGCCGGCCGCATCGAGACCTTCGCTCGAAGCCAGAGGGAGGCCCTGACGGATGTCAGCGTCGACGTTCCCGGGGGCAGGGCCGGTCACCGTTGGGTGCCGGTCAGATCCGCCGGGGCGTATGCGCCGGGCGGACGATACCCACTCCCGTCGACAGTCCTGATGACGGTGATTCCGTCTCGGGTCGCCGGGGTGGAGACGGTGTGGGTTGCCTCCCCTCGACCTTCGTCGATGACACTGGCCGCCT
>CAZSOF010000321.1:0-2903 GCA_964607685.1 uncultured Acidimicrobiaceae bacterium | reverse complement strand
AGGATCTCCACCGTGCCACCCGGTCCGCCCACCTCGAGCTGGGGACCCGCGGTCACCAGGACGGCGATGACGATCACCACCAGAGACCCGAGCCCAACGAGGGTGATGAGCCGTTCGCCGTGGGAGACCCTGGCAGTGGATCTCGACCCGGCCAGCGACGCCAGGGTCAGTATCCAAGCCGCCGTGACCAGTGCGACGATGGCGGCAAAGCCCGTCGAGATGCGGTTCGCTTGGATCAGGGCCCAGGCGAAGGAGAGGACCAGGACGACGAGAATGCTGCCGGCTACCAGCGGCACCGATATCGCAACTCTCAGCCGACGTCTCAGAGTCTGCATCTCTTGTTCATCGCTGTCCGGCACGGCGATTGGAACACCCAGGAGCTGGGTGACCACGCCCGTGGCGGCTCCCAAGACCCCGCCTGCGAGCAGCATTATCAGGAGCGTTGGGAGAACGGCCAGTTGCTCGACGCCCTCGATGCGCGCTTCGAAGGGACCCACGAAGGCAACGATCAGTGCCCCCGCAAAGGTAGCGAACAGCATCCCGATGAAGGCAGTCGATGCTGGAGAATTGCTCAGAGCCATCCCCGGGTTCGATCGGGCGAGCCGTGCTCGTGAGAAGCTGGCCACGCTGGCACCAAAGACCACCATGGCGAGCAGAAACCCAACTATCACCAGCGTCGACCTCGAGGGGATCAGCGTGAGGGCTCCGGATCCAAAAACGGTCTTGGCGGCCAACGAGGCGACGGTCACGAGGAAGGCCACCAAGCCCAGAGCGGAGCCAAACCAAGCACCCACCCACGCCGCCGCCAGAACCCGTCGTCTCAGTGCTACGGGCTCAACTGAGGTGGTCGTTGCTGATGCCTCGAGCTCGGATCGGGCTACGGCCACGTCGGTCACGGGCTCGGTCGGAGCAGGCACCTCAGACCCCCAACCCGGATTCACTCATGTGGCCGATTGGCCTTGCCACCACGCTGCACCTGTCCCAACCAGTCAACGAGCGGCGGAGGACCTCTCGCTCACCGGGTCATGCGCCTCGAGTGTGGAGACTCCCGCCGCAGCTCACCTCCGGATCATAGACCTGCGCTAGCTGGGAAGATTGGGCCGAAAGACCCTATTGGAACCGCCAGATGGTCGCACCCCGGTGCGTCCCACGCGCCAGCCGCTACCTCACCGCCCCTGCAGGGTCACGCTCCAGACCGAGAATCTCCCGGGCAGCCACCAGATCGTTCTCCTCGAACCCCTCGGTGAACCGGTCATAGACCGACCTCAAGTCATCGCTGCCGTCGGGCTCGACTCCTCGCTCGCGTCGCAGACCAACTAGCCGGGTGAGGGCTTGCAGCTCGAGCAGCCTCATCCTGACCGGTTGCGAAGCCTGCACCGCGGCCAGATAGGCGTTCTCGGCGGCGTCGAGGTCGGGCGCGGGAAGCATTCGCACCACGTCTCCCCTGGCGATGTGGAACTCGGGGATCACCGGACCACCGCTGGCGATCACCACCATCCCCTCCTCGATCAGCTCCAAACCCCGATCGGGGGCGCCTGCCGCGGCATGAACCATTCCCCGCAGATAGAGGATGTACGGCCAGAACACCGGAGGGGTGGTCAGCCCCTGGTACAGCTCTATCCCGGCCTCGGTGAGCTTCAAGCCTTCTTCGGTCTGACCCATGAAAGTGCGGGAGATCCCTTCGAGGACGGTGGCCAGTGTCCGCCACACGGCATAGTCGTTCTCGGCTGCCACCTCACCCAACTGCAGCGCACGCTGCCGGCATTGGGGGAAACGACCCCGGGCCATCTCCAGAAACCCGTTGTGATAGATGGCGTAGGCCTGGCTGTAGGGATGGCGCATCTCATCGGCGATGGCCAGGGCATCCGCCAACCGGGTGATGGCTTGCTCGAGGCTACCGCATTGCCAGAGGGTCAGCCCGGAGGCAACCCGGGCGGTCACCCCGGTATGAGGACCGAGGCGGAACCGGCCCGCACCGTGGGTCGCCGGATTAAAACGAGCGATGGCCTCGTCGAGGTGCGGCATACCGGTGTCCAGATCCCCTGTGAACACCGAGCCCGTCCCGGTGACGTAATGACCCTCGATCAGCATCGTCCCGTCGTTCTCGCGCTCGGCCATCTCCAGTATCTCGAGCCCCAGAATCCGTGCCCTCTCCCAGTCGGCGATGTTCATGTAGTAGCTGGCCAGGGCCCTGAGCACCGGGAACTGCTGAGTGGCTCCTGCGGCGCGTGACATCTCCAGCACCTCACTGAACGCCTGCTCCACCTCGATGCTGTAGCCCTTCACCGCCATCAGTGCCCGGGCCAGGCTGGTGCGCAGAGTCAACTCCTCTGCGGCCAGCTCAGGCGTCGGCTCGGCTGTGGCCAGGACATCCAGGGTGTTGTTGGCCAGCTCGATGGCGGCGTGATACCAGCCCTTGGCGTCGTGTAGCGCCCACAACCCGTCGAGCAACGAGAAGAGTTGCGGCAGGTCTGCTTCTTCGAGCCAATACCTCCACGCGGTCCTCAGGTTCCCGATCTCCTCGGACAGGTCATCGAGGACCTGCTTGCGCTCCGTCCCGGAGAGCATCTGGCTCAGTCTCTTCGTGTAGTCCCGGAAGTACTCGGCGTGAGCCAGGCGTACTCCCCTCTCACGCTCGGGATTGGAGGCGAGACGCTCGGCCGCATATTCCTTGATCATCAAGAGCATTGAGAACCGCCGCGAGCCGTCGACGTCCTCGCTCTTGAGAAGGCTCTTGTCCACCAGGGATGCCAGCTTGTCGTACAGGTCTACCGAGCCCAAGGCCTGACCGGCCACCGCCTCGATGGCTTCGAGCCGGGTCGATGAGAACACCGACATCATCTCGAACACCTGGCACTCCTCGTCGTCCAACAACTCGTAGGACCAGCCGATGGCACCCCACA
>CAZSOF010000320.1:0-2938 GCA_964607685.1 uncultured Acidimicrobiaceae bacterium | reverse complement strand
TTGCCGCCACGGGAAGCCCTGGGCCGTGCCGCGTGTTGTTGGGAGGGTATGGAATTGGGAATCACCAGCTTTGCCGAGACCATCCCCGCCCAGGGGAAGACCGTCACCGTGACCCATGGGGAGAGGCTGCGCCAGATCCTCGAGGAGATCGAGGTTGCCGAATCGGTAGGGCTCGACGTCTACGGGCTCGGGGAGCATCACCGTCCCGACTTTGCTTCGTCGGCCCCTGCGGTGGTGCTGGCGGCTGCCGCCGGTCGCACCTCCACGATCAGGCTCTTCCCCGCGGTGTCCATCCTCAGCACCGACGACCCGGTGCGTGTCTTCCAGCAATACGCCACACTGGACCTGATCTCGGCGGGCCGTGCCGAGTTGTTGGTCGGACGTGGTTCGTTCATCGAGTCATTCCCCTTGTTCGGCTACTCGCTGGGTGACTACGACGACCTCTTTGCCGAGAAGCTAGACCTGCTGCTTCAGATCAGGGACGGCGACGATGTAATCGACTGGGAGGGCCGATTTCGGCCCCCGATCCAGGGGCAGGGGATATATCCCCGAACCGAGCGTCGCCTGCCGGTGCGGGTGGCGGTGGGTGGGACACCACAGTCGATCGTGCGGGCAGCTTCCCGGGGGCTCCCCGTGGCGCTGGCCATCATCGGGGGCAGCCCCGACCGGTTCAAGGCGCTGGCAGACCTCCATCGCAGGACGCTCCTCCAGTCCGGGTTCGCCCCCGAGGAGGTGCCATTGTCGGTGCATGCCCATGGCTACGTCGCCGATAGCAGCGAGCAGGCGGCAACCGAGTACTACCCCTCATATGCAGCGGCGATGACCGGGCTGGGACGGGAGCGGGGGTGGGGGCCGATGACTCGTGACCAGTTCGAATGGATGCGGTCGCCGGAGGGATCACTGGTCCTCGGCGACCCGGACACCGTGGCCGCCAAGATCTTGCGCTGGAAGGAGGTCCTCGGGGTCAACCGGTTCGAGCTTCACGTGAGTGTGGGGACGCTCCCCCATGACCAGGTGCTGCGCAGCATCGAGATGCTGGGCTCCAAGGTGGCGCCGATCGTCCACGCCGCCGGCCAATGACCGAATCTCGAAATGAAACGCTTCGTGACCGATAGCATCCCAATGCGATGACATCCATCAGAGACCTGGTCCAGCTCGGCTTTCCGTGGGAGGGGTTCGATCCGTTCCTATTCACGGTCCATCACCTGGATGAGTATCCACCGGGAAACGACGAACTGGGGCCCACAGTCCCCCTTCACGGTCGCAACCTGGGGTCTGACTTCTCCTATCTCGATGGTTGGAGCATGTACCACGGGGTGAGGGTCCCCGGGTTCCCCCAGCATCCCCATCGCGGGTTCGAGACCGTCACCGTCGTCCGCCGGGGGTATGTCGATCATTCCGACTCGCTGGGGGCGACAGCACGCTATGGGGAGGGCGATGTCCAATGGCTGACCACCGGTAGCGGCATCATGCACGCCGAGATGTTTCCGCTACTCGACCCGGCCCGGGGCAACACCCTCGAGCTCTTCCAGATCTGGCTCAACCTGCCCCCGGAGTCGAAGATGGTCGATGCCTACTTCGGGATGTTGTGGAGTGAGGCAATCCCCACGGTGTCGCCCGCTCCTGGGGTGTCGATCGACGCCATTGCCGGCAGGCTCGGCGACTCGGTGCCCCCTTCGCCACCACCCGATTCTTGGGCCTCGCGCCCCGATACCGACTTCGCCATCTGGCTGATTCGTCTCGGCCCGGGGGTCGTATACGACTTGCCAGCGGCGGCGGGTGGCACCAACCGCACCCTCTACTGCTTCCTCGGTGACGAGGTCGCCATCGACCGGACAGTGGTGACACCCGACGTTGGAGCCCGGCTCCGTTCGGATGTCCCGGCCCGGCTCGAGAACCGTGGCGGACCTGCGGAGTTCCTCATGCTCCAGGGCCGACCGATCGGGGCGCCTGTTTTTCAGATGGGCCCTTTCGTCATGAACACCGCCGAGGAGCTCCGGCAAGCCGTGGAGGACTATCGGAGGACCCAGTTCGGCGGCTGGCCCTGGTCACGTCCCGATCCTGTGCACGACCGGCTGGAGGGTCGTTTTGCCATCCACGCCGACGGCGAGGTGGAGCACCGGGAACGACAGCGGATCTAGACCACCATTGCGGTCAGGGCCCCAACCCACAGCAAGCTCTCCATACCCAACACCCTGCTGAGTCGTCCCCCGGCGATGGTCGCTCCCACCCGGTCGCCTCGTGTGACCGCTTCCCGGAGATGGTTCGACGCAGTTCGGGCGGTCGTTGCCCCCAGGGCGATGGCGCAGATGACCAGCCCGAGTCCCACCCACACTCCGATGCCCACTTCGTCCACTCCCACCGCCCACAGCAGTGCGCCACCGGATAGCAGGGTCCCGACGCCCGTCCACTTGCCGAGCCTCTCCGCTCGCTTCAGCCTGTCGATCATCGCCTGAGCCTGCGAAGGGTCGGCGGCAGCCGATCTGTGGATGTCTCCAGGGATGAGCAGCTTGTGGCCGAACCAGGCGGCGGCGATCGCGATGTGGAGAATACGTAGCGCGTCGATCACGATTGGTCGGTGTTGTCCAACCGGGTTCGCAGACTCTGAGCGGCGACGTGGGCCCTTCCGAACCACAAGTCGAGCATGCCGGTGAACAGAACCGAGAACGCCAAGATCAGGAACAGCGGTGACACGGATACCACGTAGATGGTGGCACTCACGACGAACACACTCACCCACAGATAGGAGCGAACGGCCAGGCTGCCGCCATGTCGGACGGCCCACGGCCAGCCGGCGGCGAACCCGGCGCCGACGAGGCCGACGAACGCGATGATCTCCCTCTCCCAGCGGGCGTCGGTGACGACGGTCAGCCAGTCGACGGGTACCACGGCCACCACGACTCCGACAGTCACGAGCACAGCTCCAACTTTGGACATC
>CAZSOF010000319.1:0-2949 GCA_964607685.1 uncultured Acidimicrobiaceae bacterium | reverse complement strand
TCGCCATCGCCGCCGGTCAGTCGGGATGGTTCTGGCTGCTGGTGCCGGCGATGGCGGTGTTCGGCGTGGCCCACGCCTCGAACCTGCAAAGCCGATTCGCCGCTGCCGACCTGGCCGAAGAGGACCGACGGGCCCGTTCGATCGCCCTTGTGGTTTGGGTGGGCACGATCGGCGCCGTCCTCGGACCCCCCGCCGCTCTCTGGGCCAACCGAATCGGTGTCGATCTCGCGCTGGCCAACTGGGTGGCCCCCATGGTCCTGGGCATCGTCGGTTTCGCCGCCGCCGGGGGGATCGTCTCCTCATTCCTGCGGCCGGATCCGCTACAGGTGGCCGGTGGCGTCGATCCCGACGCCCCGCTGGAAAACCCATTTCGCGGTGCCAGCAAATCATGGGCTGCCATATGGCCCAATCGAAAGGCACGGCTGGCAATCCTCGTGATGGCTGCAAGCCAGATGGCGATGGTGGCCGTCATGACCATGACACCACTGCACATGAGAGACCACGGGCACGCCGAACTGTCGACCATCGTCATCTCGGTGCATGTGCTGGGCATGTTCGGGCTGGCTCCCCTCATTGGGCGCTGGGCAGACCGTTTCGGCCGGCTGCGAACCATCGGGGCCGGGGCCGGGATCCTCGGTCTGGGGACAATCGCTGCTGTGGTGGCTGGTTACGTGCCCAGCCTCATCTTCATCGGTCTGTTCCTGCTGGGACTGGGATGGAGCTTCGCGCTGATCGCCGGCTCGGCTCTCCTCACCGAAAGCCTTCCCATTGGAGAACGGGTGGGCGCTCAGGGTCTGGCCGACGTGGCCATGAGTGTGCTGGGCGCCTCCGCAGCCTTCTCGTCGGGTTTCGTCAAAGACATCGCCGGGTTTCACTGGCTGGCCAACTTCGCAACCATCACGGCACTGCTCATGATCCTCGCCGCCATGAATGTGATGCGTAAAGAGCTCGAACCGGC
The DNA here is from genome assembly GCA_964607685.1 of uncultured Acidimicrobiaceae bacterium. Classification (GTDB taxonomy): domain Bacteria; phylum Actinomycetota; class Acidimicrobiia; order Spongiisociales; family ZC4RG35; genus JANQRA01. Next base: position 1,991 of record CAZSOF010000319.1, on the reverse strand, counting down.
AGTCTGATGCCGATTCAGGGCATCTGCACAGGCTCGAGACGAACCCAGCCGGTAACGCTGGCATAGTGCCCGTCGGGGTCCCGGAAATGCGCCGCCATGAGGTCGAGCTCTCCATCTGAGGTGACCGGGCGCAGCTCGACCTCGAACGGCACCCCCCTCTCCGCCAACTCGTTGTAAGCGCCAACCACGTCCTCGAGCTCGAAGACCAGCTCGGTGAGCGACTCGTCCTCGACGGTGCCGTCGACCTGATTCAGCGCCACTTGCACCCCATCACCGTCGAGGAACACAAACGGTCCCGCAGCAGAGACAACCTCGAGGCCGACAACCTCTTCCCAGAAGCGACGTGAGCGCTCGACATCACTGACTCTGAGCATCACCCTTGCCAGACGCATAGATCGAGCCTACGCGGCCAGTTTCAGACTCGACACTTCGGCGATCCGCTCGAAGTCGGAATTGAACGCCAGGAGAGGCACGTCCCTGGCGATGGCCACCGATGCGATTAGAAGATCATTGGTGTTGGCTGGCGTGAAACCTCTTGCCTGACAACGTACGAACAGGTCAGCGGCACGCTCGTACTCGAATAGCGGTCGCACGGGGAGCATGGTGCATCGGTTCAAGAGACCCCAGATCTGGGTCTTCGTGTTTGGTGATCGAGCACCCGAGAGCAACTCCAGGATCACAACATCGGTGGTGGCGATCGGAACGTCCTCGATCAATGTCTCTCGGACCTTCACATTCACGCTGCTGTTTGTCTTTCGCAGGTACTCCACCCACGCCGAGGTATCCAGGAGGACCATCTCAATCCCACTGCTCGATCTTCATCGGCGCCCTGATCTCGTCGAGATCGCCATCCCAGCCAAACCCCTCCATTGCCAAAGCCTCCTGTTTGGACATGACATTGCCGACCGCCTTTCTCAAGGCGAAGTTGACCGCTTCCCTCTTGGTGCGGAGGTCGTACCTCTCCATCACCATTCGGACCAACTCGTCGTTGATGTCGATGTTGGTGCGGCTCATATACACCAATATACACCAGATGGTGTACAGAATGAAGACGACGTCGACCTGCCGTTTGGATCGTGTGAGAAGGGTTACTCGTCTACCGGTAGCGCCAGACGATTCGACCCCGGGTGGGGTCGTAGGTCGACACCTCGACATCCACCTGGTCGCCGGGGAGGACCCGGATGCCACGACCGCGGCGCATCCGCCCCGAAGGCTTGGCCAGCAGCTCGAACCCGCTCTCCAGCTTCACCTCGAATGTGGAGTCGGGGAGCATCTTGGTGACCGTGCCTCGCATGCGGATGTATTCCTCGGTGTCCTTGGCCATGTGACAACCAGCCTAGGGCATCGTTCGCACCAACCCTCAGACGGGATGGCCGGCCGAGGCGTTGGGCTGAGTGCCCACCAAACCAGCAATCTCTTCGAGAATCGACTGCGCCTCCTCCACCCATCTCTGGTAGCCGGCCAGGTCACCGGCCCGCAGTTCGGCTTCGGCGTTGGCGAACGCGGTTTGGGCTTCAGCAATCAGTACCTCGAGGTTCGACGAGCCATCTGGGGGCGGCTCCACCGGCTCCCCATCGCCGTCTTCACCACCCTCGCTGACCCCGAACACAAGCTCCAGGGCGCCGTCGAGCGAATCGGCCCACTCCACATGGTCGCTGTAGACCACCGCCACCCTGCGGAACTCGGGGAACGAGCCACCGGACTCCTCGAGAAAGACGGGCTGTAGGTAGACGACCGATTCCTCGATGGGAACCACCAGCAGGTCGCCTTTGATCACGTCCGACCCCTCACCACGCCACAGAGTCAGCTGTTGGCTGATCTCGGCGTCCTGTTCGATGCGCTGACCGGCCTGCTCGGCCCCGTCGACCAGTTTGCCCTGTGGCATCCGGTAGTCGATCAGCCTTCCATACCGGCCCGGTGTCGAATCGGCCACCAAGAAACCGACCATGTTTCGCTTGTCCAGCGGGTTGAACGGCTGAAGCAGGAGGTAG
>CAZSOF010000318.1:0-2976 GCA_964607685.1 uncultured Acidimicrobiaceae bacterium | reverse complement strand
CGAGAAGTGGACAGGCTCGATAGCAGACTTCCTAGCTGCAGCCGGTCGATGCCAACTCTGCCGAGTCCGCCGGTTCGAAATTGGGATGACGTCTTATGGTTTGACCGTCCACCTAGCCCCCAGAAAAGGGAAGGCTCTACTCGTCGAGGGTTTGTGCGTAGCCGATGACGTCTCTCACCTCTTCGATGGTCCAGCCTTCCATTAGCGTCGACGGCATCTCAGGATCGCTGCCCGGGTGTCCGAACCTGCCCTTGTGGAAGGCCTCCCACGGATTGTCTGCGGCCAGGTCTCCCAGGTACTCAGGCTCCTCCTCGGACCCGAAGTTCCGCGCTCTCCCGTCGCTGCCGTGGCAGGCGCGACAGAGGCCGGTGTACAGGTCCTCCCCATTCTCCAGGTCGGCGTCGATAATCGACCCCGTATCGCTGTCGATGTACTGGCCATAGTCCACCAGACCCTCCTGGATGAAGGCGATCAGATTGGCGATCTGGTCCTCGCCCATTACCGAGAAGTCGTGATCACCGGTGGTGAGTGCAGTCTCCAACTCATCGACCGACTTGTCGGCCGATGCGAAAATCCCGGGGAATCCAGTGCGGTGAGACCCCGACCCGTAGGCGCCGTCTGCGCCTTTGTAGTCCCAGCCGTGGCACTCCTTGCAGCGATACGTATCCGGGCCCTCTCGTTCGTTTGTGGATTGAGTCGCCCACAGAGCCTGGTCTCCGGTCGGCTCATCCAGCCCGGCAACAACCCACCATTCGTCATAGGCCAACCCACCCTGTACCACTTCCTCGGATGCGCCGCCGCAGGCCCCCACCACCAGGGCCACACAGGCGAAAAGGAGCAAATACCTCGTGTTCGGTCTTCTCATTGCGCCTCCTGCCCGCAGGCTAACACTGCTGTTGACAGGTAGGGGCTTTGAATCTTGTTCCTCAGGGGAGAGGCCGACAGCCTCGGGATGGCGGCATGTGCATGAGCTACCGGGTGGGTTGGTCCCTCCTGGAACCATTTGAGGAGCCGACACGTACGTCTGTTGTTCACTAAAGGGCTTCATCCTCTGACGGGGTGGTCTATTTATTGGACGATGGATACGAGCATCCGGCCCTCAACCTCCAGTGGAACTTCCGCCGAAGCCAACCCACCGTATGAGGGCCGGGTGCCCGCCTGGTTGCCGCACCCACTCCGCTGCCGGAGATCTATCGACGGAATGGTCTGCCTCATCCGATGGGGGCTGCTGCGATACTCGGTCAATGGCCACCCTGGCTCATCGTCGTGGCAGTACCGGCGTTTCTTCTTGGTGGTGGACTGGTTTTGTTATTGGATGCAAGTACGCGTGTACAGCATGCCCGCTGTCTCCATTGGTAGACAAGAACATGCTCACCGCGGCAATCGTAGAAGGTCGATAAGAGGAGGAAACACCACCCCAAGAGGAAGGCAGGGGGCGCACATAATGCCGACTATGTAAGGGGTGGTGAGAATCTATATACGGTGCCGGTTGGTCGAAGCCTTCCAGTTCGAGCGGGCTATCAAATGGGGTGATCGGCTACATCACCATCATTGTCGAGCCAGTGCGGCTCGAATCTCTGCCTCGTGGTCGACGATGCTCTCGCCGGAGACGTCGTACACCACTTTCTCGATCTGCCCGGTGAACTCGAACGGGGCCTCGTACTCGTCGGTAACGGGGGAACCGGCATCGGTGCCGACCGAGACCCCTGACGCCAATCCCATCAAGATCGGAATCGTCACAGGTAGGTGTCCTTTTCCGGCGGCCTCGCCGTCGATGAACAGCTTGATGTCACCCGGTGTTCCCTTCCCGTTGTGAGGGTCGGCCTCTCCAGTGGGCTGAAACTCGACGCTGAGCACGTGTCTCCCCGGCGCAACCTCGGTATCACCTTCAACGTGGAAGTGCTGATCGGCCACGTAGTTGTACGCATAGTGCAGCCGCAAATCCTTGAGGTAGAAGCTGAACCCGCCGTCGATCCCGCCCTGGGAAACGAGGACTCCCTCTGCCTCTTCGTCGGGTATGTCCACGAGGGCGGTGATGCTGTGCGGCCGGTTGAGGATTTTCGGCGCCACGCTGGCCGACACCTCCTGGGTGCCGGGGAAGTAGACGTATCGGGAACGATCCTTTGTGATAGTGGGGCGAGGCTCGGCGAATCGTTGTTGTCCGCGGGCGTCCACGGGCAGCACGTTGTACTTGCCTGCCTCGACGTACCACTGGGCGATCATCTCGATGAGCTTGTCTCGATGCTGGTCTGCGATGTTGTGATTTTCGGCAAAATCCTCGGCGACGTGGTAGAGCTCCCAGCCGGTTGCGTCCAACTCGGTGAGAGTCTCGGCAGTGATGGGAGTGCCGAACTCCCTTCCCGCCTCGGTGAAGGACGTTCCGGGCCAGGGGCAGACAGCACGCCAGCCATCGTGGTAGATGGAGCGGTGCCCGAACATCTCGAAGTACTGGGTCACTCGAGCGCTGGTCGACTCTGAATCTCGCAGGACCTCTGCGAAGCTGGCGCCTTCGATCGGCGCTTGCGCCACGCCACTGATCTCCTTCGGCGGCTCCACCCCGATCAGGTCGAGCACCGTGGGAACCATGTCGATGGCATGGGCGTATTGAGTCCTCACTTCGCCCCGGGAGCTGATTCCGTCGGTCCAGTGCACGATGAACGGATCGCTGATCCCGCCCCGATAGGTTTCACGCTTCCAACGACGAAACGGGGTGTTCCCGGCCCAGGTCCACCCCCACGGATAGTGGTTGAAGTACTTGGGCCCTCCGAGATCGTCGATCGCCGCCAGGTTCTGCTGCAGGTCGTCGGGGACGAAGTTGAAGAACTTGTTCTCGTTGATCGAACCGCTCGGGCCCCCTTCGGCGCTGGCGCCATTGTCGGAGAGCACCATGATCAACGTGTTGTCCAGTTCGCCGATCTCTTCGAGGAAGTCGAGCATGCGCCCGATGTGGTGGTCGGTGTGCTCCAGGAACCCGGC
>CAZSOF010000317.1:0-2981 GCA_964607685.1 uncultured Acidimicrobiaceae bacterium | reverse complement strand
GTGGTGTTCTCCACCACGTTGTCGGCGGTGCAGGGCAATGCCCGCCTGGCCTCCGGCGACCTTGCGGAGGAGATCGAGCGGCTGCGAGCCGAGTCGAGGGAGGGCGACATCGCGATCGGCGGCGCGACTCTCGCCGCCGACGCGGCCGCGTTGGGTCTGATCGACGAGTACCGGGTCAGGGTCTACCCGGTGCTGGTTGGCGGTGGCACTCCCTTCTTTCCCCAACGCAAGCACCGAGTGAACCTCGAACTTATCGAGTCCCGCAGCTTCAATTCGAGAGTGGTCTACCTCCGCTACCGCGTGGTCCGATAGCGCTGGCAGGTCCGCGGAGCCGTAGAAGGCGGGATCGCCTGGCAGGCGGCGAACAAGGTCGTCTACTCCACAACCCTGGCTGCGGTGTCAACCGCCAACACCGGCTCGAGGCGAAATCCACCGATTCAAGAGCGCCGAACCGGCTGGGAGCGATGATTCCGGTGTGGCGCCCACCGGTCGGGCGGCGGATCTCGTGTTGAACTGATTGACCCGGTTCGGTCGGGTCCGTTCCGCCGTCCCGGTGTGCGACCACCCCTTTGCCCGTGTTTGAGAGAAAGGGGCGGCGATGGGAATCGTAGAAGTGACTGGTGGTGTGGACACTCGTGCCGACTTTCATGTGGCGGCTGCGGTGGACGCCACTGGTGGCCTCCTTGGTCTCCTTGCGGTGGAGCACTTTCGAGCCAGCGACGATGGATACGAAGACCTGTTGGTCTGGCTGGCGGGGTTTCGGGCGGGTGGTCCGGGTTGGTGTGGATGGACGGGTTCTCAACGGCGCCCCTTCACCGCATCGTCGTCACCTCGATGAGCAACCACTCCGACACCGGCGCATGGTGCGATCTCGAAGGTGAAACCGACATACTGCTTACAGACTCTGGAGGCAAGAGTCAAGAGCCATGATCCTCTGGCAACGACCCGGCGAACTTCTGTAGTTAGAAGCCCGAGGAGAAGTTCATCTCAGAAGGTCAAACGACAAGTGATGGCGTCATCCACGTGGGTTTGGCTCCTCGTGGGATGCCACATGAAAGCGCCTGAACATGGGAGGCGTAGAAAGGAGTGACCAGACGACTGCTTCGGTTCGAGTCTTTGGTCTCGGCAGGATCGTCGCCTTGGCAGTGATTGTCCTATTGGGGTTGGGACTCGGCTACCTTCGTTTCGCACCGGAACCGTCCGTGGAGGTTCCCTCCGAGGCGGGGGCGGGTGACCTTGTCCTGGGGCCCTGTGACTACGAAACAGAAGACGGCGTCTATGCCGCCGATTGCGGAACGCTGGTGGTCCCCGAGAACAGGACCGATCCCGATTCTCGTCTCATCGCCTTGCCCGTCATACGTATCCCCGCACGTTCGGACCGTCCCGTCGAGCCGATCTTCCACCTCACCGGGGGGCCGGGTTTGTCCAACATGCGGTTTGTCATGGCGAGCCGGTTTGTCGAGAACCATGACGTCGTCTTGGTCGGCTACCGGGGGATCGATGGTTCGGTGCGGCTCGACTGTCCCGAGGTCGAGGCGGTACTCAGCCAATCGGCCGATTTCCTGGCCGAAGAATCATTCCGCGCACAGGCCGACGGTTTCCAGGCCTGCGCACAGCGACTGGCCGACAACGGTGCCGATCTTACGAGTTACGGGTTGGTGCAGCAGGTTGACGATCTGGAATTGGCACGGGTGGCGTTGGGTTATGACCGCATCAACCTTCTGAGCGAGAGCGGCGGGACGCGCACGGCGATGATCTACAGCTGGCGGTACCCCGAGAGCATCCACCGGTCGGTGATGATCGGGGTGGGTCCGCCCGGCTCATTGGTCTACGACCCGGAGGTGACCGACGAGCAGTTCGACCGCTACTCCGAACTATGCGCCGAGGACGCCATGTGCCGTGCCCGCACCGACAATCTGGCCGCGCTGGTGCAGCGGACGGCCGCCGACATGCCCAAACGATGGTTCTTGCTACCGATCAAGGGGGGCAACGTCCGGCTTCTGTCCTTCCTCGGGCTCATGGAGCCAATGTCAGCGGCGTTCCCGCCCGGTCCGTTGGCGACGTTCGACGCGTGGCTCTCCGCAGAGGAAGGTGACGCGAGCGGATTCTGGCTTGCATCGGTTGTCGGTGACCTGTTGTTCCCGAAGGTCTTCGTCTGGGGTCAGTCTGCGGCTGCGGGAAGGATCGATGCCGAGGCTGCACGGGACTACTTCTCCTCCGCCGGCTGGGAGGACAGTTCCGGCCTCGTCCATGCCGCAAACGCGTTCTTCTGGAGTGGCGGCCGGCTGGTCGACGCGTGGCCAGTCGCATTGGAGGAGGACACGTACGACGACGTCCGGGTGTCGGAGGTGGAGACCCTCCTCATCGGCGGAGAGCTGGACGTTTCGACTCCGCCGCAGGTCGCGACCGACGAGCTCCTCCCTTATCTGCCCAACGGCCGCGAGGTCGTGTTGCCCGGATTCGGGCACACGGCCAGCTTCTGGGCCGAGCAACCCGAGGCCGGCACCCTGTTGATCAACACCTTCTTTGACAGCGGCCAGGCCGACGACTCGCTATATGAACCGCAAAGCATCGACTTCAGGCCCTCCTCGACACTGACGGGAATCGCCAAACTCGCCACGGGCAGCATGGTCGGACTCGGACTACTCGCGCTGTTCTCACTGGCGTGGATGGTTCGCCGGGTCAACACGCGGGGAGACTTCAGTTCCGCGGCCAGCGCCGTGCTCCGATCGATTAACCCCATCATCCTGGGACTGGGAGGGTGGGCGCTCGGCGGTTTGATCGTGCTCGTCACCGTGCCATCGGTTGCTCTCGACAACCAGCCGCTTGCTGTTCTCGCAGCAGGCGCGCCGATCGGTTTGGGCATCTATTGGGCCTGGGTACACCGCGACTGGCCCCGGAAGACAAAGACCCGAGGTTTGTTGGTGGCGACCACAGGGGCACTCATCGGCGCCTGGTTGGGCTCCAACACCATTGACGGG
>CAZSOF010000316.1:0-2998 GCA_964607685.1 uncultured Acidimicrobiaceae bacterium | reverse complement strand
GCCGGAGGATTTGGATTGGGATGACGACCACCCGTCGGCCAACTGCAACAACTGGGAACCACCGGAGGAGGAACCTCCGGAATAGTCCTGGAACGCTGAAGTGGCGATCGTCTGCCCTCGACGGCGGGGTCGGCGAATCGGCTGATGTGTTCGTTGACGGGCCTCTCGTCGAAAGCGCCAGGGCATGAAGTTCGACTGTGCCATGGTGAGGATGCGGACGGTCGGTTGTCGCTTGTCGCTGCTATTCCTCCCACCGGTCGTGACGCACGCCCAGCAACGATCCAGTCCAGATTGGGGTGTTCCGGGTTGATCCAAAGCGGGATCGGGAGGTGATGGCGGTGGAATTGGCGGAGGTGGTGGACAGGTACATAGGGGACACGGAGAGGGACGTGGTGTGGGGGTGCCCGGTGTGAGTACAACCTCAGTCCTATCGAGCGGGGGTGGACAGGAGACTGCCGGTCTTTGATCGAGGCCGCTCGCTACTCTGCGACCCGTGACTCAGCCGAATCGGGATATTCGGTTCACCACCACTGAGGACGGGGTGGATATTGCCTTCTGGGAGATCGGTGAGGGCAAACCGGTCGTCATGATCCAGAACTTCACTCTGACTCACGCCGAATTTGAGTGGGAAGTCCCCTCGATCGCCTCGTTCTATCTAGAGATGGCAGAAAGGTATCGGGTGGTCCGCTTCGACTGGAGAGGGATCGGGTTGTCGAGGGACCGGCCCGGCGGCTGGGAGACCCCGACCTCTACCAGCGAACTGTGCCTTGACATCGAGGCAGTCATCGCTGCGACCGCGCTGGAGAGTTTCGCCCTTCAAGCGACGAGCGTCGCTTGTCCGGTAGGAATCGAGTTTGCCGCAACTCACCCTGACCTCGTCTCGGAGTTGATCCTCTGCAATGGCATGGCGAATGTCGCATCGAGCCATATCGCCGATGCCTTGCGGGCCGAGGAAGCGTTGTTGGATCTCGAATCCGAGAGGAGCAGGACTTTCCTGAGTATCTGGCAGTCATTCGTCGCTGAAGATGACCGGGAGCCAGTAAAGCGAATCGCCAATTCGTGGCAGACGAGAGCCGGTGTATCGACTGGAGTGTTGAGATGGGATTCGGAACCTTTGTTGCGGCAGGTGGAGGCTCCCACGCTGGTGATGAGTTCGCCGCATTCTTGGGATCGTGCGAGCGAGGACGCCCGCAATCTTGCGGCGGCGATCTCCGGTTCCCAACTCCGGCTCGTCAATGGCACCCTTGCTCCGTATTGGTCCGACAGGACCGCAACCCTGGAAGCGATCCACGGTTTTCTGGGACTGGAACACCCTGCCACCCAACCGATTCCTGCCGGATTTCGCACCGTTGTGTTCACCGACATCGTCGACTCCACCAAGTTCATGGCACGGGTCGGCGACAAACAAGGCCGTGAGGCGATGCGAGCAGTGGAACAACGTGTGGGAGACCTCACTCACCAACACGGGGGGCGGGTCATCAAGAACCTCGGCGACGGTTCACTGGTTTCGTTCGGGTCCAACACCGCAGCCCTCCGATTCGCACTCGATCTCCAATCCAACCGAGATCCCGACTCCCTGCAACTCCGTATCGGCATGGCGGCAGGTGAGCCGATCGAGGAGGGCGGTGACATCCACGGTGCGGTGGTCGCCTATGCCAGCCGGGTCGCCGACCTCGGTGATGCCGGGGAGATCGTCGCTTCGGACACGGTGCGTCAGTTGGCTATGGGCAAAGGATTCGAGTTCGCCCCGATGGGCCAATTCGAGTTGAAAGGGTTCGAGGAACCGGCGACGGTGTGGAAGGTCAGTCCGGGCGCTGGGTGACGTTGAGGGGGACGGTGTCGTGTTCCCGGTGGCTGAGGGCGTGATCGGGACGTGATGACGGTGGAGTTGGCCGAGGTTGTGGACAGGTACATCGGGGAGACGGAGAACAATGTGGTGTGGGCGGTGGACGGGGAGACGATGCTCAGAATCGGCGTGGAGGATGCTGCAGCCGAGGGATTAGGGCCGCCTGACTGTGCCGTGGCCCGCTCAACATGTGCCGTTCTGTGCTCGCTCGGTTCACCTTGTTTCCACGATTGCCTCGATCTCGACTGGGATTCCCATCGGGAGCGAGGAGACGCCAACCGCCGACCTGGCATGCCTACCGGCCTCCCCAAAGACATCAGCGAGCAGGTCTGAACAGCCGTTGATCACCGCCGGGTGGTCAACGAACGTGGGCGTGCAGTTGATCATCCCTAGAAGCCTCACAACACGACTCACCGCATCCAGCGACCCCAGATGATTCCGCAACGTGGCGATCAGGCCCAGCCCAGTGACCCGGGCAGCCTCGGCTGCCTCCTCAACAGTGAGATCGGTGCCAACCTGGCCAACAATCCACGTGCCGTCCGCTCGGAGTGGCCCATGACCCGACGTGTACACGACATTGCCACTCCTCGCGAACGTGACATATGAGGCGATTGGCTCGGGTGGCGAGGCAAGACGAGCGCTAGCTCTTGGATTCGTTCATCAGCGGACACGAGACCTCCTCATCGGCATCCTGGAACGTACCAAGAGACCAAAGCGCATATGTGCCGTTATGTGCGCCGGACGGATGCTTCCGCTCGGAGCGCTTTCGGGATTTCAGCCACCTCGTCGACGACTTCCAGCAACTCATCGATCTCAGACGCTGATGCCGAGGAGTCAACTTTGACCGTGTAGCCAACCCCAGTTGACTTCCACGTCTCTCGGTCAAAGTCTCCCCACGCTGAAACCCTCACACCGTCGACCGGAATCCCGAGACGCTCAGCTTCACGGTGAACGTCGTTGAGTACGCATCCGGCGATGGCGAGGTTCAGCAGATGTCCGCCTGTGAAGTCAGATTCAACGACCACCCCTTCATCCGTCCACCGATGGTCGAACTGGACACCGCTCTCGTATCTCGGTCGAGACGTACCTGAGGAAGCGACAACGGCAAAGGGTCTGTCACTCATAAGAAACGAACCTACCGACCACCGATCA
>CAZSOF010000315.1:0-3021 GCA_964607685.1 uncultured Acidimicrobiaceae bacterium | reverse complement strand
CGGAAGAAGGTGTGGTAGCCGACATTGAATCCGATGAAGACACCGAGCTCGATGATCTCGGCCATCGAGTAGTGCTCGCCGAGTCGGGCGTAGAACGCCTCGTCGATCTTCTCGGGTGTGTGCTGCATCAAGTGGCTGTACTCGAGGGCGACTCGCTCCTTCTCGGTGAAGACGTCACTGTCACGGAAGTTGTCGACACCTTCGTCGATCCGCTCTTCGGTCAGACCTTTCCGCTTCGCCGAAGCGGATCGGACGTTCCCTCAGTAGTTGCAGTCGACGGCTCGAGAGAGCTGGATTCGGATGATCTCTTTGAGGGTGTGGTCTATGGCGCCGGTGTTGAAGACCGTGCCCCAGGCGATGTACATCAACCGCGACAAGTCTTCGTTGTGACCCTGTATGGCGTGGAAGGCAGGGTCGGGTGCCCGGTGTTTCAGGCATTTCTTGACGTAGGGCGCCAGACTGGTCTCCAGCAAGTCATCGATCTCGAGCATGGAGATGTTGGCCATGGCACTCTCCCTTCCTGGTTCCGATACCGAGCCTAGCTGTGACCGGCTCCTCTGCCCTAGACACCCAGGTACTGACGGGCAACCGCCTCGTTGCCCTCCAGCTCGCCTGGTGTGCCTTGCCAAACGATCTGGCCGTGATCGGCCATTATCTCGATCCGATCACCGAGCTTCAGGGCGAGACCGAAGTTCTGCTCCACGAGGAGAATCGAGAGATCGGGGCCCTTCAGCTCCTCGAGTCGCTCGCGAATCACCTTGAGGACAGTGGGAGCCAGTCCTTCGGAGGGCTCGTCCATCAACAAGAGCGTCGGGTTGGTCATCAGCCCACGTGCGATCGCCAGCATCTGCTGTTCACCACCGGACAGATTCCTGGCATAACTCGACGCCCGCTCGCCGAGACGAGGGAACAGCTCGAAGACCCGGCTCACGGTCCACGGTTCCAGCGCCCCCTGCCCCGAGCGGGCCACTATCTCCAGGTTCTCCACCACCTTCAAGCTCCCGAAGACGTGCCGGCCCTGGGGCACGTACCCGATGCCGAGACGGGAGATGTCGTAACTCTCCTGGCCCAACAACTCCTGGCCCCGGTATCTGACCGAACCGGTTTCGACCTGAGGAGGGACCACACCCGCGATGGCCCGGACAAGGGTGGTCTTGCCCATACCGTTGCGTCCGAGCAGCGCCACCACTTGGCCATCGTCGACGGTGATCGAGGTGCCTGTCAGCACGGCTGCGGTTCCATAGGAGGCACGGAGGTCTTCCACCTGGAGCATTATTCGCTTCTCAAATAGACGTCCTGAACACGCTGGTTGGCTCTGATCTCCCCCGGAGTGCCCTCGGCGATCTGCTGCCCGTTGTCCAGGCAGACCACCCGCTCGGCGAGGTCGAGAGCGATGCTCATGTCGTGTTCGATCAACACCATGGGCAACTCCGCAGGGAGTGACGAGATGAGATCGCGCATGCTCCTGCGCTCCGCCGCCGACAGTCCGGCCGCGGGCTCGTCCAGGAGTAAGAGCCTGGGCTCTGCCGCCAAGGCCATCGCAATCTCCAACTGGCGCTGCTCGCCGTGAGACAACTCCGACACCTGATGGTGCCGTCGCTCCGAGAGCCCGACCTGGCGAAGAGCCGAGGTGATGCGCTCGTCGAGCCAGCCACGCATCCGAAGCGGTCTCCAGCTGGCGAATCGTGAAGAGCTGCGCGCTTGTGCGGCGACGATGAGGTTTTCCTCCACCGTCAGTGCGTTGAACAGGTTCGTGATCTGAAAGGTCCTCGCCAGCCCCTGTTGAGCCTTCTTGTGGGGCGGCACACGGGAGACATCAGAGCCAAAGAGGTGTACCCGACCCAGGGTCGGGTACACCTCTCCCATGATGGTTCGAAACAACGTGGTCTTTCCGGCCCCGTTTGGTCCGATCACCGCCCATCGGTCTCCGGGCTCAACCCGAAGCTGGACGCCGTCGAGCGCGGTGACGCCGTCAAAGCGGACCGTGACGTCGTCGACTACCAGGACCGGATCGGCCATTGTTTCCCTATCCGGCGGCGTTGCCTTGGAAGTCCCGGCTGTAGACCGGCTGCTGGAGGTATTCCTCAGGGGTCTTTGGCCAGAACTGATCGACGTCCTCGTACGTGTCGATCACGACGTTCCAGATGCGACCGTCGTCTCTCTCCACGACTTCCCGGATGTAGATGTCGTAGATCGGATTTCCGTAGTCATCTAGGACGGAGGGCCCGAATGGGGTGACCAGCTCGAGGCCCTTCATCACCTCGAGAGCAGCCGTTCGATCGGATATGTCTCCGCCGGTGGCCTCGAGGGTTTCGTCGATGTATTGCGCCGCGCTCCAGGTCGCCGCGGCGTAGTACGAAGGCAAGTTCCCGGTGGCACCGTCGAAGATCTCGACGAAGTCCTGGGTGGCACCCAGTTCGAGACCTTCGGCCCAATGGCCCGCCGAGATGAGACCGACGACCTGCTCGGGTGGGACGTTGCGGATGTTGGAGACATCCATCAACACCTCACCACCGAGCAGCGGGATCTGGTCTTTTAACCCGAAGTTGCTCCAGTTGGTCAGGAAGTCGGCGACACTGGCTCCGACCTCCAGGGCGAACACGGCGTCGGGCTGGAACCCTTGAAGCTGGGTGACGTAGGTGCCCAGGTCGGTGGAGCCCAGTGGATTCCATAGCTGCTGGGCCGGGTCCACCGCTCCACCCGCTTCGGTGAACGTCTGGACGAAGCCACCACAGTTCTCGTGACCGAACGCATAGTCGGTGCAGATCGTGGCTGCGCTCCCGTATCCCTGGTCGTAGGCCCACTGCCCGAGAACATGCGTGGGCTGGCTCGATGTCCAGCCTCCGGCTCGGGTGAAGTTCGGGTAGTCGTCGACCAGCCGCTGGGTCAGGTCGTCGGCAGAGCCGATCGGGGACATGAAGATGACATCCCTGTCCGCCAGCCGATCGGCCAGCGCCAGGGTGACATTGGCGAGAAGCTCGCCGATGATGATGTCGGCCCCGTAGTTGTCCACCAGCTCGT
>CAZSOF010000314.1:1407-3036 GCA_964607685.1 uncultured Acidimicrobiaceae bacterium | reverse complement strand
CTGCGGACGACATCGACGAGATCGGTGAATCCGCCCACGGCCACGGCCTCCTGAGACGTGATGCCGGCAGCCTCGGCCATCGCCAGCATCTCGGCATACAGGCTCTCGGAGAATCGCTCATGATGGGCCAGCGTCTCGTCTGCGCAAGCGAGGATCAGGTCACGGTCGGCGATCCACCCGCTCCACTCCTCTCGAGTGGTCAGGTTGAGCCGATCATCGGCGTATTTGCGAATCATGTCCACACACACGCCACCGTGAGCACGTCCCAGGTCGATTGAGTCGCCGAAGACCTCGAGAACCCTGATGTCACCACCGTGCATGGCATCCACGCTACCCGCTGCTCGAACTTGGCAGTAGCGGCCAAGGGTGCGGGCTGAGCCCGTGGATTCAACCCCCCATCCAGCAGCACGCTTTGGTACTTTCCCGGCGCGATGAGTGCCCTCCTGCGGTGGAATTGACCAACGTGACCAAGCGCAAGGATCCGGCGATCCATCCGCCCAAAGAGCTTTTGCTCGACGGATCACTGGAGTTTCTCAAGGACCTGAGTGACTTCACCGCCAACTACGAGGGCGCCTTGGTAGAGGCCAAGAGCTAACAGACCGCCTGCTCGCGAGCAGCGCGTCGCCTGGGCGCCCCTGCTCGTGAGCAGTCCTGCGGAAGGTCTACCTCCTCTTGGCGGCGATGGCCTGGGCGCGACGCTCCACCCACTCGTCGGAGAAGAGCGGAGTTACGGTCACCAGGATGTGTATCACCAGCCCGATCCCCCAACCGAGCAGCGGCCAATAGAACCACCACGCCCCGTCGTCACCCCTGGTCAAGTAGTTGACGGCAAACAGGCCGGCATTGATGACAAAGAAGACAAGCACGTGGATGTAGAGGCCTTGAAGCATCTCGGCCCGCTCCCTCGCCCAGCGGTAGAGGGGATCCTGAGGCTGTGACTCGGTGAGCTCTGATCGACCTTGTTGAACGGTCATGTTTCACCTCCATTGCGATTCTCGGGTGCCCGCGACAGCGCCGGTAGGGCCGAAAGACACTGCTCGATGCGGCTACACACGCACCTCGTGCGTAGCGTCGGGATCCGATGATGGGGAGAATCCGAGACGCTCGTAGAACGACCCCCTCTCTGGCGGAACGGCTCGGACCCGCACCCGACGGAAGACGTGCCGAGCGTGATTCACCAGCGTGTCGAGGAGGAGACGCCCGACGCCATTGCCACGCGCTTCGGGATGGACGTAGACATGTCTGATACGACCCACTTCCGGATCGTCGAGGTAGGGGTCCCGGTTGAGGCCACCCACGGCGACGAGACGACCTTCGACACGCGCCTCGAGGAGAA
Organism: uncultured Acidimicrobiaceae bacterium; assembly: GCA_964607685.1. GTDB lineage: Bacteria > Actinomycetota > Acidimicrobiia > Spongiisociales > ZC4RG35 > JANQRA01. Next base: position 1,700 of record CAZSOF010000314.1, on the reverse strand, counting down.
CCTCGCCTGCCCGGTCGAACCGATTGGCCCCTTCCTCCCAGTCCTCGACCAGACGCTGCACGAACTCATAACCCTCCACAACACTGGACTCCAGCAAGTCGGTGAGGTCCGTCGGCAACGAGGTCACCGCCCGGGCAACGACATCGGTCATGATCTTGCTGATGCTACGAGCGTGATCCGTCCGCTCCCAGGGCCGGATGCCTCCCCGAGCGGGACAAACGGCACCGATCGCTGAAGGGCACAACCAACCGACCCATCACTACGCTCCCCCTATGGGATCGTTCTGGCACCCC